>JAZUBL010000063.1:0-43573 GCA_045638545.1 Acutalibacteraceae bacterium | reverse complement strand
CAAGAGCGTTTGGTTTTCCGCAATCCGCCACACCATTCTGACCGGCCTGTTTATTTTCGGTGTCAGCTTTGTCCTTGGTTTTGCCATTGAGCTGATCGGCGAAGATACCATTGGTACCTTCCTGCTGAATGACACCGTTTTCCAGCCGTTCCTCACAGCAATTATCGGTCTGATCCCGAACTGTGCTTCTTCTGTAATTATCACAGAGCTGTTCACAGAAGGCGCCCTCAGTTTCGGCTCTACTGTGGCCGGCCTCTGTACCGGCGCAGGTGTTGGCTGGATCATTCTGTTCCGTGCCAACAGACACCATATGCGCCAGAATTTTATGATCCTCGGCATCAACTACGGTGTAGCCGTTGCCGCCGGTCTGATCCTTGACCTGATTATCCCATAAGCAAACGAAAAGCCTATAACGAACAGAAATTCCTGTTTGTTATAGGCTTGTATTTTTTGCGAATATCATCAATGATGAGCTGAACGTGTGTCAGCTCTTTTTCAGTTAATCCGGTAACTTCTAAATATTTTCGGTCATCAAGTTCTAAAAGATAGTCACAGCTGACACCGAAAAATTTGGAAAGAGCAACCAGCATATCAATGGAGGGGAGAATATTGTCATTTTCCCAGTTGGAAACACTTTGTTTGCTTTTATTAAGATGAGAAGCCAGTTCAGCCTGGCTCAATCCTCGGTGTGTGCGTAATTGGTAGAGTCGTTCTCCAAACATAATGCCGCTCCTTGCAAGTTTATTAATACTATAGTAAAGTAATACTTGACAATATTATAAATACTAAAGTATTATTATATTTGACAGAAAGGAGCATGATTTTACAATGACAAACAAGGAAACAGAACAAAAACAAAAATTAATGGAGTATCTGAGCACGGTATCAGAGTTGGAAAAAGAAAAGTATACACAGGAAAATCTGATTAAAAAACTAAGAGGCCAAGTGCGCAAATTAGGTATAGCAAAAGAAATACAAAAACCAATGGAGGTGTTTCCAGATACAAGTTATAAAAGAAATGCGGTGGGAATTGGATTTTCGATTGCAGCCCTCAGTGTATTGGTTGGAGGTTTCGTAGCTCCGGGTCCTTTTTGGATTAAGCTGTTAGTAGGTATCGGCATTGGCGTTGGAGCAGCCATATTGGCAGCTGTTTTGGGTTGTGTTGCAAGTAAATCAAAGGCAAAGAAAATAAATGATGCGCGCGCTAAAGAATATGCAGATGCAGTTTATCGTGATATGGAACGTTGTGAAAAAGAAGAGGAAGAGAAAAAGTTACTAGTTGAAGATATCAACACAGTAAAAGCTACTTTAAAGGAAACAACGTCGACACTTGAACAGCTTTATGAATTAAATGTTGTATATAATAAATACTGGGATCCGGTTCCAATTGCAACTTTCTACGAATATTTAAAATCTGGCAGATGTGATACGCTTGGTGGATATGAGGGTGCGTACAACCGATATGAAGATGAGTTAAAGATGGATCGGATCGTTGGAAGATTGGATATTGTAATTCAAAAACTCGATCAAGTTGTTAAAAATCAATATTATTTAGCATGTTCGATGCGAGAGGCCAACAAGAATATCGAACGTCTTTATGATGCAAGTATTAGCATGGCGGCATCGTTGCAGAGTATTGAAAAGAATGAAGCTTTAAATGCATATAACACGGCAGTTATTGCACAAAATCAAAGAGCGATGCATGATATGGTATCGCATCAGTATTTTGTTGAAGATATCAATCGAAAATGGTGATTAGAAAGCGTACTTTTTATAGAAAGGTACGCTTTTTTCTATGATTTGGATGTGCCAATCGTATTGCAAAGGCCGGTAGTTATGTGATAAAATATACAGATGGATGGTATCCTGCTGGAACTATACCTTTTTACAAAAACAGATGTGATTTTATTTTCAGAGGCATATATCCGGCCCGGCCGGAATAGGACCGCAGAGTATCGCTCTGAAAGGAGTGGTCGCAATGAAGATAGGGTTAATAGGTGCGGGAAAAGTTGGTTTTTCCCTTGGAAGATATTTCTGCGAAAACGGGATCCCTGTGGTGGGATACTGCAGCAGAAGTCTGGACTCCGCACAGAAAGCGGCAGATTTTACAGGAACAGCATGGTTTGAACAGCTGCAGGACTTGGTGGAACGCAGCGATATTCTGTTTGTTACAACCAGCGACGCGGCCATTGCAGACGTATGGGCGCAGCTGAAGGATTTGCCGATTGAAAATAAAATAATTTGTCATTGTAGTGGATCTCTATCATCTGGTATTTTTTCAGAGATACAACAACGGAACGCTTACGGGTATTCTGTTCATCCGCTGCTGGCGATCTCCAGTAAAGAAACAGGGTATCAGCTGATGAAAAACGCTGTGTTTGCCGTGGAAGGCGACGATGCGCATCTGGACACCATCGTTTCGCTGATTCGCCGGCTGGGCAACCCGGTACAACCAATTTCAAAAGAACAGAAAACACTGTATCACTGCGCGGCGGTGACTGTCAGCAACCATGTGCTGGCGCTGCTGGACAGCGGCATTGCCATGCTGATGCAGTGCGGCTTTGACCGCGATGCAGCAAGAAACGCACTGGCACCGCTGATCCGCGGCAACGTGGAATCTGCACTGCAGAAAGACGTAGTGCAGGCATTGACCGGCCCTGTGGAGCGCTGTGATGCGCAGACAGTATCCGGTCATCTGCAGAGCCTTGCGGCGCAGCCGGAGCAGCAGATGCTGTACAGCCTGCTGGCCCATCGGCTGACCGATATTGCTTCCGTAAAACATCCCCAGCGGGATTATTCTGAATTGAGAACGATGTTAGGAGATCTTTTTTCATGAAAAATACAACAGCGACCTTTTTAAAGGCGAAAGAAAATAAAGAAAAACTCACCATGCTCACTGCCTATGATTATTCCATGGCAAAGCTCATTGACGAAGCAGGCATCAATGCCATCCTCGTCGGTGACTCTCTGGGCATGGTAATGCTTGGTTATGAAGATACCCTCTCCGTAACCATGGATGATATGGTGCACCACACAGCAGCTGTTACACGCGGCGCAAAAAATGCCCTCGTTGTGGCAGATATGCCATTCCTGTCCTACCAGGTGTCTGTAGAAGAAGCTGTGCGCAATGCAGGCAGACTGATCAAGGAAGGCCGTGCACAGGCTGTTAAACTGGAAGGCGGCAGCGACATGGTGCCGCAGGTAAAGGCAATTGTAAAGGCTTCCATTCCTGTAATGGGTCACATTGGCCTCACACCGCAGTCTGTTAACGCATTCGGCGGCTTTAAGGTGCAGGGCAAATCTCTGGAAGCAGCGCAGAAGCTGATTGACGACGCAAGAGCGCTGGAAGAAGCAGGCGCATTTGCCATTGTACTGGAGTGCGTACCAGCAAAGCTGGCAGAGAAGATCACTGCAGCAGTTTCTATCCCGACCATTGGCATTGGTGCAGGCGCAGGCTGCGACGGCCAGGTGCTGGTGTACCAGGATATGCTGGGCATGTTCTCCGACTTTGTGCCGAAGTTTGTAAAGCGCTTTGGCGATGCAGGCACACTGATGCGCGAGGCATTCCAGGGTTACATCAAAGAAGTAGCAGACGGCACATTCCCTGCAGAGGAGCATTGCTTCACTGTAGGCGATGATGTGCTGGACAAGCTGTATTAATAGATTAGAGGAGCGAAGAACATGGAAATCGTAACAACCGTGCAGCAGGTACGGGAACAGGTGAAGGCCTGGAAAAAGGAAGGCCTGTCCGTTGGTTTTGTGCCGACAATGGGTTATCTCCACGAAGGCCACCAGAGCCTCATCAAAAAGGCTGTGGAAGAAAACGATAAAGTTGTAGTAAGCATTTTTGTAAACCCGATCCAGTTTGGTCCAAACGAAGATTTTGAGCAGTACCCGAGAGATCTGGAGAAGGATGCAGCACTGTGCGAAGAAACAGGCGCAGCGCTGATCTTCCACCCGGAAGCAGCAGAAATGTATCCGGAAGGCTTCTGTACCCACGTGGACATGACAGGCCTGACAGATAACCTTTGCGGTGCAAAGCGTCCTGGTCACTTCCAGGGCGTATGTACCGTTGTTTCCAAGCTGTTCAACATTGTAGCGCCGGACAGAGCTTACTTTGGCGAGAAGGATGCCCAGCAGCTGGCTGTGATCCGCCGCATGGTTCGTGATATGAACATTGACGTGGAAGTAGTAGGCTGCCCGATTGTTCGTGAGCCAAGCGGTCTGGCAAAGAGCTCCCGCAACACTTATCTCAGCAGAGAGGAAAAGCGCGCAGCCTGCGTGCTGGACCGTTCCCTGACAGCAGCCCGTTCCCTGATGAACAGAGGCGAGCGCAGCGCAGAGAATATTATTGGTGTGATTCGTGAAGAGATTAAAGAAGAGAACCTGGCAGAGATCGACTACATTAAGATGGTAGACGCTCTGACTATGGAAGACGTGGAAACTGCAGACCGTGACGTGCTCATTGCTATTGCAGTTTACGTAGGCAAAACAAGACTGATCGATAACTTTACCTTCCACGTGGAAGAATAAATCACCAGCGATCATAGAAAGGGAGAGAATATTTATGACACTGGAAATGCTGAAAGCAAAAATTCACCGTGCAACGGTGACACAGGCTGACCTGAACTACGTAGGCAGCATCACCATCGACCGCGACCTGATGGATGCATCCGGTATTCTGGAATATGAGAAGGTGCAGATTGCAGACATCGACAACGGCAACCGCTTTGAGACATACGTGATTGCCGGTGACCGCGGTTCCGGTCTCATCTGTCTTAACGGTGCAACAGCACGCTGTGCATCCCCAGGCGATAAGGTTATTATCATGTGCTACTGCCAGATGGATGCAGCAGAAGCACCAGACCACCGCCCAAAGGTAGTTTTTGTAGATGATGAAAATAAAATTACCCAGGTAGCCCGCTACGAAAAGCACGGCAGACTGGGCGCAGACGAGTAAGGGGATGAAGATCAATGATCTTAGCGATTGACGTAGGCAACACCAATATCGTCATCGGCGGCCTTGATGAAAACGGCGTGTATTTTACTGCCCGTATTTCCACCGATAAAACAAAAACAGCCATCGACTATGCCTCTAAAATGAAGAATATTCTGGAGATCTACGAGATTGACCGGAAGCAGTTTGAAGGCGGCATTCTGTCCACCGTAGTGCCAGCGTTGGCAGCGGTGCTCACAGAGGCTGTGGAGAAGCTCATTGGTATCCGTCCGATACTTGTTAATTCCGACATGGATCTCGGCGTAAAGCTGATGATGGACAATCCGAAGTCTGTTGGCGCAGACCTGCTGGTGGATGCTGCGGCTGTGATTGCAGAGTATCCGCAGCCAAGCCTGTTTTTTGACATGGGTACCGCTACTACGGTTTCTGCCATTGATAAAGACGGCAACTACATTGGCGGCATGATCATCGCCGGTGTGGAGCTTTCTCTGGAAGCGCTTTCCAGCGGTACGGCACAGCTGCCGCACATCAGCATGGAGGCTCCGGAAAAGATGCTTGGCAAGAATACCATCGACTGCATGAAGAGCGGTGTTGTGTACGGCAGCGCCGCCATGGTAGATGGCATCATTGAACGGGCAGAGGAAGAGATGGGCGGTCCGCTGACCGTTGTTGCCACAGGCGGCATTGCAAAGTGCATTGTACCGCACTGCAAAAAGAAAGTGATCTGTGACGATAATCTCACACTGAAAGGCCTGTGGCTTTTATACAAGAAAAACCGCTGATGGGGAGGAACGGAAATGTTACGAGGAAAAACCGTATTGCTGGGTGTGTCCAGCAGTATTGCAGCCTATAAAACAGCTTCGCTGGCAAGCGCGCTGGTGAAGCTCCACTGTGACGTACACGTGCTGATGACCGAGAATGCGACTCAGTTTATCAGTCCTGTTACCTTCGAGACACTGACATCCAACAAGTGCCTCATCGATACTTTCGACCGGAACTTCCAGTACAGCGTGGAGCACGTTGCCCTGGCAAAAAGAGCCGACGTGGTGATGATTGCACCGGCAACAGCCAACGTGCTGGCAAAGCTGGCACACGGCCTGGCAGATGATATGCTGACCACAACTGTACTGGCCTGCCGCTGCAGAAAGATCGTGGCACCTGCCATGAATACCGGCATGTACGAGAACCCAATTACACAGGACAACCTGCAGACACTGCGGAAGTATGGGTTTGTGATTGCGGAGCCGTCCGTTGGTTACCTTGCCTGCGGTGATACCGGTGCCGGCAAGATGATGGAGCCGGAAGATCTGCTCCAGTACATTCTGCAGGAAATTGCCTGTGAGAAAGATATGACAGGCTTGAAGGTATTGGTAACAGCCGGTGCGACCCAGGAGGCTATCGATCCGGTTCGTTACATTACCAATCACTCCACCGGTAAAATGGGCTATGCCATCGCACAGGCGGCTGCACGCCGCGGTGCAGAGGTTACCCTCGTCAGCGGTAAAACTGCCCTGAAGCGCCTTCCATTCGTCAATACGGTAGATGTGGTCAGTGCGCAGGATATGTTTGAGGCAGTAGCACAGGCAGCGCCGGCGCAGGATATTATCATCAAAGCGGCTGCTGTGGCAGACTACACCCCAACTACCGTTGCCGATGAGAAGATGAAGAAGAAAGACGGCGATCTTTCCATTCCATTGAAGCGTACACAGGATATTCTGCAGTATCTTGGCGAGAACCGTCAGCCGGGTCAGTTCCTCTGCGGCTTCTCCATGGAGACAGAGAATATGCTGGAGAACTCCCGCAAAAAGCTGGAGAAGAAAAAGATCGACCTGATTGCGGCCAATAACCTGAAGGTAGAAGGTGCCGGCTTTGCAGGCGACACCAACGTGCTGACATTGATTTCTGCAGAAGAAACTGTGGCACTGGAAAAAATGACAAAAGAACAGGCAGCTCATGCTCTGCTGGATACGATCCTCAAACAGAAAGCAGCGAAATAAGATACAGCAGGGAGCGATCCCTGCTTTTTTATTGCGCAGGTTTCTCTTTTGCTTTATAATAAAAGAAAAGGAGGGGCAGAAGATGAAGAAAACAATTCGAATCATTGTTGGACTTGGCGTTGCCGTGGGTATTCTGGTGGGCATCCTTGTAGTGGTTCTTTCGGTCACTGCTGCCGGAGAAAGAACACCAGCTTCGACCAATCAGGTATGGAACGTACTGGAAAAGCACGGATTTGCTCCGCAGGAAACAACAGAGGAGTGGCGTAAATCCGGTGACGTGCAGCGTGTGATTGGTGTGCATGATGATGCCAATGCATTTCAGCTGGAATTTTTTACATTCGACACAACAGAGCAGGCGCACCATGTGGTGCAGCAGCTCCACAGCTATATCAGAGAGAATCTGTACGTACCAGACGGTGAAAGCATGATCATGCAGGAGCAGATCAGCAATTTTACATTCTGGTCCAGGGTAGCGCATAACCGCTATCTTGTAATTGTGCGGGTGGAGAATACCGTATTTTTTGTCCACTGCCATGACGAGGAGCGCCCAACTATCAACGCAGTACTGAAAGAATTAGGGTATCTTGCATAGAAACTGAAGCCAAATTACCATGTTTTGTTGGTGGTTTGGCTATTTTTATATTTTTTTAAAATTTTTTCAAAAAAGTGTTGACTTATTATAGAAACCTGTTATAATAGGTATTGTTGTTCGGGACAAGAACAACGAACAGAAAATATTGCGGCATTGTGTAAAGGTAGCACAGCAGACTCTGACTCTGTTTGTCTGGGTTCGAATCCTAGTGCCGCAGCCAAGCGAAGTACCCAGGAATTTCCTGAGGTACTTTTGTTTTCGAGGTGTGGCTCAGTTTGGTAGAGCGCTACGTTCGGGACGTAGAAGTCGCAGGTTCAAATCCTGTCACCTCGACCAAATGGGACTGTTTTCGAACAGTCCTTTTCTTTTTCTTGGATTGCGTCAAAACGGCCTATTTATGCGATTTTTTCGCTTAGTTTCCGTTAAAAGAAGCAACCTAAAATAACAGAAAATATGAGTACGTTGCAGTACTATTGCAGTATTACTGCAGTATAAATTATGAGAGCGGTCTGGTGCCGCTCTTTTTTATTTTACAGGCTTTGCGATGGCTACCGATAGCATACAATCGAATACGGTTGTATACGACGGTATGGCCTGGTAAAAGAGAGACTGGCAACCAAATGGAAACCGATGGTGAACCATCTGTATACAAACTGGATCCATAATGGATCCAGAATGGCTCCGTAGGATAGGTAAGGATAGGATAGGTTAATATACTCTTGTTCATTTTTTGCAAAATGAACGGGTGTGTTTATGTTCAAATAAGAGAAGAGAGCGGTTCAAATTTCAAAAATGAACCACTCTCTTTTTATTTTGCTGTTCAGTTGTGTCAGCGCTCTGATTTATTTATTTACGCTGCGTTTGTGTCGGTATATTCAATAACAGCGATCTCTGTCATGAGGCTGCTGACCTGCTGGACGATCTCATCCAATCGCTCTGCAACAGCATCTGTATAGAACGTCTGGCCGCACTGTGGGCAGGCAAGACAAGGCACATTACGGATAATTACGATGCACTTCTTCAAATCCACAACGTGTGTGGTAGTGCTTTCTGTCATATTGTCTCTGCATTGATAGCATTTCATTGTTTTACTGCCCCTTTCGTGTTTTATTGTCCGCTTCAAATTTATCCGGTGTTGGATAGTATGCGGTAATGACTGTCAGATATTCACCATCGAAACTGCACACAACGTGGATCGGACGGCTTTCCAGCGTAACACCCAGCACAAGACAGCTTGGCTGCGGAAAATCTTCTGGGTACTGTTCAATGATCTCGCCGGTCTGGATGGCGTTTTTAATATCTTTGCGGAAAATACCGCGTTCCTGCAGTCTGGCAAGCGCATGCGCAGACCATAATATATGCCCATTATCGCACGATTGCCGTAAAAGTGCAATGGTTATTCCAGCCACACTATTCCTCCTTCCCGGCGTTGTCCCGTTCTATTGCTTCATCGATGGCGCGGTTGATAAATGCTGTCGTGCTTTCGCCCTGTTTCTGAGCGTGAGCCTGCACCTCGAATCTCCGCTCCGGTGTCATGCGGACTTTAACCTCCACAAACTGTGACATATATTTCTTATTGGCCCGTGCTCTAGCCTCAGTATAATAACCAGCCGGTTTCTTTTCGTCCATATTTCGCCACCTCCTTACAAGTATTATACCACACATATATAAATGCGACCATGTACAATAATAATAAAAACATGGTCGTATACTTGTATAAAATTCCATCTTGTTACATGGTCGTATGTACGGTATAATAACAATCACAGGGCATAGCTGCCAAGCATGGAGGCTCTGATCCCTGGGAAAAGAAAAATACAGAACAGCTGTTCGTAATGAGTGTAGAAATAGCCCTGTTTTCCTCTGAGAGGTCACAGAAGCGATTTTCACAGCGAAACAATGGAAGTTATTGCATGAGGTGCAAAATCTCTCAGAGCGGATCACAGAGGAAAATTCAGGAAGCGAACAGAGAAAGGAACTGACATGAAAAAAAGCAGAGTGGCGTACATACTGGACAGCGAAATCACAGAACTGGAGCTGATGCTGCAGCGGGCAACGCTCATTCTTCGGGACCTGCAAGAGGATTATCTGGATTCGAAGCTGTCTGGACAGTTTCTGGAACACTATCAACATTCAGCCAGTATCCGTGGTGAAATCATAGCGGACTATCTTTATCGTCTGTCTGACAAGGTACAGGAACTGTGTGCCCTGGCAAATGAGAAGGAGATGAAATCATGAGAAAAACAAAAAAGCCCTGCACAGCTGGCACTGCGCAGAGCATCAGATCAAATGACATTCTCGAAAAACACCATTATGAATCATTGAGTAATTGTATCACATTCGATTCATCTTGTAAAGAAACTTATGAGATCGCCGGGAAATCTTTTCCTGTGATCGGCTATGCAAAACAGCCTGGTTACGGCCGGGTGCCGATTGTCAATATTCCTATGATGTCTGACTACAAGTGGCAACTGATGGCGCTGGAGAGCCGCCTGAAAGATCCGGAGGGCTATACAGAACGCCATGGAGAAGATGTCCCGGCTGTCATTGAACGGCTGAAGGACTGGCTGCTGGAACATATAGCACAGGCCTCTGGACAGGATGCAGAGCGGTTCCTGCAGCTCCTCAAAACGATTTAGGGCGGTTGATATTCTCCGGTGGCAAGTCATTCCTGGTCAAAAGAACATAAGCGCACAACATTTGGCGGCGTGTGCGCACTCCTGCAGCGCCAAATGCAGGAGAAAACAAGGGTCTGCAGCAGCAGGCTCTTTTTTTATTGCGCCTTATCATTTTTCAGCATTTCTGATGGCGGATTTCAGCGAACCTTAAGATTTTTCAATATTTTGCTCCAGTGCTGCCAGTGCTCTGTTGTGGATCCGGTGCGCCTGGGACACGTTGCAGTCCAGATTTTTGCTGATTTCATCCCAACAGAGGCCATCCACATAGCGATATCGGAGCAGAAGCCGCTCTATAGAATCTAACGGCTTTATCATCAATTCAATCTGCAGCAGCGCCTCTAAAATCTCCGCCAGCTTCTCCTGGCATCTTCTCTGCAGATCCAGGTGAGCATCCGCACGGTGCATTCCGGAATTCTGGCCTTTTGTTCGCTTAATGCCATCTATCTGAGAGCGGCCTGGAGAAAAAAGAACGGACTCTATTTCGTGCAGCCTTCGTTTCAGATTTTGAAATTCTTTTTCTAAGTTCAAATACAGCTGCAGCTTCTCTTTTACGGTATTGTCCTGCATCATCAGTATTCCTCCTCACCATAAAAATACCCTGCAGCCGGTACAGAATGGCCGCAGGGCGTGAATGTTAGGTTTTGTCAGGTTCTTTTATTCCTCAGAAACAGCACAGAAGGCTTCCACAGTGAATCTGCCATTTACAAAATTTTCCACTTTCCGGCCAATGGCTGTAATTGGGTTTGTATCGTCTTCCAGAAGAAGCAATCTGGTGATGCGATCTGGTGATGCGATCCAGTCCATTCCAGTTTTTGCACCAGGAAAGCAGCTCGCTTTCTCGGAGGTTTAATTCTTCTGCAAGTTCGTCTACGTTCACCAGGAGACCCGGCAGTTTCTTTTCGGAAAACGCCTGGAGAACGTAATACACGGAGCTGAACGCTAAGAAATTATCCTTGTACTTTTGCATGTGAAATGCAATTTCTGTATCGGTGATGGCAGACCCCTTTGATTTAATCGCTTCCAGAAGGATCTGTAAATCAGCCGGCGGGGTAGCTGTCACAACATCTCTGAACAACGTGCGGACTTCATCGAACTCGGTCTGCATAATGGAACAGAAGATTTCTTCCTGCTCTTTTCTGATCTCCTCCAGCTCATTTCTTGCCTCCTGAATAAGTGCCGCCGGATCCTTGTACTTTTTTAAAGCATGATGCTGTTTTTCCGCAAAAGCATCATGCGCCTCACTGACTACCTTATGGAACGTTTTCACTGCCTGTAAAGTTTTTTCAAAATATGCCATAAATTATTTCCTTTCTGCCTTATCTGGCAATAAACTCTGTACTACGATTTCACAAATAATGCTGCCGTCCTCTGGCTCTCGGTCTGGAAGCGGTGATCCGGCAGGAGCGCCGGGGGTGCATTTGCCTGATTCTGACCGTTTTTGTACTTCTGGAATGCTGTTCGCATGTTCAGTCCTCCTTTTTCTCTCGTTTTTCCTGGATGAGCAGCTGCACCCATTCATTTACCAGCACGCTGCAGCCACCACTTTCCGGGTCGGATTCCAGGATCCGCTTCTCCAATGTTTCGATGAACAGTTCTCTCAATTCGCTCATGTGATACCCCGTGCCTATATCGGCTTTTTTTCGTTGCTTAATGTTTCATTATTCCACAGAACCGGTTCAGCCTCAGAGAAGTGGTTGAAGGCTGCCTGCATATCAAAAGCGATAGTGAACGGATAGCCGTTACGGTTCTTTAAGCATTTCAATTCAATCGATATCGGTATTTTATTTTCCTTCATGTGCTGGATCACCGCCATCAGTTCCCGCAGTCTGGCGGTTCTTGCGCCATCCTTTTCGCCTGGCAGATAATCCATCCCGGCATACTGCAGGCCGAAAAGTAAGTCAGAAGAATATTCAACAGCACCAGATTCTTTAAAAGATGCCATGTTGACCGGCTGCGTGTAGTTGTCCCGGTTAAAACTGGAGATTGCAAAAACTGCTGTCTTCAGATCTCTGGAAAGCTCTTTCAGTTCAAAAACAGCGGTATCAGTATTTTGCTTGTCGCTAGCTCTCACGTCTGCAGGTGCTATGATTTGCAGATAATCCACAAAGACAATGGGAGTTCTGCCGGTGGTTTTCCAATGTTCCCGGGTGATTTCTTTGATATGCTGCACCGTCAGACGCTGACCCTTATATCGTCCCTCGTAGATATACATGTTCTCGGCCGGTAAAGAATAAAGTTTGATCGCTTCATTGACTGCCTGCCGCTCTTTTTCGCTGTAATATTTATAACGTCTGTTGTTCAAAATCTGTGCAGTGTCTCTTGCAATAAATCGTCCGTTTTCCATTTCCAGTCCGGTGCAAAGAAAAGAATGCCGGCTGATACTTTTGGCGATCAGCTCCAGTTTGCTCATCTCCAGACTGAAGAAAAGCACATCCTGACCGGTACCGGCGATCTGATCCGCCAACTGCAGTGTGAATGTTGTCTTGCCCAGGCTGGAAACTGCGCCGATAATATGCAGGCCTTCGTGAAGACCACCCTGCAGCTTTTCGTCCAGCTTCCGGAAGCCTGTTTTTGCTTCCAGTCCTTCCGGCTGCTCTTCTATTTTTCGAAAATAGTCCAGCAGCTCCACCGCTCTGTATTCTCTTGCGAAACCCTCCGATGGTAATTTTCCGGCCTTGCTCTGCAAAAAACGTACACCGTCCCGGAATGCTGACGGATCGTTTACAAGTGCTTCGTTTGGGTCTTTCGCCGCCTTCAGGAGCGTCTTTGTGCCATCTATGTATTGAATATCCAGCTTATTCAATTCGTCCGCCAGCCGGATCTGTGCCGCTCGGCCAGGCTCATCGTTATCCAGACTGAGAATCAGCACCTGATCAGTTGGGTTTTCCTGCAGATAGGAGATCAGAGCTTTCAGATTTGCAGTGCTGCCAAGTCCAACGGCTGCACCACCGGCTTCTTCAATGCTCATTGCATCTATTTCGCCCTCTGTGATAAAAACCGCCTCAGACCGGTCAAAGGCTTTCAGGTTAAATAACGATTGTGGTCCCTGTTTCTGCTTGCTGTAACGCTTCTGTTCGTCTGTCAAGCTGTCTCTGGTATCTCTTGCTATGTAGCTGTTCCTGCTGGTGGGTATGATACAGCGGGGGCTTCTGGGAAGCCTCTCCGGATCTCCACCTTTCTCCAGCGTAGTTCTGACTGCCTGGGGGCTGATCCAATCCGGGACAAAACCAACCATAAACCGCTGTTGTATGCCTTTTGAGATGCCGCGCTTTTTCAGATATTCAAAATCATTTGCCGCTGCAGCCTGTCGAAAAAAGAAAGCCAGGTCTTCAGGCGGGATTTCATTTTCCTGTTTCTGTGGAATAACCGGATGCCACGTCTTTTCAGATCCATAAAGATGATGGGCTTCAGAGATAGCCTCTGCATTGCTGATCCCTTTTTCTGCAGCAATCAGATCAAACAGATCGCCATTGAAGCCGCAGGAATAGCACTTTACTTTTTGCGTGTCGCTGTAATAGTGAAAACAACCTGTTTTGTGTCCGTTTCCGCAGACAGGACAGGCGGTATTGCTTCGCGCCGCCTTGTCCGGATCTACGCCTCTGCTCCGGAGATAGTCCGGTAAATATTGTTTTAATAATTCCAGTTCCATTCTTTTTCCTTTCCTGTATTTGCCTGTAAAAGAGAAAGGTACCGCTCTCTTGTCTGCTATTTTACCGACAGCCCGCCCGGCTGTAAAGCGGGGGCGGCTGGCGGCTGTAATACTTGTAATACCTGTATTACATGTACAGTTTCAGAGAATCCAAAAAAAGCCCGAAAAACCGCATAAAATCAAGGTTTTTTAGCTTTCGGGCTTCTTTGGTATGTACACGATTTCTAAGGGTCATGTACACGATTTTGAAGGGTCATGTGCATAATTCTGAAGGGTCATGTACACAGAACCAAAGGGTCAGATATGTACCGTAACAGAAACGATTTTCGGACCTGTTTTATTCAGGGTGTATCCGGAAATAAACTTTTCCTTCTTCCAGGTGTTCAGCATTTTGAGAACGCTCTTTCTTGTCTGTTCCCTGTATCGGCGATCCTCACCAACTTCAGCAAGTTTATACAGCGTTTCAAAAAGAATGGTATTGCTGACGCTTCCTTTGCGTCTCTTCATGGTGTCGATCCGTTCCAGTAATTCATTTTTCAGAACAATGTTTGCAACGGTATTATTCACCGGAACGTCAAGGAGCTTTCTATCGATAGTAGCCAGCTGGCCGACTGCTTTTGCATACCTGTATAGAATAGGTTTCCTGATAACAGTATAACCGTCCAGATCCTGACCGCCGCAGCGGACTTTTACACGGCTCAACAGCAGCAGATTTTCCTGTTTGGCAACGTAATCTCCACGCTGCTGATCCACCGGGAGACCTTTCATTTTTGCATGTGCTGTCCAGTCCAGACCGATCAGTGTCAGGCGCTGCTTTGTTATGCTGTCCGTTACTCGTTCGATTGCTTGGGGGGATGTGATGGTTTTTCCTGCAAATGCTTCATAGACTTGTTTTGCGGTAAAAGCCGTATAGCCGTTTTCGATCAGTGTAAAAATACCGTTCTGCACCTGCTTATCAAATGGTGTCAGGTGCCTTGGGATTTCCAGCCCTTCCTGGCTGATCGTAGGCATGAAAACCAGTTTAGCCGGCACTATAAATGTCCCCTTCTGATTTTTGCGGCTGATATCGATTGGCTGCACGCCGTCTGTAAAGTCCGTTTTTCCGTCATAGAGCTTTCTGCTGACCTTTGTTGTAGGCAGCAGAAGGCTGCCGGGCTTCACATAATTGACCAGCTGAACAACCTCTTCTGCATCAGATCCCGGGTTTTCCTCTTTTTGGGTTGTTCTTTCCAGGATCTCCAGTGATTTCCGAATAATGCTGATGGTCTGTTCCGGGGTCAGTGGCTGTTCCGGTGCCGCGGATCCTGCTGCAGGGATATTGAAATGTTCCATACTTAATCCCTCCGCACGCTTGCCCACTTCTGGAAGGCGCTTTTCTCTACTCGCAGGCCGTGGCCTACCTTGATCAGCGGGAAGTCCCAGCGGTGCATGATTTCTCTGGCTGTTGGAATGGAACAGCCCAGGCAGGCAGCGACTTCTTTTGTGCCCAGGAATACCAGCGGGGTTTCCGGTGCAGTTTCGTATGTTTCTGTAATGTCGTTTAATTTTTCAGACATAAATCCTCCTGTTTTCTCTTGTGCGCCCGCTCTTTCAATGATAAAATAAGAGCGGGACTGTTGTCCTATTTGTTTAATTGCGCCTTCTGCTGGCTTTCCAGGGCATCAGCAGGGGGCGCTTTTGTTTTGCCTTCAGGCACCTTTTTCAGCCTTCAACTGCTCGATGATTGCCAGAATGCGTCTTGTGTCTGCTTCGCTGAAGTCATAGCGGAGTTTTACAGAAAAGGTGTTAGCTGACACGCCATAAGCGTCAGCTACTTGCCAGATTCTAACGCCACTTTTTAGAATCAGCGCTCTGATCTCGGAACCTTTCATGATTTCACCTCCTTTCCTTGTTGTTCTTCTTATATTTTAAAGTGAAAATTCAATATAGTCAATAAAAATATATTTTATAATCAAAATTATTATATTGAATACTTTTAAAATATATTTCGATAAATTGAATATACATGTAATGTTGACACGTTTTTTTCTTGTTGTTATTATTATATTGAATTTAGCATCAAATTTGTTTGATGTCATTTTGGTATGGTGAAAAGAAATGGGAAATATTGAAGTATTTGCTAGCCGGATGCGGATAGCGCGAAAAAACAAAGATTGGACGCAACTGCAATTATCGCAGGAAGCAAAAGTTTCTGCTGCTACAATCTCTGCATACGAAAATTCAGATGCCGGGAAAAAGGCAAATCCATCCTTGGAGAATATTGTAAAGATTGCAAAATCTCTGGAGGTTTCGATTGATTGGCTGTGCGGCTTAACTGACAATAAGGATTCTTCAGGTCAAAGCCTGGATGTAAATGACGAACAACTTTTATTATCCGTTGTTAAGATTGTTGGCGAGGGAAATTTCTTTGAAGATGTACTGTATTTGGGTTCCCATCATGATGTTATTAGCTTACATGATCACTGGGAACTAACGCATTTTGTGAAAGAATACTCTGAGTTGGCTAAAGTGAAAAATATTCTATCAAAAGAAATGTTTACAGAAGTTGCTATGACCTTGGTAAGAAAATATGCTGAAAAAGGGAATCTGTTTGGTGATGATGATCTGCCATTTTAATGGAGGGAGGGACAGCCATGCCAAAACGCAAGAGTAACGGAGAAGGCTCCATTTACCAGCGGCCGGATGGCAAATGGTGCGGACAGATCACCATAGGCCGGGATGAAAAGGGCAAGCTGCGCCGGAAAACGGTCTATGGCAAAACAAAAAAGGAAGTGCTGGAGAAGCTGAATCAGATCCGCTACGGCATTATGACCGGCACCTTTGTGGATAAGAGCAATATCACCTTTTACCAGCTGGCAAAGCAGATGATCGACGATAAGACCAACCTGAACTATGTGAAGGAGACTTCCGGTTATCGTGACATGGAAACTCTGAAGCGGATGGAATGCTTTTACAACACGCCGCTGCAGCGGATCAACGAGACTATGCTGCGGGATTTTCTTCTGCAGGAGCAGTGCTATTCTCAGTCGCTGATCGACAAAGAATACCAGATGATGAAGCGCACCTTCCTGGAAGCCGTTGCCAGAGGGATCCTGTCGCAAAATCCATTAGAGCGGGTAAAAAAGCCGAAATCGAAAAAAGCGCTCCGTAAGATCCGGGCGCTGACAGTGGACGAACAACGAAAACTGATGGAAATTTTAATGACGGAGGACATCCCATACAGCCGCCAGATGCTGCTTTCTGTGCTGACAGGGATGCGCATGGGGGAGATCAATGCCCTGCAGGTGCAGGATATTTACCTGGATTTCCGGCGGATCACCGTAGAGCGGACGATCTCCAGAGGCGCAAAAGGGGAGGCGATCCTTGCAGCCCAGCCGAAAACCATGGCAGGCACCAGAAAGATCCCCATTACGGACGATGTCTGTGAGATCCTGACCGATGTGCTGCAGTTCGTGGAGGATGGTCTGTTGTTCCGGCACAATGGAAAGCTGATCACTACAAGCCAGGTAAATCTGCAGTTCCAGCGAGTGCTGAAGAAGTACGGGATCCTGGATCCGGACATTGCCGGAGATGTGACGCTGCATTCTCTGCGCCATACCTATGCCACACGCTGCATTGAAGCCGGTATGCAGCCGAAAGTCCTGCAGATGCTGCTGGGGCATACAGACATTACGATCACGATGAACACTTACTGCGATGCCTTTGAAGCCTTCCAGAGCGATAACCTCTCCAAGGCCACAGACTACCTGAAAAATATGGGCCTGACATTGGGGAATGCTGCCGGAGTAACTACGGAAACCAAAGCGAAAATCAGCTGATATTTCCACGCGTTGCAGTGTTATTGCAGTATGAAAAATAAAAAATGGCTTATTTATGCGGTTTATATGCAATTAATTTCTGTCACCTCGACCAGATTAGAACCTGGCTTAGCGGCCGGGTTCTTTTTTATTCCAGCCGTGGCGGGATTTGAACCTTAAGAAGGTGAGCTGCGATCAGAACCTGGCTTAGCGTCCAGGTTCTTTTTTTATTTTCAGCCGGGAATGGAGAGCAGACCGATGATCTGATGTGAGAGTAGCTGATGACCGGTTTTTCTTTTTGTGGCATTTTTTTCCACTGTGTGCTATAATAATGGAATAAATGTCAGGTTTTTTCCATATGGATGATAAAAATACCGCACAGTTTTATTTTAGATGTTTTGGAGGTTTCTCATGGTCTTATACTATTCCGCAACCGGCAATACAGAATTTATTGCAAAAGAACTGGCAAAGAGAACAGGCGACGAATGCGTTGATCTTCTGAACCGTATCAGAAAGCATGATTGCACACCGATCCATTCCGACAAGCCGTTCGTAATCTGCGCACCGATCTACGTTTGTGAAATTCCGCGTTTCATGATGCATTTTCTGAAGAAACTGCCGCTTACAGGTAACCAGAATGTGTATTTTATTCTGACCAGCGGCGGTTACAGCGGCCCGGCAGGCGTGCTGATGAAAAAGCTTTTTAAAGCTAAGAATATGCACTACCGCGGCTATGCAGAGTTTATTATGCCAAGAAACTACGTTGTCAGCGATTCTTACCCAATGCTGGAGAGAGAAAAAGTCGAGGAGCGCATTCTGTCTGCCTATAAGAAATTAGATAAGGTTGCAATGGGCATCAACGAGGGCAAAACACTGATTGCAAAACGTGTTCGCTTCTTTGAAACTGCTGTTACTGTGCCGCTGAATCCATTCTGGTGCAAGTTTAAGATGCCTGCAAAGGACTTCTTTGCAGAAGATTCCTGCAACGGCTGCGGCAAATGTGAGAGACTCTGCCCACTGAACAACATCAATCTGGTAGACGATAAGCCTGTATGGGAAAATAACTGCTCTCACTGCATGGCATGTATCTCCAACTGTCCGCAGAATGCCATTGAATACGGTAACATTACCCAGAAGAAAGAACCATACAACTTCGGCAAATATAAGTATGTAGTGGAAAACCTGGAAAAGCAGGATTAACCGTTATTTCGCAGCGATATAGAGAACCCGGTAAAAATGCCGGGTTCTTTTTGTTTTTGTAGCAATTTCTGTTTTTGTGCGGTATAATGGTTGGCAGAAAGGAATGGATTAGTATGAGACTTGTAAATTTAATTGATGATATTTGCCGCGACCAGACTTATCTGCAGGAACACGGCACTTCTTATTATCTGGAAACAGAAAACCACAAAATTGTGATCGATACCGGCGCCAGTGATGCATTTATTGAAAATGCCAGAAGAAAGAACATCGATCTTTCTCAGGTAGATACTGTGATTCTGACCCATGGCCACGCAAACCACTGCGGCGGCGTAAAGGCGCTGCTGGAACTTGCACCGGAAGCTGTTGTATATATTCGTGAAAATGCATTCGGCGCATTCTATGACGGTGACAATGCAGTTTCCGATGAATTCGACCTGGAAAGCGCACAGTTTATCGGCATCGACCAGGAACTGAAAACATTGCCGCAGGTTCGCCTTGTGACAGAAGATACAGTTGTAGACGAAGAACTGCAGCTGTTTACCAACGTGGAAGCAGACATCGTGAAAACTTCTTCCAACAAAAAGCTCTGCTGCAAAGTGGGCGACGAATTGGTTCAGGATGATTTTTCCCACGAGATGTTCCTGCTTGTGCGCACAGAAGGCAAGACACTGCTGTTCGGCGGCTGCTGCCACAGCGGCGTTGTGAATGTAATGGCAGCCTGCAAAGAGCGCTTCCAGATCGTTCCGGACATTATGGTGGGCGGCTTCCACCTGATGCAGCCAAGATACTGCGGCTTTGGTAAGGGTGACCTGGTGCTGTTGGATACCGTTGGCACTGCGCTGAAAGAGTACCCAACAAGATTCTACACCGGCCACTGCACCGGTATCACAGCATACAATAAGCTGAAGGCTTATCTGCTGAACAATATTTCCTACGTATACTGCGGTATGGATCTGATCAGCGAATAATAAAACAAAGTCAATTGTCTGATGCGAAAGCGTTTGGCAATTGGCTTTTCTTTTTGTAGCAATTTCTGTGATTGTGTGGTATTATGGTGGCAGAAATGCATGGAGGAGACGGAACATGGAATTGATCGTAAAGCGTTTTCAGGAGCTGACAGTAGACGAGCTGTTTGCCATTTATGAGCTGCGGGCAAAGGTATTTGTTGTAGAGCAGGAGTGTGCGTATCTGGACGTGGTAGATACAGACAAGGTGTCTTATCACCTCTGGCTGCAGGGAGAAGACGGCATTCAGGCTTATGCAAGAGTTCTGCCGCAGGGCGCAGTTTATGAGGAAGATGCCTCTATTGGCCGTGTAATCGCTGCAAAGCGCCGACAGGGCTTGGGCACAAGAATTGTTGCAGAAGCTATTAAAGTGGCACAGGAGAAGTTCCAGGCAAAGAGCATCTCCATTGGTGCGCAGACTTACGCCCGCTCTCTGTATGAAAAAGCAGGCTTTGTGCAGACCTCTGAGGAGTATCTGCTGGATGGTCTGCCGCACATTGAAATGAAGTTAACACTGTAAACATAAAACCTCTCTGTTCAAACAGGGAGGTTTTGTTTTGTGATTGCACAGCCCCTGCACATTCTGTATAATAAAAGCAAAGGGGTGAGTTTTATGGTCTGCCATGAAAAGGAGATTCGCCGGATGATCCGGGAGAAACATTGGGAGGAGAAAGTGGATTTCTCCTGCGGCGCAGAGACGCTTCGTTATCATGACCGCAGGTATGGAGCTCCCGTTACAACGCTGGTAAAAAAGGACGGCATCTTTGTTCTGGAAAGCAGCCGGGATGCGCAGCGCGGTGTTTTTGTCCGGAAGGAGTACCGGAATGAAGAGGAAGCAGTGACGACCTTTATTGATCTGATGGACTATGATTTTCGCTGACATCAGGGAGGAGGAGCGTTATGATAAAAGCAGAAGTATTGTGCATTGGCTCGGCCGTGATCGACATTACAGCCTTACCAATTGATCAGAATACACCGTGGCAGGAGAAGCAGCGTATTTCTGCCATTGAAATTCAGACCGGCGGCGATGCGGCAAACCAGAGCATCCGTCTGGCAGACCTGGGCGTGGGGGTATCGCTTGCTGCCTGTGTGGGCGATGACCAGAACGGTACTATGTTAAAAAGTGCCCTTGCCGCTCGCGGTGTTGATGTACAGCACATGACAGCACAGCCAGGCGCAGCGACCGGTACAGCCCTTGTGCTGGTAGATGATAACGGAGAGCGCCATGTGTTTTCTGTACAGGGTGCCCACAGCCTGCTTGCGAAGGAGATGCTTCCAACGTCCCTTCCGGCCGGCTGTAAGGCGATTTCTCTGGCAAGTATCTTCTCTATGCCTGTACTGGAAAAAGACGGCCTGACACCATTTCTGCAGAAAATACAGGCAGATGGCGTGCTTGTATTTGCGGACCTTGCTGCAGATAAGCTTGGCCTTGGTCTGGCAGGCGTCCGTGATTTTCTGCCGATGATTGATTACTTTCTGCCGAGTCTTTACGATGCACAGGCAATGACCGGCAAAGAAACAGCAGAAGAAGCTGCCCGCGTATATCTGGAATACGGTGCCGGAAATGTGGTTATCAAGTGCGGTGCTGAGGGCTGCTATTACGCCGATAAAAACAAGCAGGGATGGATTCCTGCCGTGCCGGTGCAGCCGGTTGATACTACAGGTGCCGGTGACTGCATGAATGCGTTGTTCATCAGCCGCATTCTGGCCGGTGATGCGATAGAAGATGCCTGCCGCTATGCCTGCGCAGGTGCATCCTATAGTACGCTGTTTTTTGGCGCCTCAAAAGAGAAGCTGACACGGGACAGAATTGATCAGTTTATAAAATCCCATACGGTATAACAAAACCGCCTGCAGAGCACGAAACTCCGCAGGCGGTTCTTTTATTCTGTCACGTTATAAACTTCTCTGTAAATGCAGGCTTTGATTTCTGCAAATCGCGCTGCAGAAATACCGCCGCCTGTTGTCATAAAGCGCAGGGGCACCGTTGCTTTTTCCGGCGAATAGGCCGGCTGAATATAGGGATAATCATTGTAGGTAAACCCATTCCGCTCATAAAAGGCGATGCGTCGTCTGGCCATGTCGTTGTCCGGCAGTTCCACTTCCAGGCAGAGCGGACAGTCTGCCATGGTTTTCATCGTTTCCAGAATCCGGCTGCCAAGACCGCAGTTTCTGGAAGCTTCCGTTACAGCAAAATGCTCGATGTAAATCACATGACCAAAGTTCCACAGTGCAAGCAATGCCTGCAGCTGATTGCCCTCCAGCAAACCGTAAGCTGTGTATAATTTGTTCTGAAACAGTGCCTTCTGCTTCTCGGAATCTCTGTATTCATCCGGCGGAAAACTCTGCTTCAGCAGTGCGTAAACAGCGTCAAAATCTTTCTCACTCAGAATCTGCAGTTCCATTTGCTCCCTCCTGTTCTGACATCAGTATAGCATAGCCTCAGCCTCTGGTAAAGACGTACTCATTTTGCGGATTGAACTCTGCCAGAGATTGTTCTGTCATGACGAGGCCTTTCTGAATAGCGCCATTGCCAAACTTATTTCGAATGCTGTCTACAGCGCTTTCCAGAGATTCCTGCCGCTGAATAGCAGTGACCTCAGGCAGAAAGGAAAGCTGCTCCTGTGTGCTGACCTCCAGATGAGAGGCACGCACTGCCAGGCTGCGGATGGGATGAGACGGCCTGTTTTTGCAGTAAAGCGAAAAGGCTTTGTCTAACAGAGATTGCGCAGTGCGGTTTGGATATTCCAGCGGTCCCTGCCGCTCGTAAGTCATCAGCTGGTTGTCTCGGATCTGTACTGCGACTGTGTGGCAGACCACATTGGCTTTGCGCATACGGGCAGAGACTTTTTCACAGAGTGCCGTCAGCACCAGACGGACATCTTCATCTGTGACAAGATCCCGCGGGGTGGTGGTACCGTTGCCAATGGTTTTCAGCGGCGGCACCGTGCCGGCATAAGCAACGGGAGATCGATCAAGGCCATTGGCAAATTCCCATAGCATCCGGCCGTTTTTACCGAAAAGGGAGACCATAAACTCCGGTGAACTGCGTGCAATGTCGCCAATGGTGCGGATACCGTACGGCTGCAGTTTGGCAAAGGTAGCCCGGCCCACATAAAGCAGATCATTGGCAGGCAAAGGCCACACGATTTCACGGAAGCGTTCTCTGGAAATGACTGTGGTAGCATCCGGCTTTTTCAGGTCAGAGCCCAGCTTGGCAAAGATTTTATTAAACGATACGCCAACAGAAATGGTAATGCCAAGGTGGTTCCGAATTTCTTTTCGCAGCTTGTCAGCAATGGCTTTTCCATCTCCGAAAAGACCGGCGCTTCCGGTTACGTCCAGCCAGCACTCATCCAGCCCGAAGGGCTCTACCTGGTCAGTAAATTTATAATAAATTTCTCTTGCTGCTTTGGAGTACTGGTCATACAGTTCAAAATGGGGCGGCACGAAAAGAATGTCCGGGCATTTCTGTTTTGCCTGCCACAGGGCATCGCCTGTTTTTACACCGCAGGCTTTGGCAAGCTGATTTTTTGCCAGCACAATACCATGGCGCGCTTCCGGATTGCCGGAAACAGCAATTGGCCTGCTCCACAGGGCAGGGTTGCGGACACACTCGACAGAGGCGTAAAAATTATTCAGGTCAGCGTGCAGAATTACCCGTTTCATGATTGCTCCTCCTTAAACTCGAACAGATGTTCTATATTTAATATACTATAAATGAGAGGGAATTACAATGGGAATTTCTGCATAATGTGAGACAAATCAGGTACACTATTTTCAACGAAAGGAGTGAGCAGATGTTTAAACATGAAAAATTATTATTTCATCCGGTAGGGGTGGAGAAGCCAAACCCACAATACGCTGCGCTGATGCAGGAGCAGCTGGGCGGCGGTAACGGTGAGCTGAAAGCCGCCATGCAGTATATGGCACAGAGTTTCCGCATCAAAGATCCGGAGATCAAGGATTTATTTCTGGACATCGCAGCCGAAGAGCTGAGCCATATGGAGATGGTGGCGCAGACCATCAATCTTCTCAATGGTCATGACGTGGATGCCGATGCAGTGAAAGCCGGGGAGATTCAAACGCACGTACAGCTTGGATTGAATCCCGGTCTTATCAATGCTTCCGGTTATTCCTGGACCGGTGACTATGTGACAGTGACCGGTGATCTCTGCGCAGATCTGCTGTCTAATATTGCATCGGAACAGCGGGCAAAGGTGGTGTATGAGTATCTGTACCGGCAGATCGATGATAAGAAAGTACGGGAGACCATTGATTTTCTCCTGAACAGAGAAGAAGCTCACAATGCCATGTTCCGGGAGGCATTCAACAAGGTGCAGCAGAGCGGTTCCAATCGTGATTTCGGCACCACAAAGGCAGCAAAGATGTATTTCAGCTTATCAGAGCCATCACCAAAAACAGAATTCCCGAATGCAGAAGTAACACCGCCGTCTTTCAGCTAAAAGAAAAGGAGACCGCTTCGATTGGAAGGGTCTCCTTTGTTTTTTAGAAGAGATTTTTGATTGCGCCGACTGCGCCGGAAATTTTATCGCCTGCGAGCTTTGCTTTTACGCCGTCCACAACTTTTGCTACCATTTCGTCTGGAATATCCACACCGATCAGGCCTTCAATTGCTTCGATTGGGTTGCTCTTGAACTTCTGCATCAGGTTTGGATCATTTTTAATTTTGTCTACGATTTCAGTGATTTTAGCTTTAATATCCATAATGAATTTCTCCTTGCTTTTTTTATTATTGTACGCCCGATTCTGCGGAATTGCAAGAATTCTGAGAGAAAACGGACGGTTTAATTTTATGCCTTCTGCTTTTTTGCAATGTCCAGCAGATAGGTGAGGGCATCGTTGGTGGTTGTAAAGTTTCTGTCTACACGCTCCGGTTCGGTGCAGTTAACACCCACAGCATGGCCGGCATAGGCAAACAGCGGGAAATCGTTGATGCTGTCGCCCACAGCGATAATTTCTTCCGGTGTAATACCCATTAAATCTGCCAGATAAGCCACACCGGTACCCTTATCGATGTTGTCCGGGAGAATATCGAAACAGTCGCAGTGGCGATAAATCGTAATATCACCCAGCTGATCATCTAATTTTGCAATGAGCTCTTCAATAGCTTCGAATTCCTCCTCTTTTACGGTAAACGGAGAAATTTCTACCAGGCTTGGCTGGAACCAGATGTGTGGCAGCAGCTTTGCAATTTCTGTCTGCAGCAGCGCAAGGGAATCTTTCGCTTTCTGTGTGTGCGGCAGAATATAAAAACCCTTTGGCGGCAGATCCACGCCCATGTGAATGACACAGCCGTTCTCACCGATCATAATCGGATTCTGGAGGCCTACCTGACGGAGAAAACCGCACAGGTAGTATGTTGGTTTGCCGGAAGCCAGCACGATCTGAATGCCCTGCTGTTCCAGTTCCCGCAGCAGTTCCAGGTCCTCCGGCAGAATGCCTTTGCCCAGCTTGCACAGGGTGTTGTCTAAATCAAATACCATCAGCTTGATCATTGTGACAGCCTCATTTCTTATATAATTATCAACAGTATACCACAAATCTGTGCAAAAGAAAAACACTGGATTCAGGAAGTTGCAGCTTTGATTTATGGATCGCTATGCGCTCCATAAAATAGTCTTGCTGTGCAAAAGAAAATGTTGGATGCAGGCAGGTGTAGTTTTATTTATGGGTCGCTTTGCGCTCCATAAATAAGTTTACCGTGCAAAAGAAAAATCCCGCCTCCATATGGAAACGGGATTTTTTTATAAAAGTGAGCGTGAAGCAAAATTATGCTTCAGCCTTAACCTTCTTCAGCTTTGCAAAGCGTGGGAGGCCATTAACCTTCTTCATCTTTGTCTCGCCCTGGATCAGTGGGAGAGCGTAGTCAACGTAACCCTGGAGGATGCCGTTGCCAGCTTCGTTGATCCACTCATCTGGAACCTTCTTCTCGTAGTTTGCTACAGAGGAGAGGTCGAGGAGCTTTGTTTCGCAGCGGTATGGATCGTTGGAAACACGCTCAAATGCAACCATCTTATCTGTGATGCCTGCGATTGCGCTCTCTACTGCAACCTTACCAGCCATGAAGGACTCTTCGATGTCTGTCTGGGAAGCAACGTGTGCGCCGCAGCGCTGCATCAGGGAGAACTCGATGCCGCGAACCTTAGCACCTGTCTTCTCCTTAACGATGTTTGCCAGTGTAGCAGCCAGGCCGCCCAGCTGTGCGTGACCGAAGGAGTCTCTTGCAGCTGTTGTGCCGGAAGCAACTTCAGCGATCAGGTTGCCGTCAGCATCGTGGATGCCTTCGGAAACAGCAACGATAACCTTGCCGTTTTCCTTGTAGATGCGCTCAACGTCAGCGATGAACTGATCCATGTCGAATACGCGCTCTGGCAGGTAGATGAGGTCTGGAGCCTCGCCTGTTGTGCCAGCGAGAGCAGCAGCTGCTGTGAGCCAACCAGCGTGACGACCCATGATTTCGATGATGGAGATCATGCCCTTGTCGTATACACGAGCGTCGTGGTAGATCTCGGAGCAGGTTGTTGCAATGTACTTTGCAGCAGATGCATAACCTGGGCAGTGGTCTGTGCCGAAGAGGTCGTTGTCGATTGTCTTCGGAACACCCATGATGCGGCACTCATAGCCAACCTTCATCATGTACTTGGAGATCTTGTTGCAGGTATCCATGGAGTCGTTACCGCCATTGTAGAAGAAGTAACGTACGTTGTACTTCTTGAAGATCTCGAGGATACGCTTGTAGTCTGTATCGTCTACGTCTGGATCAGCGATCTTGTAGCGGCAGGAGCCCAGTGCGGAAGATGGTGTGTACATCATCAGTTCCAGCTCTTCTGCGTCTTCCTTGCTCATGTCGTAGAGATTGTCGTTGAGAACACCAACGATGCCGTTTGCAGCACCGTAAACCGCTGTAATGTTCTCAGAGTCCAGTGCTGTACGGATAACACCATATGCGCTGGCGTTAATTACGGAAGTAGGACCTCCGGATTGGCCAATAATACATGCGCCCTTTAATTCGCTCATTTTAAAACCCTCCAATATTCTAATTTTCTAAATGATCTTTCGATCACGTTTAGAAATGGATGAATTAAGTATACCATAGTGTGAAAAAGATATCAACCATTTCGACTTTTTGT
This sequence comes from Acutalibacteraceae bacterium, assembly GCA_045638545.1. Classification (GTDB taxonomy): domain Bacteria; phylum Bacillota; class Clostridia; order Oscillospirales; family Acutalibacteraceae; genus UMGS1071. The sequence continues at coordinate 16,545 of JAZUBL010000063.1, read as the reverse complement.
TTGTAGAAAAACCACTAATAAATAAATTTAAATTAGAGAAAATAACAAAAACTCCCGTTTACAATTATTGTAAACGGGAGTTTTATCTATAACATAATCAACAATTATGCGTTTTCTTTAATCATAGCTGCCAGCATGTTTTCTGCTTCCACAGCGTCTGCCTTGCCGCGGGAGTTCTTCATAACATAGCCCAGCAGGGATTTCAGAGCCTTCTCCTTACCGCCAAGGTAGTCAGCAACAGCGTTCGGGCTGTTTGCAATAGACTCAGCGCACAGCTTCTTCAGTGTGTCCTCGTCAATGCCGCCCATATCGCCCTCGGAGATAAAGTCGGTGTAAGGCTTGCCTTCATCCAGCATCTTCTCCAGAGTTGCCTTCATCAGGTTGTTCTTGATCTTACCGCTTTCCAGCAGAAGCACAAGGTCTGTCAGATACTTTGGTGGGATGGAGATGTTGAATTCTTCCTTCTCAGCCTCAGTTTCTACACGACGGAATACCTGGCCGATGATGCAGTTCGCAATTGCCTTCTTGTTCTGCACGCCTTCTGCAGCAGCCTCAAAGTACTCAGCAATATTGCGGTACTTTGTCAGCATCACAGCATCAGCTTCCGGCAGATCCATCTCGCTCATGTAACGAGCAACCTTCTGGTGCGGCAGTTCCGGCAGTTCTGCTGCCAGTCTGTCTACTTCTTCCTTTTCAACGATAACAGTTACCAGGTCAGGATCACGGAAATAACGGTAGTCGTTTGCGTTTTCCTTATCACGCATTGGTTCTGTGCGGTCTTCTTCTACAATGTAGCGAAGTGTCTGCTGATAGATCTCGCCGCCGTCTTCCAGAACATCGATCTGACGATTGATCTCAGAACGCATTGCTTTCTCGATGAATGTGAGAGAGTTCATGTTCTTGATTTCAACACGGGTACCGAATTCTTCTGTACCAGCTGGGCGGAGGGAAATGTTAACGTCACAGCGGAGAGAGCCTTCCTGCATACGGCAGTCAGAAACACCAATGTAGCGCATGATGCTCTGGAGCTTTTCCAGATACTCACGAACTTCTTCCACAGCGCGGAAGTCCGGCTCTGTAACGATCTCGATCAGCGGAACACCGCCGCGGTTCAGGTCAACGTAGGTGTGGCCGTTCTTGTGAACCAGCTTACCAGCGTCTTCTTCAATGTGCATATGGTGGATGCGGATCTTTCTGCCGTTGGAAAGCTCGATGTAGCCGCCGATGCACAGTGGTGCATAGTTCTGTGTGATCTGATATGCAGAAGGAAGGTCTGGATAGCAGTAGTTTTTGCGGTCCATCTTGGAGATGCGTGCAATCTCGGAGTTTGCAGCAAGACCAGCCTTGATGCCGTACTCTACAACTCTTTTGTTCAGAACCGGCAGTGCGCCAGGCAGAGCCAGGCAGCCAGGGCAGCAGTGTGTGTTCTGATCGCCGCCGAATTCTGTGGTACAGCCGCAGAAGATTTTTGTTTTTGTAGAAAGTTCAACGTGGGTTTCCAAACCACAAACTAATTCGTATTTCACAGAGTTACCCCCATTTCCAGTGCCTTAAATGCCTGCTCTCTTGTTGCGGATTCAAACTGATAAGCAGCGTTGAGGATGGTTGCTTCCTCGAATTTTCTGCCCATTACCTGCAGACCGATCGGCATGCCGTCACGGTCCAGGCCGCATGGTACGGAGATTGCAGGCAGACCTGCTGCGTTTGCAGGTACAGTGAAGATGTCTGTCAGGCAGTTTTCAGCTACAGTCTTCTCACCGCGGTTTGCTGCGAATGCAGTCATTGGTGCAGTTGGGCTTACGATCACGTCGCAGCTCTGGAAGATGTTGTTGAATGCCTCTACGATCACGCCGCGCACTGCTGTTGCCTTTGCAAAGTAAGTTTCCCAGTGGCCGGAGCTGAGGGTGTAAGTACCAACCATAATGCGGCGCTTAACTTCCTCGCCAAAGCCTTCGCTGCGTGTTTTGCAGATCATCTCGTTGAGATCGCTGTAAGTTGCTGTCTTGTAGCCGTAGCGGATACCGTCGTATCTGCCGAAGTTGGAAGAGATCTCAGCAGAACCGAGAACTTCGTAAACTGGCATGCAGTACTTCAGCTCCGGCATGGAGAGCTCAACGATCTCTGCGCCCAGATCCTTGTAAACCTGGATTGCCTTATCCATAGCTGCAGCAACGTCTTCGCTTACGTTCTCGAAGAGTTCCTTCAGTACGCCAACCTTCATGCCCTTGAGGCTGTTGCCCAGGGAAGCAGCAGTTGGAGCGCAGCCAACAGATGTGGAGTCACGGTGGTCTCTTGCGGAGATCGCATCCAGAACCAGTGCTGCGTCTTCTACGCAGGAGGTGATTGGACCTGTCTGGTCGAAGCTGGATGTAGTAGCAGCAATACCGTAACGGGAAACGGAGCCGTAAGTTGGCTTGAGGCCAACTACGCCGCAGAAGCTTGCAGGCACACGAACGGAGCCGCCTGCATCGGAGCCCAGTGCAAATGCTGCCAGGTTTGCAGCAACTGCAGATGCGCCGCCGCTTGTGCTGCCGCCTGGTGTGCGGTCAGCGTTGTGCGGGTTCTTTACAGCGCCAAAGTAGGATGTTTCGCCGGTGGAGCCCATTGCGAATTCGTCCATGTTTGTTTTACCAAGGAGGATCGCATCCTGTGCCTGGAGCTGCTCCCATACAGCTGCATCATAAACAGGAACGTAGTCAGCCAGCATCTTGGAAGCGCAGGTTGTCTTGATACCCTTTGTGGAGATGTTATCCTTCAGAGTCATTGGGATACCTGCCAGTGGGCTCAGTGCTTCACCGTTCTGAATCTTCTCATCTACCTTATTTGCAGCAGCCATAGCAGCGTCTGCAGTTACAGTGATGTAAGCGTTCAGAGCAGCATTTTCCTTTTCAATGCTTTCCAGATACTTCTGGGTCAGCTCAGAGCAGGAAATCTGTTTTGTTGTTAAAAGTTCGTTGATCTTTTTAATCTTAGACATGTCGAGCCACCTTTCCTTATGCGCGCTGCTGTTTCTTTACAAGGAAGTAGCCTTCGTCCTGGCTTTCCGCATTGCAAAGAGCATCTTCTCTTGGCAAGGATGGAACTACAACATCCTCACGCAGTACGTTGGAGAGACCGTGAATATTATCGCTGTCGATACCGTCTGTATTCACTTCCTGGATCACATCCGCAAAAGTGAGAATCTGGCTCATTTCCTCTGCGATGGTTTCGATCTGCTCTTCTTCGATGTACAGCATGGAATTTTTAGCCACTTTAATGACGTCATCATGTGTTACTTTCATTATAGGAACTTCCTTTCAAAAATAGTTGGTGCGATTAGTTGGTGCTGCGCACACGGATGTGTACTTCGCGGAGCTGCTGCTCAGTTACTTCAGTTGGAGCGCCTGTCAGCAGATCCTGTGCGTTGCTGTTCATTGGGAATGCAATAACCTCACGGATATTTTCTTCCTCAGTCATCAGCATCAGCATTCTGTCAACGCCTGGTGCCATACCTGCGTGTGGTGGTGCACCGTACTTAAATGCGTTGTAGAGTGCGCCGAACTTCTCAGCGATATCGTCTTCTGTGTAACCTGCGATCTCAAATGCACGGAGCATGATCTCCAGGTCATGGTTACGAACAGCGCCGGAGGAGAGCTCGATGCCGTTGCAAACGATGTCGTACTGGTAAGCCAGGATCTCTGTTGGATCCATGGTGTTCAGTGCTTCCAGGCCGCCCTGCGGCATGGAGAATGGGTTATGTGTAAAGATATGCTTGCCTGTTTCTTCGTCTACTTCGTACATTGGGAAGTCTACGATGAAGCACATCTTGAAGGTGTCTTTTTCGATCAGGTCGAGGCGCTTTGCAACTTCGTCACGGATCTGGCCAGCCAGCTTTGCAGCAGCAGCTTCTTCGTCAGCGATGAAGTAGAGAACGCAGCCTGGCTTCAGTGCAGCCTTTTCAGCCAGCACAGCCTTCTGATCCTCTGGGATGAACTTGTCGATCGGGCCGAGGTAAGTCATTTCGTCTGTTACCTTAATATAGCCCAGACCCATCATACCAAGCTCTTCTCTTGCATACTTTTCCATCTTCTCAAAGAAGCCCTTAGACTGGGAAGCGCAGTTTGGAACGTTGATTGCGCGAACTGTCTTGCCCTTGAATGGCTTAAATGTGGACTCTTCGAAGATTTCGGAAACGTCTACGATCTCCAGTGGGTTGCGCAGGTCCGGCTTATCGGTACCGTAGCGGAGCATTGCCTCTTTGTAAGGAATGCGTGGGAATGGAGCAGGGGAAACCTTCTTGTCTGTGAACTTTGTGAATACTTCGTAGAGTACTTCTTCTGCAGTCTTCAGAACGTCGTCCTGTGTAGCAAAAGCCATTTCAAAGTCCAGCTGATAGAATTCGCCTGGGGAGCGGTCTGCTCTTGCGTCTTCGTCACGGAAGCATGGTGCGATCTGGAAGTAACGGTCAAAACCGGAAACCATCAGCAGCTGCTTGAAGATCTGTGGAGCCTGTGGCAGCGCATAGAACTTGCCGTGGTGCTTTCTGCTTGGGATCAGGTAGTCTCTTGCGCCTTCTGGGGAAGAAGCGGAGAGGATTGGTGTCTGGATCTCCAGGAAGCCCAGCTCAGTCATCTTGCTGCGGAGGAAGGAAATTACCTCAGAGCGGAATACGATGTTGTTGTGAACCTTTGGGTTGCGCAGGTCCAGGAAGCGGTACTTGAGACGAACGTCCTCCTTAACTTCCTTGGAGGAACGAACCTCGAATGGAAGGTCTGTTGGGGACTTGCCCAGCACGCGGATGGAGTCTGCCCAAACTTCAACAGTACCTGTAGCCAGTTTTGGGTTGATTGTTTCCTTATCACGGAGAACAACCTTACCGCTTGCTGTAATGGTGCACTCCTTGTGGATGTCCTTCAGGAGGCTGTCGTCATGTACTACAACCTGTACAATGCCGTACTGGTCGCGGAGGTCGAAGAAAATAACGCCGCCGTGGTCGCGGATATTTTCTACCCAACCTGCCACACGCACTTCTTTGTCAATATCACTTTCGCTCACTGCACCGCAAAGGTGAGTGCGGTATTCGTTAACACAAAGCATTTATTAGTCAATCCTTTCTCAAGATAAATATCGTTTTTCATGAAAGAATGGCAAGAAGAGAAACTTTCCCACCATAAAGCTTATAGATAAAATTATACTTCTAAAGTATAACATAAAATGTCGCAACTTGCACTATAAATTTGCAAAAAAATTATAAATTTGTGCCAAAGAAAAGCAATCTGCTCTCTTTGCCTAAAAGAAAATGAAAAGCCGCATGAATTTGTGTGAAATTTATACGAGAAAATCGAAAAAATCCTGCAAAATCTGCCTGTTCTCTTTGACATTCCAGCAGAATTTCGCTATACTGAAAACAGGAATACTGCGAAAGGAGCAGTGATATGAAACGAAAATTTTACACAGGGCTGGTAGAGCGTGTCCGGGCTCACAAGGGCTTTTGCAGTCTGGTGATCATGCTGAGCAAGCTGACGCCGCTGACAGTATTTGCAGCGTTTTTCATCACGTTGTTTATACTGCTTGTTACCTGGAACCTGAAGTGGATCTTCTTTCTGATCGTTCCGGTAGTTGCCTTTACGGTAGTTACTATTATGCGCAATGTGATGAATTCACCGCGGCCATTTGAGCGGTTCAAGTATACACCGCTGGTCAAGCACGGCAGGGGCAAGTCTTTCCCAAGCCGTCACACAGCCAGCGCGGTGATTATCGGCATGGCCTGCCTGTATGTGAATATTGGTTATGGTATCGCCATGCTGATTGTTGCGGCAATTGTTGCAATTACACGAATCCTTACCGGCGTTCATCATATTATCGACGTGATATTTGGTGTACTGATCAGCGTTGGTTTCGGTTTGCTGGGTTTTGCGCTGATTGCACCGTTCTTTGGTTTGTAGGAGGTACCCTATGCACGACTGTGACGATTGCTACGATGAGGGTTACTGCGACGGTTACGACGAAGGCCGCTCCGGAAAATATCAGAATTACAGAGGCGTGAATCATCGCTCCCGCAGCAGTGGCGGAGGCAATAATAAAGGCGGCTGTTATGTGGCTACGGCAGTGTATGGTTCCTACAACTGCCCCCAGGTATGGACGCTGCGGCGCTTTCGCGATGACTGCCTGTTGGAGCACAAAGCAGGTCGGCTGTTTGTGAACGTATACTATGCGGTGTCACCAAAGCTGATTGCAAAATTCGGCCGCATTGACTGGCTGCAGAAGTTCACTAGAAACCGGCTGGACAGCATGGTTGCTGCCCTGCAGAAAAAAGGCTACGAAAACACACCATACTGCGATAAATAAAAAGAACCCCGGATGATCATCCGGGGTTCTTTTTATCAGGAAAACCTTTATCTGCATGAAAAAGCTCCCCCGGCAACTGGCCGGAGGAGCTTTTCTTATGTTATGTAGTTAGTTGTTTACGATCAAACAATACCAACGATTGGGCCAAATACTGCCAGGAGGAAGCCGGCTGCAACTGCAGAACCGATAACACCAGCAACGTTAGGACCCATAGCGTGCATCAGCAGGAAGTTGGAAGGATTTTCCTTCTGACCAACTGTCTGGGATACACGAGCTGCCATTGGAACAGCGGATACACCAGCGGAACCGATAAGTGGGTTGATCTTGCCGCCGGAAAGAACGCACATGATCTTACCGAGCAGGATACCGCCGATTGTGGAGAATGCGAATGCTGCCAGGCCCAGACCGATAACATAGAGAGTCTGAACAGACAGGAATGTTGTGCCGATAGCCTTTGCGCCAACGCACATGCCGAGGAAGATAGTAACGATGTTCATGAGAGCGTTCTGAGCTGTGTCAGACAGACGTTCTGTAACACCGCATTCTTTGAACAGGTTACCCAGCATCAGGCAGCCGAGCAGTGGAGCTACGGATGGGAGAAGCAGGGAAACGAAGATTGTTACGATGATAGGGAAAACGATCTTTTCCTTCTTGGAAACAACACGGAGCTGCTGCATCTTGATGGAGCGTTCCTTCTTTGTTGTGAAGAGTTTCATCAGAGGTGGCTGAATGATTGGAATCAGAGCCATGTAAGAGTATGCTGCAACAGCGATTGCAGGCATCAGGTGGTCAGCGAGCTTACCTGTCAGGTAGATCGCTGTTGGGCCGTCAGCACCACCGATGATACCGATGGAAGCTGCTTCAGGACCGGTAAAGCCAAGTGCTACCGCACCGATAAACGCTGCGTAAACACCAAGCTGTGCTGCCGCACCCAGGAACAGGGAGTTCGGGTTAGACAGAAGAGGACCGAAGTCGGTCATTGCGCCAACACCTAAGAAGATGAGGCAAGGGAAGATTGGCAGACCCTGTGTCAGGAAGTTCAGGAGACCGCCTTCATCTGTGAGGCCGCCCAGAGGCAGGTTAGCAAGGAGCATACCGAATGCGATCGGTACCATGAGCAGAGGCTCGAATTTTCTGAAGATACCCAGGTAAAGGAGTACGCAGGAAATACCAAGCATAACGCCTTGCTGCCAAGTGATATTCATAAAACCTGATTGCATCAAGAGGCCATACAGTGAATCAAGAACTGACATGTATATACCTCCTTTAGCTCAGAACAACGATTGTGTCACCGGTGTCGAGCTGTGCACCCTGTGCAGCAACGATCTGTGCAACTGTGCCAGCTCTTGGAGCGAAGATTTCATTTTCCATTTTCATAGCCTCGAGAACTGCAACAAGGTCGCCTTCCTTAACAGCCTGACCCTGTGTAACAGCAATCTTGAGGATAACGCCTGGCATTGGAGAAGTGACTGGTTCTCCGCCAGCGATTGGTGCTGCAGCAGCTGCAGGAGCAGCAGCTGGAGCGGCAGCAACTGGTGCTGCTGCAACTGGGGCAGCGGCTACAGGAGCTGGAGTATCAACAACGCTAACCAGAATGGCTTCGCCTCTTTCTACTTCCACCTCGTAGTCTTTACCCTTCAGTGAAACTAAATATTTCATAATTAGAATTCCTCCGATATAGATTACTTCTTAACTTCTTTAATGGACTTGAAGCGAAGCTCATTCAGTGGTGCCTCCAGCTTATCAGCAACAATCGCCATGATCATCGCTGCTGTAGCGTCATCTACATCATGAAGCTTAATATCGCCAAGAGAACCGTCAGCAGGCTTCATGCCAGCTGGGATTGCTGGACCAGCAGAAGCAGCCGGAGCTGCTGCTGCAGGAGCAGCTGCAGCCGGAGCGGCAGCTTTGTTGGCAGCAGCATTTTCAATTCCACGAACAATGACGGAGAGCAAACGGATAAAACCGTTCAGAGCCAGCAGTACAAGGAAAACGATACCAAAACCGATTGCAGCGAACAGGAATGCTTCGCCGATGCCGATCTTAAAGATCTCAGCTGAGGTATCAATGCCATCTTCAACCACTGCGGCAGCTGCTATAATAGCAGGTGATAACATCATAGAGAACCCCCCTAGTCTTCCAGCTTTCTAATCTTATAACTAGCCTTATTTTCTTCTTTTTCTTTTCTGTATGCAAAGAATTTCTCTGCGATCTGTGGGAATGCGATGTAGGAGAGAACGTCCTCATCGTTCTTAGCAGTTGCACCGAGCTCTGCCTTTGCCTGAGCAAATGCTGGCTCCAGTGTGTCTGCAAAGCGGCAGGTAATTGGCTGCTCGTCGCCGAGGATCTTCTTTTCAAGAGCCTTGTCAACTTCGCCTGGTGCCTTGCCGTATTCGCCGCGGAAGTAAGCCTTTACTTCTTTACCAACGTTCTTGTAGCGCTCGCCAACGAGAACGTTAGTTGCAGCCTGTACGCCAACCATCTGGCTGATTGGTGTAACCAGTGGTGGGTAACCAAGATCCTTACGAACTGCAGGTACTTCTGCCAGAACTTCGTCGAGTCTGTTCAGAGCATTCTGTGCCTTCAGCTGTGCAATCAGGTTGGAGAGCATGCCGCCTGGTACCTGGTAGGACAGAGCGTCTGCGTCTGTTGCCAGAACCTTTGGCTCAAGGAGACCGTCTTCCAGGTAGCCGTCACGGATTGGCTTGAAGAAGTCGTTAACTTCCTTCAGAACCTTCTCGTTCAGGTTAACCTGGTAGCCCAGCTGCTTGAGAGCGTATGCGAGAACTTCTGTTGCAGGCTGTGCAGTACCGCCGGACATGCAGCATGTTGCGCCGTCGATAACGTCTGCGCCAGCTTCAACTGCCTTCAGGTATGTCATGTAAGCCAGACCTGTTGTGCAGTGTGTGTGAACAACGATTGGCAGTTTTACGGATTCCTTCAGAGCCTTAACCAGGTCGTAAGCTTCCTGTGGGCTCATAACGCCAGCCATGTCCTTTACGCAGATAGAGTCAACACCCATGTTTTCCATCTGCTTTGCTGTCTTAGCATAGTTTTCCAGAGTATGTACTGGAGATGTGGTGTAGGAGAGCGCGCCGGATGCGTGTGCGCCGCGCTTCTTTGTTTCGTCAACAGCCACTTCGATGTTGCGCAGGTCATTGAGCGCGTCGAAGATACGGATGATGTCGATACCGTTGCCTACAGAGTGCTGTACGAACTTACGTACGATGTCGTCTGGGTAGTGCTTGTAACCAAGCAGGTTCTGGCCGCGGAGAAGCATTTGCAGCTTTGTCTTTGGCATAGCCTTCTTGATTTTTCTCAGGCGCTCCCATGGATCTTCGTTCAGGTAACGCAGACAGGAGTCGAAAGTTGCGCCGCCCCAGCATTCTACAGAATAGTAGCCTGCTTTATCCATTGTTTCCAGGATTGGAGCAAACTTCTCGAATGGAAGTCTGGTTGCAATCAAAGATTGGTTCGCATCACGAAGAACTGTTTCAGTGAAATTCACTTTTTTCATAATGGTAAGAACCTCCTAATAGAACCTTTTGGTAAAACATGTATGGCAATCATGTGAAAATTAGATGATTTACACACAAATTTTGCAAAAGTTACGAAAATTTAACGAAGATTTAAAAAAATTCAAATCTTGTTCACAAGTCATTTTACCACAAATATTATAGAATTCAAAGTGTTTTTTAAAAAAACATCACAAAAAAATGTGACAGTTTTTTTAACATATCAGATAAAAAGCTATACGATTTGACAAAAAATTGACAAAAACGGCGCAGTTTGTAAAATCTAGGTTAAGTTCAATGGAATATGTTATATATACCTATTTAATATGGGAAGGAATTTTCGGCAGGTTTTGAAAAGCAGCGCTGCAGCAGAAAATAAAAATAAGTCTTGCATTTCAATGAAAGGTGTAGTATAATCTATTAGTCGCTTATATGCGCCGGTATGATGGAATTGGCAGACGTGACAGACTCAAAATCTGTTGGGGCGACCCGTGCCGGTTCGAGTCCGGCTACCGGTACCAAAAAAATCGGCAAGTTCCGCAAGGAGCTTGCCGTTTTTTTATTTTTTACCTTTTCACTCTTCACTTTTCACTGAAATTAGGGCCGATTTTTAAAAGTAATATGGAATAGTGAAGAGTGAAGAAGTACAATATGGGGGGATATACCTGTGACAAGTCCGCTTCTTGATAAATCAAAAGCTTTTGCACTGCAGATTATTCGTGTATGTAATTCTATAAAAAATACGAAAAGAGAAACTGTTCTTACAAATCAGCTGATTCGATCCGGAACCAGTGTTGGTGCAAATATTCGTGAGGCATTTTATGCACATGGAAAAGCGGATTTTATTGCAAAACTTCAGATTGCACTTAAAGAATGTTCAGAGAGTGAGTATTGGCTGGAATTGTTGATCGAGAGCGGTTATTACGATGATACGACGATACTGGAACAGTGCATTGAAGTTAAAAAGATTCTGATAGCCTCCATTAATACAGCAAAATCGAGTAAAAAATAAAAGAGAATTCAAACCGATCCGTAAAAACGGGCATAAAAGAGCCTCCCATGATAGTTTTTGTTCTATCAGGGGAGGCTTTTTTTATGCCGTTATTTATTTAATGCGGAAGCTGAATTTATCTGGTGTGCAGGGAAGAAGAAATTTCTATCAATTAAGCTTCTTTCATCTTTACGACCATTTCACCGGAAACAACCTGCTGGCCTTCTGTTACGTAGATCTTATCTACAACACCGTCTGTAATTGCCAGTACGTTTGTTTCCATCTTCATTGCTTCCAGAACAGCAACAGTGTCGCCAGCCTTTACAGCGTCGCCTTCCTTCACAAGAACCTTCACGATCTTGCCAGGGATGTTTGCGCCGATTTCCATGTCGTTGTCGCCATCAGCCATGATCTTGGACTGGCTGAGTGCCTTGGTGTTTGCGGACTTATCCTTGATGGTTACGGAGTGTGTGGAACCGTTAACCTGGAAGATTACTTCACGGTTGCCTTCGTCGTCAACTGCCTTTACTTCAACCAGCTTTACAATGTAAACCTTGCCTTCGCCGATTTCGATTTCGCAGGTTTCGCCTTCATCGATGCCGTGGAAGAATACGTCAGAACCCATGTAACGGAAGTTGCCTTCCTTCTTCAGTGCTGCCAGGTAGTCTTCGAATACTTTTGGATAGAGTGCATAAGCAAGGAGATCCTGCTCTGTTGGCTCCATTTTGAACTTCTTCTCCAGGTGTGCCTTGATTGCATCGAAATCTTCGTCAGCAAGCAGTTCGCCTGGTCTGCAGGTGATTGGCTGCTTATCCTTGAGAACCAGCTTCTGCAGCTTCTCTGGGAAGCCGCCTTCCGGCTGACCCATCATGCCTTCAAAGTAAGCAACGATGGAATCCGGGAAGTCCATGGACTCTGCCTTCTCGTAGATGTTCTCTGGATTCAGGCCGTTCTGTACCATGAAGATTGCCATGTCGCCAACTGCCTTGGAGGATGGTGTTACCTTTACGATGTCGCCGAGCATATCGTTAACAGTCATGTACATTTCCTTAACATCCTGGAATCTGTGGCCAAGGCCGAAGCTCTGTACCTGACCGCGGAGGTTGGAGTACTGGCCGCCAGGCATCTGGTACTTGTAGATTTCTGCTGTGCCGTTCTTCAGTTCGGACTCGAACTGTGCATAAACAGGGCGAACAGCGTTCCAGTAGTTGGAAACTGCCTGCAGGCCGTCTTCGTTGAGGCCTGTTTCTCTGTCTGTGCCGTCCATAGCAGCTGCAATAGAGTTGAGTGCAGGGGAGCTTGTGAGACCAGCCATGCTGTTGAATGCTGCGTCAACGATGTCAACACCAGCCTGTGCAGCCATCATGATTGTTGCGCCGCCGTTGCCGCTTGTGTCGTGTGTATGCAGGTGGATCGGCAGGCCAACTTCGTTCTTCAGTGCGGTGATCAGCTTGTGTGCTGCCATTGGCTTGAGGAGGCCGGACATATCCTTGATTGCCAGGATGTTTGCGCCGCGCTTCTCCAGTTCTTTTGCCAGGTTTACATAGTACTGCAGGGAGTACTTGTCGCGCTTTTCATCGAGAATGTCGCCGGTGTAGCACATTGCTGCTTCAACAACCTTGTTCTGCTTTCTTGCTTCGTCCATTGCAATTTCCATGCCCTGAACCCAGTTGAGGGAGTCGAAGATACGGAATACGTCAATACCGGACTTTGCAGATTCAGCGATGAAGCGGCGGATTACGTTATCCGGATAGTTCTTGTAGCCAACTGCGTTAGCGCCGCGAACCAGCATCTGGAACAGAACGTTTGGAATCTTTTCACGGAGTGTTGCCAGGCGCTCCCATGGATTTTCATTGAGGAAGCGGTATGCAACGTCAAATGTTGCGCCGCCCCACATCTCCAGGGAGAACAGGTTGTTGCCGTATGCAGCAACTGCAGGTGCAATCTTTTCCATATCGATGGTACGAACTCTTGTAGCCATCAGAGACTGCTGTGCGTCGCGCATAGTTGTGTCTGTGATCAGCAGGCGCTTCTGGTCGAGGATCCACTTGGACAGACCTTCCGGACCCTGTGCGTCCAGAATCTGCTTTGTGCCGTCCTGAATTGCAGGCAGATTTTTTGGAACCTGTGGAACGTCGAATGCTGGCTTTTTGCCCTTCTGCTCGTTAACAGCCTTGTTGCCCAGGAAGTTGAGGATCTTCTGCTCTGCGTCTTCCACAATGCTGATGTTCATCAGTTCCGGATGGTCGCCGATGAAGCCTGTGTCGCAGATGCCCTTGCGGAAGGAGTCGTGGTTCAGAACGTTCATAACGTATGGAACGTTTGTCTTTACGCCCTTGATCTTCAGTTCATCCAGTGCACGGAGTGTCTTGTTGATGGTGTCATCCCATGTTCTGCCAAAGCCGGAGAGCTTAACCAGAAGGCTGTCGTAGTATGGGGTGATCACTGCGCCTGTTGCGCCGTTGCCGCCGTCCAGACGGATACCAAAGCCAGAGCCTGTTACATAGTTTGTAATTTTACCGGTGTCAGGTGCAAACTGGTTAACAGGATCTTCTGTTGTGATACGGCACTGAATTGCATAGCCTCTTGGCTTTACCTGATCCTGTGTCAGGTTGATTTCCGGAGAATCCAGTCTGTAGCCCTGTGCAACAAGGATCTGTGTCTGGACCAGATCGATGCCTGTTACTACTTCTGTAATGGTATGTTCAACCTGAATTCTCGGGTTCATTTCGATGAAGTAGTGGTTGCCCTGATTATCCAGCAGGAATTCAACTGTACCGGCATTTCTGTAATTTACAGCGCCTGCAATTTTCAGTGCATCATTGCAGATTTCCTGTCTCTTTTCTTCTGTGAGGCAGAGAGCTGGTGTAAATTCAATAACCTTCTGGTGACGGCGCTGGATAGAGCAGTCACGTTCATTCAGGTGAACCAGATTGCCGTACTTATCGCCCATTACCTGCACTTCAATGTGTTTTGGACGATCCAGGTATTTCTCGATAAATACATCTTCGATGCCGAATGCCTTCTTTGCTTCGCTGGAAGCCTGATTAAACTCAGGGATCAGATCTTTTTCTTCCCAAACGATACGCATGCCACGGCCGCCGCCGCCGGCTGCAGCTTTCAGAATGACAGGATAGCCGCAGAAGCGTGCAAACTTGATAGCATCTTCTTCTGTTCTGATTGCTTCGTCAACACCTGGAATGGTTGGAACACCAACTTCGTGTGCAACGATCTTGGACTTGATCTTGTCACCGAGACGATCCATCATGATGTGGTCAGGACCGATGAATTCGATGCCGGCTTCTTCACAAAGTCTTGCGAATTCTGTGTTTTCTGCCAGAAAACCATAACCTGGGTGGATAGCGTCAACGCCTTTTGCTTTTGCCAGTTCAATAATCTCATCAATGCTCAGGTAAGCTTCAACAGGAGCTTTGCCCTTACCGATCTGATAGGACTCATCTGCCTTTGTGCGGAATAAAGCATTTTTGTCCTCTTCAGAATAAATTGCAACAGAACGAATACCTAATTCTTTGCAAGCACGGAAGATTCGAATTGCAATTTCGCCGCGGTTTGCAACTAAGATACGCTTGAATTTTTTCATAAAAAATCCATCTCCCTTATAAAAGTATGTTAAGTTTTTGAAAAATCTGAAATCGTCGAAAATGGCGAAATTATGCGAAAAAACATAAATTTCTTCAACGCTGGTTAAAATTATAACAGGTAATCAACGCAGCGTCAACTTGCAAAGTTGTCTAAAATTTAACAAGTGCGATTGTGCATATAATGCAGGAAATGTTAAATGTCCTGCAAATTGTAAAGTCTGCGTAAAATTCATGAACATAAAATTAACAGCGTGAATTTTTGATGATTTTTCTTAATAAAGGAAATTGAAGTTCCACTTGCCACAGCGCGGAGAATGTGATAGGATATATACTAGAAAAATTTCGGTTAAAAATAGGAGGATGCATCATGGCAGGCCATTCCAAATGGAACAATATTAAGAGAAAGAAAGAAAAGACAGACGGCGCTAGAGCAAAGGTTTTCACAAAGATCGGCAGAGAGCTGGCTGTTGCAGTTAAGCAGGGCGGCGGTCCGGATCCGGCAAACAACTCTTCCCTGAAGGCACTGATCGCAAAGGCTAAGGCAGCAAACATGCCAAACGACAACATCGAACGCTGCATTAAAAAGGCTGCTGGTGAGGGCGACGGCGATAACTACGAAAGCATCGTATACGAAGGCTACGGCCCATGCGGCGTAGCGCTGATCGTAGAAGCACTGACAGACAACCGCAACAGAACTGCTGGTGACGTTCGCCACTACTTTGATAAGTTCGGCGGCAACCTGGGCACAACAGGCTGCGTATCCTTCATGTTCCAGCAGAAGGGTGTTCTCGTAGTAGAAAAGGGTGACCTGGATGAAGATCAGGTTATGGAAGACAGCCTCGAGGCAGGTGCAGCAGACTTTGTAGCAGAAGACGAAGTATTCGAAATCTTCACAGAGCCGGCTGATTTCAACGCAGTTCTCGATGATCTGACAGGCAAGGGCTACGAGTTTGTTTCCGCAGAAGTTGAGATGGTTCCAGATACATACACAACCATCACAGACGAAGATGCAATTGTTAAGATGCAGAAGCTGCTGGATATGCTCGAGGAAAACGACGACGTGCAGAACGTATGGCACAACTGGGAGAACGCTGACGAAGAGTAAGAATCAGCTTATCTCTGCGTTCTTTGGTGACGTACGAGCTGTTTTATGTAATTCAGCGATAAACAGAAAAGACCTCCTTATCGACGATACGTCGGCAGGGAGGTCTTTTTTTATGGATGATTTGATTACCAGGCTTTTAATTCCGGTTCCTGATAGATGATTTCGTAAAAATCGCCGCGAAGTGTCTGGTCTGGAATTTTTCTGCCATAAGCCTTGTCATATTTCCAGCGGGTATATGTGGTAACCCACCGGATTTTTTTCACTTCTTTTACGTTTGGCAGCGCGGAAATTGCTTGCAGAAGCTGTTCGTTCAGCGCCTTTACCTGTGGTTTTGTCAGGTCCTGATAGCCGCGTTCTTTATAGTATATTTCCTTTCCGTAATTGCAGTAAATTCCATCTACTTCATAATTGAAGCACAGTGCATCTGGAAAGAGAATGTACTTCTGGATCTCTTCTTTTTGCACAGCTTCCAGGAAGTTCATCATAATTGGATTTCTGCTGTAATCGATGGAATCTGGTTCCGGTTTGGGTTTTTTAAACAGTCCCATAACAGTCCTTCTTTCGATGATTTTTCTTTATTTTATCATACAGAAGAATCGCAGACAATCTGTTTTGTATTTGTGCATAACAAAAGCGGCAATCGATGCAACTGCACCGACTGCCGCTTTTTGCATGTCTGTTAAGACAGTATTATACTATCGCTGAGATCGCTGTGTTCTCATTGTGATCAGCTTGATAACGATGAGAGTACCGATCATCATTGCGCAGGCGATTGGCAGAACGATAAACCAGTTCTGTACGAAACCTGCGATAACATAGGATGCAACCGATACGCCGGCTACAGTGAGGGCGTATGGAAGCTGTGTGGAAACGTGGTTCACGTGGTTGCACTGAGCACCAGCGGAAGCCATGATTGTTGTGTCGGAGATTGGGGAGCAGTGGTCACCGCAAACTGCGCCAGCCAGACAAGCGGACATGGAAATGATCATGATTTCGCCTGCGCCT
>JAZUBL010000062.1:0-47012 GCA_045638545.1 Acutalibacteraceae bacterium | reverse complement strand
AAGCACTTTTGGTTTTTGAAAAAGCTCAAAAACATCAGTATGTATCCAAGATAGGCAAAAAAGATTATAGTAGAAATCAAAAAGCAATTGAGAAACTCAAAGATGAACTCATAGATATTTCATCTGGTCTTGAGCGAGGTTTGCTTGATGCTGATGCCACCGCGTCGGAAGAAGCTATTCGTGTAAAGAAAGAACTGTCAAGAGCTAAAAGAATGCGCAGCAGTATTAAAGGGAAAATAAGTACATTAGATGAGAACATGGAGTACAAATTTTCGCAAACAAGTACAACTTATTCAGAGCTTCAAAAGTTTTTTCCTGAGGTTAATCTTAAACATATAGAGGAAATTGAAAATTTCCATAAAAAAATATCAGAAATACTTAAAGAAGAATTTAAAGAAGAGCGGAAAGTGTTGTTAAACCACCTTGCAGAATACGATGATATTATTGCAGATCTTGAGGACCAACTGCAGCAGTTGATCAAGGATCCTAATCTTTCAAAGATTATTTTACAAAAGTATGCTGATACACTGAAGCAGATTAAGAAAATGGAAGCTGAGAATGATGCATATGAAAAACTGAATGCGCTTAAAGCTACAAGAAAACATTTAGAAGAAGAGCTGAGAAATGCGAAAAGCGAACAATTTGGAATTGTAGAAAAGATCATAAATGCCGAAATGGAACGTATAAATAGCGAACTTTATACGGAAAAATTTAACGCACCAACAATTCATTTTACCGATTCTAATTATCATTTCTTTACACCGAATGATACAGGCACTGGTATTGCTTATAAAGGCCTTGTAGTTTTCGATTTGGCAATAATGCATTTATCGGATTTGCCTGTTTTAGTTCACGATTCCGTTGTTTTAAAACAAATATCCGATGATGCGGTTGAAAGCATTATTAATCAATACATAGGTTGTGGCAAACAAGTGGTGATTGCATTGGATAAACAAGAATCTTATAGCGATAAAACGACCGAAATGCTTACCCGACATGCTAAATTGCGACTGGCACCTAATGGTGAAGAGTTATTTGGCAGATCTTGGGGAAAGAAACATTGAAATAGTATTTTTGTTATTTAGGCTTTCTCAAAGGAATTTTTTATTTAGTTGTCGAATTATTCCAATAAGACATATAAAATATGATGAAATAGAGTTACTCTATTATTTATGTCAGCTTCATATTTAATCCATCTGCACTCGATACATCAATCTCACATTTCGAAAGCTAAGCAGCGCGTGGAGGGCGAGTAAGATATTGTTTTCTTTTCCATTTAAACATCACCGTTACTTTCCTAGAACACAGGCGAATTTGAATAGCTTGCAGAGCTTGATTTTCGTCTGAAAGCGCTGCTAGGTATTTTGGACTGAACTAAAGATAGTAGCGGTGAGTGAACTTGGTGGTACTTCACCAGTATATGATTTTGCTTTTATCGTTGACGATAAATCTATACCGAAACGCAAATATTCTTTGTTTTAACCCAAAGTGGTTTGTAATTTAAATATCAGAATTTTTTGCGCTTTTTCTGTAGATGGAATTAGGCACACAGGACGTAAAACTTCTCGTAGGTCAAGCTAAAACCTAGACGCAAGAAATAGTTGATCTGGTAGCTATTTATATGCCTGAAAAGACCGAAGAGGTTAAGAATGCGTTCCAGAATTACGTGGACGAATTCAATTTACCGATTAATTTATAATCTTTTAGCAGTGAAAACAAGCAGAATAGAAAGGAAGTATAACAATGAAAGAATTATCCCGTAGAATGATGACAATCTCAGAGGAAGGTACAACATGCGGGCCATACGGCGTTGACGCAGTAGATGCGGAAATCGTAGTTGAGGACGAAGGTACCGTTGTTTACCTGCATGGACAGTGGGTGTCCGAGTGCCCGGATGATATTTACTTTGAGGCAACACTGAAGAGCATGTATGACTACTACGTGAAGTTAAACGAGTGCGATGACGAAACATTCAACATCCTTGCTGATGAGATGAACGAAGTGTCTGAGCAGAGTAAAAATGATCCATTCTTCGATGAGATCGATCCTGATGAACGCTATGCAGAACAGTTCGAAGAAATCAGAACCATGCTGCTGGAAGGCGTAGAAAAGCTGGGCTATAATATCTGACAATAAAATGCGACGAAGTTTCTTCGGGATGAAATAAACTTCGTTATAATTGCAATAATGACATAATACAGGTGCACGACTATGAAAAAGTGTATTTCAATTCTTTTGACTGTATTTCTGTTCGCAACTTTACTCGTAGGCTGCTCCAGTTCATCTGTTTCTCTGACAGAGGGTAAAGATAACGAGAAGCTGCACGGGGCATGGGTCGTGATCAACGAAACGCCTGGTTACAATAGAAGAACAATCCGATATTGGGAATTTAAAGGCGACAACACCATTACCATATGCGGATTTGTAGAAACCACTGATAGTAACACTGTGAATGATCAGCTTTATGCAGCAGCGCCGTATGATGATATGTACAAGCAGTACTACATCAACGCAGAGAAAGCAGAAGTAGAGACATATCCCTATTCCTATACCGATGGGTATGGACTGGAATATCAGAAAAATGAGGAGTTCATTGTTGATTACGTTGCGGAAAAAGGATGGCTCTTTGAATTCCCGAATAGTAATGAGTTCTATCTGACAGCTCATGATTCGGAAGTATACCATGGTTACAGGTTGAAGGATCCACTTTTAAGATAAATCTTCCTTCTCGATGTACCATCCCAGACTGTGCGGATCGTACAGAAGGAGTCCAGGCAGAAAATATTAAGATTTAAGCAGAATGGCATTGCATAAGCGGTGCCATTCTTTTTGTGCAGTAATGCTTTGTGAAAAAGCCCCATCCAAACGGATAGGGCTTTATGTAGAGCTCGTGCGCTGACAGAACCTTGACAACCATGTTTATGTAGATTTTGAATGTGTAGATTATAAAAATTCTTTTTAGGAAATTTCTCTTGCTATTTATATAGACTTATGCTATCATTAAAACAACACGCTGAGTGTTATCAGGCTTGGCGACAGAGAGGGAACGTCTTATGCTGAATAGCAGGGCATTTTCTCTAGTACAGTATTGCAAATAACATTATAACTTAAAATAAAGATCACAACATAATTTAACCTTAACCTTATTATAACTATAAAATTTGTATTTAAAAGGCAGTATTGTTTCAAGCCATACAATTTTTAGTTAGGAGGGTTGCCTAATGGTCAACCTAAAAGAAGTGTTAAGAGAAATTCCGAGTTGTACAGAAAATGCGGATATGCTGCGATACATACTCGGAGATTTTTATCCCGGTCCAGACTGGGTACGGGAAATTAACCTTGTTATGTTTGTGTTCGAGAGCGGCATAGCCGAAAAAATAAAGGAATGCAAGGTAATTGACTCGGTCAAACTGCATTCCTTTGTTATTTCTCTGGTCAACGCGTACGGTATAGAAAGGGCATTAGCGATTCAAGGGATAAAAGCCTGGGCTGATGCATTTGATGTAACCGTTGATGGTGTTGAAACGCTGCACGTTCAGAGGTACGGTTTATTCGAATACGAAGAGGACCGGGGGAAGCTCAAAATAACCTGTTATATTGGTACAGACCAATCGGAGGTAACGGTACCAAATGAGATTCTGGGAAAACCGGTAACCACGATCGGAGAAAATGCGTTCCGGGGAGCCAGACTGAAGCAGGTCACTATCGAAGATGGCGTCGATCTGCTGGAAGATGGAGCGTTCATGAATTGCAGAAATTTAGCTTCTGTAAGACTTTCAGAAACAACCATCGCTATAGGTAACAGCTGCTTTGCCTACTGCTCATCGCTCAAGGTTGAGCGCTATCCAAAAACGCTACGGTCAATCGGATCATTTGCGTACTATGGAACGGCATTAGAACGAGTGCTTATGCCCCCGCAGGTAAAAGAGCTGCATGACGGTACGTACGCTTTATGTAAGGATTTAACCAGCATTGAGCTGGGGCCGGCAATAAAACGAATTGGAAAAAATGCCCTCTCCCATACAGGTCTCAAAAATGTGGTTCTGCCACCAAAAGTAGAAATCATAGACGAAGAAGCATTCAGTCACTGTGAGATTGAAGAAATCGCACTATCTGAAAACCTGAAAAAAATTAACAGTCGTGCCTTTGAGTACACGAATCTGGTAGAAATTTCGGTGCCTGATAAGGTAACGCACCTTGGTTCATTCGTGTTTGAAGGGTGTGAGAGCCTTCAAACAGCAATCATGGGAGACAATGTAAAAGTGATAGGTGAAGGTATATTTATGGAATGCTTTTCTTTAACCGGATTATACCTGTCTGACTCGATCAAGGTAATTCCAGAGAAATGCTGCTATAAATGTGTCAGCTTAAAAAGCATACATCTTTCGGTTCAGTTACAGCAGATAGGTGATCAGGCCTTTGAAGACTGTTTCTCTCTGGAGACCATCGAACTGGAATCGGCTCCGTCACTGAAAAAAATGGGTAAGGCTTGTTTTAAGAATTGCATGTACTTAGAAAAAGCGGTTATTCCGCCTGAAATCCGGGTGCTGGAATCGAGCTTGTTCGAAAACTGTCTGCGGTTAAAGGAAATAATCCCAATGGGTATGCTCAGTAAAATCAAGGACAAAGTGTGTGCCGGGTGCCGATCATTGGAAAAATTTACTGTCCCATATGGCACGACTGAGGTCGGTCCACAAGCTTTTGCACATTGTTATAAACTTAACGATGTATCGTTGCCGCTTACATTGAAAACGATCCATTCCGCAGCCTTCCTGTTCTGCAACAGTCTGGAATCTCTATTTATCCCACGTTCCGTTACTCGTATTTACACCCTCGCTTTCAATCGGAAGTTGCAGCTATTATGCGCTCCTGACTCATACGCCATGAAGTATTTCCGGAAAATGAAAAAGCTGAACCTGTTGGGCGTGGGAGAACAGGAAGAGATGCAAATGGAAGAAACCGGACTGGAGAAAATAGAGCTGTATGTAACAGTAGGAATTAAACCGGTGAAAATATCGGACAGAGCAGAACGTATGCAGATACTGGAGGAAACAGGACTGGCGAAAGTATTGACGAAAAGTGGACTCTATAAAAAAATATCATCACTCTTTATAACGAGAAGACAGAATTCTCCTTCCGTTTTATGCTTTAAAGAAAACCGTGAACTGGCGTCGATAGACTGCAAGTCATTAAACTTAGATAAGTTATTAGCTAACATGGATCCTATCGATTATCGAAGCTTATGCGGAAACTGATGATGCACTGAAAATAAAGCTTCATAAATTACTCATACAGTATAACACAACAGCGAGGCTGGACGCAATCCAGCCTCGCTGTTTTTTTTTATGGATCGATTCCATGCAGTGGAACCATGTATTTGCCAAGATCTTCCTCGACCATTTTCATTTTAACGCCGTAAACTTCTGCGATGTTTTTTTCGTTTAAAACCGCATCCGGCTTTCCATGGGAGACGATTCTGCCGTCTTTCAGCAGGAGAATTTCATCGGAGTAACGCAGTGCCATATTCAGGTCATGCACAACCATCAGAACAATCTTATTCTGCTCTTTCACAAGATCTCTCGCCATTTCCATCACTGCGAGCTGGTTTTTTACATCCAGAAAACTGATCGGTTCGTCGAACAGATAAATGTCAGGTTCCTGTGCCATCGCTCTGGCAATCAATACTTTCTGCTTCTGACCGCCGGATAGTGCTTCAAAATCTTTATGCGCAAGATCAACTGCACCAACACGATCCAGCATCTCCAAAGCAATGTCAACATCTTTATCGCTGACATTCCACTTAATGAAAGGACGGCGTCCCATAATAACTGTATCCAGCACAGTTGCAGGGATATAGTTTCGCGCCATCTGCGGTACGTAACCAACGTGCTGCGCTACCTGTGACTGAGAAAGCTGATGGATATCAACACCATCCAGACGTACAGAGCCGCTCATCGGCAGATGAATGCGGTTGATGCATTTGATCGTGGTTGTCTTACCGGAGCCATTTGGGCCGATGAGAGAGATCAGCTGACCGCTCTGTGCAGAAAAACTGACGTCATGCAGGATTTTCTGCTTTTTTGTATAACCAAAATTCAGATTCTCTACTTCCAAACGCATGGTTAAGCCCTCCTTCTTCTGGCAACCAGATACAGGAAGAATGGTACACCAATAAACGATGTAATAATACCAACTGGCAGCTGTGTTGCGCCCAGAATGGTTCTGCCTACCGTATCGGAAAGGAGAAGCAGCAGAGCACCTATTGCAGAGGATACAGGCAATGCGTAACGGAAATCACTGCCGACAATCATTTTGGTAATATGCGGTGCAATCAGGCCAACAAAGCCGATAACACCGGTAAAAGAAACAGTAACCGCTGTCAGCATAGTGGAAACAATAAAGGAGATCATACGAAGCTTTTTGTAATTTACACCAAGGCTGACAGCTGCTTCTTCACCCAGTGCCATTACGTTGAGATCCCAGGAATATCGCATCATTACGATAAAGCAGGCACCTACAGCAACAGCCATAATCAGCAGCTTATCCCACATAATGCCGGAAAGACTGCCCATTGTCCAGAATACCAGGTCGGGGAGGCTGTCAACGTCGGCTACATATTTAATGAGCGATACCATGGCAGTAAAAAGATAACCAATGGCGGTACCGGACAACACCAGCGTTTTGGAGTGATCTCTGGCAACTTTTGAAATAGCAAAAACAAGTGCCATCGTAAGTACTGATGCCAGGAAAGCAAATGCCGGGATCAGATAGTTACCGAAGTTCAGGAAAGAAAGAGCCGATCCGAAAATAATTGCGATAGAAGCACCAAACGACGCACCGTTAGAAACGCCCAGGGTGTAAGGGCTGACCAATGGATTCTGAAACACGCCCTGCATCAGCAAGCCTGCATTGGACAGCGCCCATCCTGCCAGGATTGCAGCCAGAATACGGGGGAGGCGGAGACTGAATACAGTCTGCCGTTCTACATTTGTTACATCCGGATTGTGCCAGAACAGATCCAGAAATACCTTCCACACAGTATCGAAGCCGACGGAGGATGCGCCGATGCATAGTGCAATCATACCTGTTACCAGAACGCCGACTGCAATCAAGATCAGGATCAGGATTTTTCGGGATCGTCCTTTTTTGTAGCGTTCCCGCTGGGCCTGCAGCTCCGATTTTGCGGATGGATCCTGCTCTTTTGTATTTAATTTCATGTTTTCACCTTAATCTTTAATGTGTTGGCTGATAAGCCCAGATACCCTCCAGCTCTTCGCCGTAGAGTGCCTCATAAATTTCTTCATGTACCTGTGCAGGGTTAATATCTTCGAACTTTTCTGGATACAGCATCTTTGCCATGTAAACAGAACCAACAATACTGCCCAGTGCATTTGTGCTGATATCTGCATGCATGATCAGAACGTTATCATTTTCAACAGCCTTCAGATCAGCCCAACCTGGTCTGCCAACCAGATTTGCATATGCAGCTTCAACCTGATCATCAGAGGTAACCTCTTTGCCAAGTACGTCTTTCTTTGTACTGCTGATCAGTTTAAGGATCATGTCTGGATTCTGTTCCAGTACCCATTCATCGCTGATTTCCGGATAAGAAGCTTCTTCTTCTGCAGCAATATTAATACCGCCTGCAGTTGTAATCAGCTGATGACCGCCTGTTGTTTTGTTTACGCTCTTATAATCGGTATGGCCTTCATAGAAGATTGTTTTGCGGTCGCTTTCCTTCATATCGCCGATTCTGTCTTCCAGAATCCTGGTGTACTTTGCATGGAGATCCAGGTATTCTTTTGCTTCTGCTTCTTTGCCAAAGAGTTTTGCCAGCGCTTCATATTCCTGAACGATAGCATCTGCGTCTGACATCTCCAGATAGATACATTTGATGCCTGCATTTTCCAGAAGCATCTCATTTTCTGCAGACATATAGCTCTTATATGCAAATACAGCATCCGGCGCTACTTCCAGCAGAACTTCAATGTTTGGCTCATTCCATGCACCAACATCAGTTACAGTACCTGCAATATCAAAGCTGGAAGCGCAGCCAACCAGTGCATCTTCTACACCCAGTGCGATCATGCAGTTATACAAACCAGAGTTGTAGGATGCAACACGCTTCAGCGGCTTCTCGATCTGAATCAGCTTGCCGGAAGAATCTGTGACAGAGATTGTTTCAGCTGCATTGGAAATAACCTGACTGGAACCGGAATCATCCGGTGCTGTTCCGCCGCCGGCGCCGCAGGCAGTCATAGATACAAGCAGTGCTGCTGCAATAATTGCACAGGAAATTTTCTTAAACATAAATTAAGTCCTTCTTTCTATCAAAAAACGTAACTTTATTTTTTGTTATTATTTCCATGTAATTTTGCCACCTGATTGCGGAATGCCTGCAGTTCGTCCATCGGGACTACGTCAATGGAACCACCCTGGAAGTCACCGGCATTGTCGCCCATGCTTTCTTCTAGGATCGACTCCAGTTCCAGGTAATTTTCCTGCAGTTCTTCGATCAGGCCTTCTTCAGGGTTCCACAGATTGCGGGAATATGCTTCCATTAATCTGCGTGAAATTTCTTCCATTGCCCATGGATTGTTCTTCTGGAAGAATTCTTTATTCTCTTTATCAGAAATGAATGTTTTCACAATATCGTCAAACACCCAGTCTTCTACAGCTTCAGTGGTAGCTTCCCAGCCGTATACGCGGCCGATTCGCTTACTGATATCACTGGCGCCTTTATAGCCATGCTGCTTCTGTCCTTCAATCCACTGTGGATTAAGCAGTCTGCCGGAAACAACACGGTTGATTTCTTCAGACAGGGTGCGGATTTCTACATTCGTTACCTCACGGGTATCACCATAATAGGTTTTTACTTCTCTGTCAGAGAGTTCTCTTGCAGCTGCAGTCATGCCGCCATGGTTGCTGAAATAACAACAGCAGCCAAGAAGGTCATGCTCATCAGACATAACTTTATCAAAAGTAGCTTCTACGTTCTTCAGGCTGTTGCGCAGCTGCTGATAAGATTGCTTGCCATACTGACCATTGCCGTAAGCATAGCCATTGGAGTAGGTAAACAGTTCAGAAATATCGGTCTGGTCTGTCCATGCGGAAGCATATACAAGCAGATTGATGCCAGAACTGTAAGTTCCTGGTTTCGCACCGAAAATACGGGAAGTTGCATCATCCCAAGTCATATCCGCGTCATCCTTCTGGTTTTCCAGTGTATGTTTTCTTACAAAGTTGGCAGTTTCCGGTTCATCTCGGTTTGCAACAGTCTTGATTGCTTCATCCAGCAAACCAATACAGCCGCGGAAGTTATCACGAAGAATACCGGAAACCTTAACGGTCAGGTCGATTCTCGGACGGCCAAGTTCTTTCAGCGGAATGACTTCAAAGCCACGGATCTTGCCGTTGGAGCGCCATACAGGCTGCACGCCCAGCAGATACAGCATCTGCGCCATACCTTCGCCGTCTGCCCACATAATGTCGGTGGTCATCCAGTAAAAGGCTACGCTTTCCGGATAACGGCCTTCGTCTTTCTGGAAGCTGTCAATCAGTGCATCAGCCAGTCGCTTGCCGATTTCCCAGGCAGCTTTTGTCGGTACAGTTTCCGGATCCAGTGTATAGAAGTTGCGGCCGGTAGGGAGGACGTCCTCTCTGCCGCGCATAATCATACCAGCAGGGCCTGGCTGAGTAAAGCTGCCGTTCATAGCATTCAGCAGCGCATCCATTTCTTTGGAATCAGCAATTGATGCATCGATTTTCAGAATGCGATTACGGAAGCCGTCCAGCTTCGCAAACTGCTCTGGTTTTTTAATTCTGTAACCGTCGAACATCTCCGGATGATCAGCAGTAGAATCGCCGCTCAGCAGACAACGGATCACATTTTTACACATTTTGTCTACGTCGTATAATACGGAGCCATTATCTTTTTCATAGCGAACACAGAGAGCGCCCTGATCTTTCAGCAGATCCTGCAGATTCAGACCAATGAGTGTACAGATTTCGCTGCGCAGAGATGGTTCACCAACACTTTCGTAGCGGAGAATAGAGTGGAGCATGTCCACACGATCTTCACCCTCCGGGATGCGGCCGAATACGTGCATACCGGACTGAATCTGTGTATTCTTGATCATGCCAAGATATTTATGTAATCTCTCTACGATCTCAGGGAATTTCGCATGATAATCATCCATTGGAATGATGGATTCAAGATTGCAGTTTTCTACGGCTTCTTTTACCATGTGCTCCAGAATGTGTGCCTGAGATGGATCGGAAATTTTTGTTTTTTCATATTGTGCCAGAAGCTGATCAAGCTCCTCCAGCTGGTCGTATACGCCGCCCTGTTTCATAACAGTCTGCATATGGTCAACGATAGTTGCCAGAGCACGGCGTTTTGCAATGGTGCCTTCCGGTGGGTTGTCAGAGTTGTAGATATACAGGTTCGGCATGGTACCGATGCAGATATCAGGGAAACAACTATCAGAGAGGCCAACACCCTTGCCAGGCAGGAATTCCAGATTGCCGTGAGTACCAACATGGATGATCACGTCTGCGCCAAAAACACGCTCAAAGTAGTGATATGTTGCCAGATACTGATGGGTTGGCGGTACGGTTGGATCATGCAGAATCTTGCAGACAGTACCATCGCAGCGAGCACCGGCACAGCCACGCTTTGGCTGTACGCAAACCAGTGCGTTCTGGAAGCTGACGCCGCTGACAACCAATTTGCCATCATACATCATTGCAGGAGGAACGCCATCTTTTTCTTCACCAGGAGGGTTGCCCCATGTTTCAATCATACGGTTTCTGGCATCTTCCGGCAGTTCATTGAACCAGCTTTCATACAGTTCCGGCTCTACAAAATCAAGCGCGCCGCCCTTACTTACAATTTCAGAAACAGGTGTCCAGCGGAATTCAGAGATCGCTTTTCGTTCCATGATTTTGTTGATCAGCTCTTCGCCGTTTGCCGGCACGTCTGTCAGGGAATAGCCGGCTTTCTGCATATGCTGCAGAATAGAAGCAACGCTTTCCAGAGTATCCAGATTTGCGCCGCCGCCAACAGATGCCTCTGCAGAGGTACATGGATTATTATTGAGAAGAAATACAACTTTCTTATCTTTATTATCTTTCTGTTTCAGATCGACCCATTTCAGCATGCGATCGACAAGCTTTTTACAGCGGCTGCCAATTGGTCTGCGCAGTTCAAAGTCGCCATTTTTTTCTTCTGCACCAACAATAATCGGCTCGATAACGCCTTCCATTTCCGGCAGTGCAATGCTCCAGGCTACGTCAGATACAATGCCTTCTTTGCTTTCTTCCCACTGTTCAATTGTCATGGAGTAAGAACAGATTGGCTTGATAACAGGGCAGTTCAATCTTGTCAGGATTGATGCACAGTTGTTATCATTTCCGGAAGAAGCGGAAAAATAGCCTGTCATGCGGATGAGACCCTGAATGATTGGTGCGCCTGTTTCGTCAAAGCAGAAACGCTCGATCGCATTGGCAACACCTTTCGCGCCCAGATCATCATCTGCCATGGAGTAGGAGTAAATAGGGAGTACGCTGTAACCGCGCTGCTCAATCTGACGCAGCAGCTCAGTTTCTACAATAATATCACCACTGAGCCAAGATGTTCTGGATACTACAAGACCGACGGTGCCTTTTTCAGACTTTGGTCTGAACTTGAAGTAATCTTCTGCAGTTTTGAAAATCTCTTCTGTATCCGGGTGGAAGATGCCCTCCCAAGGGATAAATACAGGTTCTTCGTAGTCAATGTCTTCGTCAAACACTTCAGCGCAGAGATAGCGAATCATCTGCACCAGATTTTCTTTACCGCTGTAATTGTAGTAAAGATTACACTGAGCAGAATAGCGAACTTCCTGCTGTGTTTTTACGTGCAGAGATGCATCGCTGCCAATATAAACGGTCTGCTTGTTCAGCGGTTCGATATAACGCTCCAGCTCTGTCCAGATTCCGTCAGAAGAAGTAATGTTCAGCAGAAGGAGGTCAGCGTTGTCAATGTCATCGTATAACTGCTTCATATCCTGTCTGCCATCATCCAGGGCTGTTGCGGAATAAATTTTCAGGTTTACAAATTCTTTTACCTGCTCCTGAATCATGGAGAGGCGATTAGCGGAGCCATGCCATAAGATTGCGGTAATTGTTTTCATACGGATTCCTCCACATCTGCAAGGATTTTATCCACCAGCTCCATATCCAGTGCCTGTGTTTTTTCGAATGGCAGAGACTTCATACGATGGAGGAATACCATCTGTACCAGTTCACGAACATCCTGCTTTTCTACTTCTGTTCTGCCGTTAAGAGCAGCAAATGCTTTCAGACCCTTAATCATTGTCAGATCACCACGGTGACCGTCTACACCAAGGGCGATTGCAATTTTTGCGTTCAGCAGCAGAATCTCATCGCTTACAGTTACGTCTTTCAGAAGATCTTTTGCATGAACGATCTTTTCAGCCAGTGCCTGTTCTTCTTCCTGATATTGTTCTACAAACGCATCATGATCTTCTGCGAAAGCACTGCAGCGCTTTACAATTTCAATACGTTCTTTTGGATCTTTAATACCCTTGATCTCCACGCTGAAACCAAAACGATCCAGCAGCTGCGGACGAAGTTCGCCTTCTTCCGGGTTCATGGTGCCAACCAGGATAAAGTTTGCCGGGTGAGAGAAGGAAATGCCTTCGCGTTCTACTGTATTTACGCCCATTGCTGCGCAGTCCAGCAGCAGGTCCACGATATGATCATCCAGCAGGTTGATTTCATCAACATAGAGAATACCGCGGTTTGCTTTTGCCAGAACACCCAGATCAAACTTCTTTTTACCATTCTGAATTGCTTCTTCCAGGTCAAGAGAACCTACTACGCGATCTTCTGTGGCAGAAACCGGCAGATCAACAACCTGCATTTTAATGGTTTCTGTTTCCAGTTCTTCACCGTTCTGCACTTTGCTTCTGCATTCTTCGCACATATGAGATGGAGCAGTCGGATCACAATGGAATGGGCAGCCTTTTACAACGGTAATTTCCGGCAGCAGGTTTGCAATGGCACGGATCGCTGTGGATTTTGCTGTGCCTTTTTCGCCGAATACCAGTACACCGCCGATTCTAGAATCGATGATGTTCAGAATCAGACCTTTTTTCATTGCTTCCTGTCCTAAAATTGCGGTAAATGGAAATACCGGATGTTTTCTATGTGTTTGTCCTGTTGTGTTCATATCATTTCCTCATTTCTTTCTTTTGCAATCACAGCCAGCAGATCTTTTGCTCTCAGATCGTCAATCTGGTAGTAAGTACTGCGCATTTCCTGCGCAAGGCTTCGTGCAAGATCCATTTTCATGAATCCTTTTTTCTCTATATCAATTACCATTGTCTGGATCACGCGTTTTTCTCCAACACGCTCTCCAATTTCCAACAGTTCTTTTCGTGGTGATTTACTGGAATCAATCGATACGTTGCCGCGGCCATCGGTAATGATGATCATCAGCGGCATGATATCCGGTGATTTACGCAGTTCACTCTGAATAACCTGCATTCCTTTTGTAATGCCGTCATTAAGTGGTGTTTTACCGCCAACAGTCATAGACTCCAGCAGACGATATCCGCGTTCTGTACTGGAAGTAGGGGGAAGTGCAACTTCTGCCCGGTCACCGCCAAAGGTAACAAGCGCAATTTTATCACGCTTTACATAAGCATCTTTCAGCAGAGAAAGAACTGCGCCTTTTGTCTCCGTCATACGGCGGTTTGCGCCCATAGAGCCGCTGGTATCCAGTACGAATACAAGAAGATTCGCCACCTTACGCTGACGGACTTTTTCGCGAATATCATCTTTATGGATGGTAATTGCCATACCATTCTTTTCGCGAACTCTTTGATAAGGAGCAGCTGCGCGGATAGTTGCGTCCAGCGCAAGGTCGTCATTGGTTCTTGCCATAGCGGCAGAAATATAGCGGCCTGATTTGGTACCGCTTTTTACACGGCTGCGTTTACCATGACCAACGTGTTTGCGCCGATCTGCCTGATAACCAAAGTCTTTCACGCGGAATGCTTCTCCTGTAATGAAATTCTGTGGTTTGGCCTGGCTCTTCTGATTCTGCGGAGGCGGATCGTTGTCCGGCGGAGGATTTTTCAGGTCCTGATCATTCTCCGGCGGCTGTTCCGGCTCCTGCTCATTCTGGTCCGGTGGAGTTTCAGGCTCTTCCGGCGGCTGTTCCTCCTGTTCTTCCGGAGGAGGCGGTGGTGGAGGTGGTTCCATTCCCGGCTTCTGGCGGTGCGGCAGGGCAAAAAATGCCGCTTCTTCCAGGTCACGGTCAGTTACTTCTTCTCGTCCTGCCAAAGCCGCGATGGTTCTGGCAGTCTGCTCCATGACAAGATCACCGCGATGACCTTCTACGCCGGCACGGATACACATCTCAGCAATTTTCCCATGCTGTTCTTCCGTAATCTCTACGGCCAGCAATTTTTTCTGTGCGTTCCGCAGAATTACACGAAGCTCCGATTCCTGTGGAAGATATTCTTTACAGAAGCCTTCGGGATCAGATTCATAAGCCAGTCTGTTTTTCAGTACCTGCACACGAAGTGCAGCATCTTCTTCACCTTTAATGGAAATACTCAGACCAAATCGATCCAGAAAGTGCGGGCGAAGCTCGCCTTCTTCGGGATTCATGGTACCAACCAACACGAAATCGCAAGGATGGCTGTAAGAAATACCTTCTCGTTCAATACGGTTGCAGTGTGTGCCGCTGACTTCCAGTAAAATATCTGTCAGGTAGTCCGGCAGCAGGTTGATCTCATCAACATAAAGAATATTTCCGTCTGCCATTTTTAAAATGCCCGGCTCCATTACTGTTTTGCCGGTCTGCATTGTCTGCTCTACGTCAACTGAACCAATCAGTCGTTCTTCTGTAACGCCCAGCGGTACTTCCACTACGGAACAGTCTGTAATTCTGGCCAGTGCTCGTACTGCTGTGGATTTTGCTGTACCTTTTTCACCGTAAATTAAAACACCGCCGATTTTCGGATTGATCAGATTCAGCAGCAGCGCCTTTTTCATCGGTTCCTGTCCGATAATTGCGGAAAAAGGATATGTATGTTCTCTCATAGCAGCACCTCCTTATAAATTCTTTTGCTTCGTAATTGTAATCAATGCAATGAACAAAAACACAACGGTATATCCAATCAGAATCAGGATACGCCACCATTCAGCAGCTTCGCCGCAGCCGATACTTCGGAGCAGCGCGCTAGCCTGTGTTAAAGGAAGTGCTTCCATAAACCATTGCAGAACGGCCGGAAGGTGTTCTGTTGGGAAAACGGTATCACACAGAAAGGTCATTGGTAAAATCACAAAAACAGAAAATCTTGATATATCTGCATGGGTTTTAGAAATTACTGCTGCCAGCACGCCAAGTGCGGCAAACGCCATGCCGTTGAGCACCATAATGAGAAAGAACAGAACATTCAGGTGTACCGGCGCGGCAAACAAGAAAGACAGCAGCAGGATCAGACACCCTGCATACATTCCCCGCAAACTGCCGCCAATCATCTGACCGATGACGTACTGCCACAGCGGCGTAGGGGAGATCATAATATTGTCAAAGGATTTTTCGTATAACCGCTGTACATTCAGCGGCATACCGATGGCATTAAATGCACTGTTCATGGTGGTCAGTGCGATAATGCCGGGAATTAAAAACTGCAGGTAAGACGATCCGTCTGTGACTGCAGAGCCGATTCCAATTCCAAAAGAAATCAGATACAGAATCGGACTGATGAGGGAAGAAACGGTAATTTTAAACCATTCATGCTTAAACTCAACCCATTTTTCCCATAATACTGTTAGAATCGCCATTTATATTCACCGGATTTCTTCCAAGTTTTGCAATGAAGATATCTTCCAGATTGGTTTCACGAATTGTAAACTGTGCTGTCTGTGTCTGCGCAAAATCCAGAGCATCTTCTTTTGTGAGAAACTGTCTGCTTCTCTGCTGGTTTCCGTCGAAGTAATCAACGGTAAAACTGCCGACTTCCGCAATCAGATTCGCATAGGTGTCTGTTTGCAGGATCTTTCCGCCATCGATCAGTGCGATTTTATCGCACAGTGCCTGTGCTTCATCCATGTAATGGGTTGTCAGCAGGAAAGTAATACCGCTTTTATTCAATTCGCGGATCAGTTCCCAGGACTGCCGACGGTAAAATGGGTCCATACCAACAGTCGGCTCATCCAGCAGGACAATTTTTGGATTGGGCAGCAGTGCCCGACACAGCATCAATTTACGTTTCATGCCGCCTGAGAGTGCACGTACTTTCTTTTTCCGGTGCTCCCACAGGCCGCAAAAGCGAAGCAGCCGTTCTGATTCTGCCTGTCGTTCCTTTTTGGGAATGCGGTATAACAGTCCCTGATATTTGAGAATTTCCTCGATTGTCATATCGGAACGCAGAGAGTATTCCTGCGTCACCATTGTGATTTTTCGTTTCAGGGCAGCATTGGTTCTTGTAACCGGCTGTCCATCCAGAAGAATTCTTCCTTCACTTGGTAAAAGCAGAGTTGTAATAATTCTCATTAACGTGGTCTTGCCTGCACCATTCGAACCAAGTAATCCGAAAAAACATCCATCCTCAATTTCCAGATGAATATCATCCAGTGCTTTTCTGGATCCAAATTGTTTACTGACATGATCGATCACCAACATGCCCGTCACCTCCTTAGCAAAAGAAAAAGCCCTGATACTGCTCCATGATGGAATCAATATCAGGACTTTACTTTTAAAATAAAATACAGAATGCGAGGAAATTTCCATTAGGACAAACAGAAACAGCAAATACACAGTGTGAAAGGACACACTGTACAGCTTGCATATTCACTTTGCTTCCGGATACTTTTGATCCGGAAAACTGGATTCCTCTCCAATTACGGGTTTATTGTATCAGCTGAATAAAATACTGTCAATTACTATGCTTAAAGTTTTTTCTTAGTGAGAAAATTTACTCACTAGCGTCGACACTTTACGCATTTTCGACTGATTGCTCTGAAATTGCTTCTTTGCAGCAGCGTTTTACCTGACGAACTGCATTTTCCACATGCTGCTGGAAGGTACATTCTTCCGGCAGAACAATGTTAACATTGGCGTGTGCAAGAGGGATCAGGATCTTCTGTGCATCACTTTGACCAATTGCCTCAGCAATTCTCGGTGTAATTTCTCCTAAAAGTGCATTTGGCATCATAATTGCAGCCACACCGACAATAATATCAACCTGAGATGCGTTATAAATGATTGCATTTTCACCACTTGCACCATCATCTGCGCCAACCTTCAGCATCTTGCCTGTAGCAAGAGAAGTTGTACCCAATGCACGAATATGCAGATCTGGAAGCTCAGTGCGCAGACGTTCAACGATGTATTTTCCAACTCCAGCTCCCTGTCCATCAACAACGCCGACAATAATCTTTTTCTCTTTCATAATGCAATACCTCCTGTTATTTTCTTTTTTTATTCTAAGAATATCTTTCGAAAATTATCAAGCAATTATTGAGCGATATTTCTCATTATGAGAAAAAGTTTTTGAAATTTTGAAAGTCTAAATTCACAATCCTGCATTTTCTGTACATTTTCTTGAAAAGTGTCTGAGTAAAAGATCAAGTTTTCTCAATAAGATTTTATTGCGAAAAGTTAATCAATAAGAGAGTGTACAGGATGAAAAAAGCTGTTATACTGACATCAGAACTTAAAAGAACTACAACATCTTAAGCAAATTGCGGAACGGATTGGAAGAGCGTTCCGCCCTGACTGCAATCAGGTTTTCTTCTATATTTGACACAATAAGGTTCAGATTTATTCCTACAAATTTCTCCACTATTAAATTTAATCTCTTCTCAATTCAAGTTTTTCTTGGAGAGCATCTCAATAAGCATTTGGTGTTAATTTCAAATAATTCTCTGGAATGACGAAAGAAAATTTTTAACGGTACTTTGCGTAATGCATGGTACCGTTCTTTTTTTATGCGTGTAATTTTACCATGGAATATTTCCAACTATTTCTGCAGAATTCAACTTGACATATCACAGTGGTAGGTGTTATAGTTTGGTAATTAGCATACGCTAACTTAAGAGATAAGAGGTGATGAAGTGAACCGTAACACGACAACCACAATAGCTGAATTTCTGCCAATGAACAGAACCTGCTCTGCGTATGAGGGAGAGATCTCAAACGAGACCTGCAAGCCGTCCGTTTATAACGTGATGACAGGAATTGATCTGATGTTCCATGAAGCACAGATGCAGTCCGTTCAATTTCCTGAAAGATTAATTTCTTCCAATAATATATTTGAAATCAGATACTGCCACGAAGGGTGGATAGAATACAGCGCCAAGGGTGAACATTTTTGCCTGATGCCCGGTGACTTTACCGTGATCAGATCAAACGATATTTCACTGGAACATTACGTTCCGTCTGGTCATTATCGAGGTTTGTCAATTTTTGTTGATCTCGATCATGCGCCTGCCTGCTTGTCCAATGTTATGGAAGGAATTGTCGTTCAGCCGCGGGCGATATTAGAGAAATTCTGCAGCGGCAACAGCAGTGTGCTTATTCGAGGCAACGAAAGTGTCGGATACATTTTTTCTAAATTGCTGGATCCTCCAGGCAAAATCCAACAGGCATACATGAAAGTAAAGGTGTTGGAACTTCTTTTATATCTCAGTGCGATGGAGATCCAAACAGAAAAAATGGAGGAGAATCCCAATGAGCAGTCTCGCGTCATGACAGCAAAGAAAATCGCCTCTTATTTGAGCGAACATTTGGATGAGCGTGTGACAGCAACTCGCTTAGCAGAAGAATTTCATTTATCTGAAACACACATTAAAAATATCTTTAAAGCAGTTTATGGTGTTTCGCCGTCAGCTTATATTCGTATGCAAAGGATGGAGTCAGCAGCAAATATGCTGGAATTCACAGAGAAATCCATTCTGGAAATTGCCGGAGAACATGGCTATGACAACGGGAGTAAATTTGCAAATGCATTCCGCAGTGTGAAGGGAATGTCTCCCAATGCGTACAGAAATCACTGTAAAAACAAATAGCAATCATTATTAATTTGGAGCCTTTTTGTGTTCATTTGGAGCAGAATAGGGCTCCTTTTTTTATTACAATAGCCTCATTAGTTAGTTAATGCTAACAACAATTACCTCAAGATAATCACATAACATTAGGAAGGAGAGATTCTTCTTGAAAGGAATTTTCAGGCGATTTGGCCTGACGTTAATTTTATCGGCGCTTTTGCTTATTTTATCTGTCGTGTCGCTGTTTATAGGTGTACTGGATATTAATATCGGTGCCATTTTTGCCGGAGATATGGAACAGCTGGAAATTTTGCTGATTTCCCGGCTGCCTCGACTACTGGCAATTCTCTGTACTGGTGTAGGCATGAGCGTTGCCGGTCTGATCATGCAGCAGCTTTGCATGAATAAGTTTGTTTCACCAACAACCGGTGCAACGATTTCTTCTGCAAAATTCGGTGTTATGCTGGCACTGCTGTTCATGCCGAACGCAGGACTGTGGGGCAGGGCGTTGTTTGCTTTTGCAACAGCGATTGCCGGTACCTGGATCTTTGTCTTTTTCATTCAGAGGATCAAATTCAAAGATACCGTTATGGTACCGTTGGTCGGCATCATGTTCGGCAACGTGATCGGCGGTGTTACCAGTTTCTTCGCATACAAATTCGAAATTACACAGGCGCTTTCCTCCTGGGAGGTCGGTCATTTCTCACTGGTACTGCGCGGAAGATATGAACTGGTTTATCTGATCGTTCCGCTGGTCATTCTGGCATTTATCTTTTCCAATCATTTCAATATTGTCGGCATGGGCAAAGACTTTTCCCGCAATCTTGGTGTAAATCACAATCTGATTTTATTTATGGGACTGACTATTGTTGCGATGATTACTGCCTCAATTGTGGTTACCGTAGGCTCAATTTCCTACATCGGTTTAATCGTGCCGAATCTGATCGCAATGTTTAAGGGCGACAAGATCCGCGGAACGCTGATCGACACAGCACTGTTTGGTTCTGTTTTCGTACTGGCCTGCGACATCATCGGACGCGTGGTGATTGCACCATATGAACTGCCGATCGATCTGATCATCGGTATCGTCGGAAGTGTGCTGTTTATTGGTCTGTTATTCTATCGTCTGAAGCACGGAAGAAAAGCAGTTCGCCTGTCTGGTAGTGCAAACAGCTGCGCTAATGCAGCATCGCATCTGGAAGGGGGAGAAGCAAAATGAGACTGGCAGCATATCGTTCTGGTTCATACCGCTCCAATGTGAGAAAAATGATTATCCTTGCAGTACTGGTGCTGGTGACAGCAGGCTTTTATCTCTTTTTTGATGTGAATTTTGTTAATGAGCGATTATTCTTCTTTGCCATGAAGCTGCGGCTTCCAAAGTTGATTGCCATGCT
The DNA here is from genome assembly GCA_045638545.1 of Acutalibacteraceae bacterium. Classification (GTDB taxonomy): domain Bacteria; phylum Bacillota; class Clostridia; order Oscillospirales; family Acutalibacteraceae; genus UMGS1071. The sequence continues at coordinate 26,544 of JAZUBL010000062.1, read as the reverse complement.
GATTGCAGCGCTTGCGATCGGCGGCGCATCGATTATCTTTCAGTCGATCATCAATAACCGGATCGTAACTCCATGTCTGCTCGGCATGAATTCACTTTATACGCTGATCCATACGGTGGTAATTTTTATTGCTGGCTCCGGCAGTATACTGGCCACCAATGCCAATATTGCCTTTGGTGTAGATCTGGTTCTGATGGGCATTACAGCAACGTTTGTTTACAGCTTTCTGTTTAAGAAAACGAAATACAATGTGCTGTACGTACTTCTTGTTGGTACGGTGCTGACGTCATTTTTCGGCAGTATTCAAAGCGCGATGGTCCGCGTGATGGATCCAAACGAGTATGATGTGCTGCTTACTTCTCTGGTGGCCAGCTTCAGTAACGTCAATGCAGAAATCATCATTTTCTCTCTGCTGGCGCTGGCCGGTGTCACATTCTTCCTGCGGAAGGATCTGGCGCTGCTTGATGTGCTGACACTGGGCAAGGAACAGGCAACGAATCTGGGCGTAGACTACAACAAAAGTATTCGCCGGTTACTCCTGGGTGTTGTAATCTGTATTGCAGTTGCAACAGCGATGGTAGGCCCGATCTCCTTCCTTGGTCTGATCATTGCCAATTTAACACGACAGTTATTCAAAACATATCGTCATAAATTCCTTATCATCGGTTCCGCTATGTTTGGTATGTTCGTACTGGTTGGCGGACAGATGATCGTGGAGCACGTTTTCACATATGCGATTCCGGTAAGTATTTTTGTTACAGTTGGCGGCGGCGTTTACTTCCTGTATCTGCTGCTTGCCAAAAAGAGGGTTTAATCATGCAGGTAAAAGAACTTACAAAAAAATATGATAAAAAAACCGTGGTAGACGGTGTAAGCTTTGAGATTCCAAAAGGCAAAGTGATTTCTCTGATCGGCCCAAACGGTGCCGGCAAATCAACGGTGATGGGTATCATTTCCCGGTTGATTTCCAGAGATGGAGGCCATGTGGAATTTGATGGCACTGATATTTCCAAGTGGAAAAGCAGAGATCTTTCCAAACGTCTCGCCATCCTGACGCAAACCAACAACATTCAGATGAAGCTGACCGTGCGTGAACTGGTCACCTTTGGCCGTTTCCCATATTCCGGCAGCCATACAACAAAAGAGGATGAGGAAATCATTGACCGTGCCATTGCTTATATGGAACTGCAGGAATTTGAAAATCGCTTCATCGATGAACTGTCCGGCGGACAACGGCAGAGAGCGTATATCGCCATGGTAATTGCGCAGGATACGGAGTTTGTCATTTTAGATGAGCCAACAAATAACCTGGACATCTACCATGCGACCAACATGATGAAAATTGTCCGAAGGCTCTGCGATGAGCTAAATAAAACAGTGATCCTTGTTCTGCACGACATCAATTACGCAGCATTTTATTCTGATTACATCTGTGCTTTTGTGGATGGAAAAGTTGCCAAATTTGGTACCGTGCAGGAAGTGATGACAAAAGAAACACTTTCTGAAATTTATAAAGTTGACTTTGAGATTCTGGAAATTGCCGGAAAACCATTATCGATTTATTACTGATTTACTTATATAGAAAAGGAGTTTTATCCATGAAAATGAAAAAAGCGATTGTTGTTACATTTGCTGCTATGCTGGCAGCAGCATCCGTTATGAGCCTTGCAGCTTGCGGCGGCGCTTCCCAGCCTGCAGCCGGTGAGAAGGTGGATACATCTGTTGTATCAGGTGTAAATACCGGCGACAGAAAAGAAACTATCACGATTCAAAGCCTCAATGGAAATAAGGAAGTAGTCGACCTGGAAGTTCCGTACGATCCGCAGCGCATTGCGATTCTGGATATGGCGTCTCTTGATATTCTGGATGCTCTGAATCTTGGAGACAGAGTTGTTGGTTCCGCAGGTACTTCTCTGGATTATCTGCAGGAATATGTAACGGACGGAGATGTTGCAAATCTCGGCACGATTAAAGAAGCAGACCTGGAAGCAGTGATGGCGTGTGATCCGGATATTATCTTTATCGGCGGCAGACTGAGCGCTTCCTATGACATCCTCAGCGAAATTGCACCGGTTGTTTATCTTGGCACCGACACTGAGATTGGCGTAATTGAAAGTGTTCGCAAAAATGCAAAGACTGTAGCGTCTATTTTCGGCCTGGAAAAAGAAGTAAATGCATTAATGGCGGATTTTGATGCAAGAGTTGATACACTTGCAGATTTCGCAGAGGATAAGACCGCAATTATTGGTATGGCTACAAGCGGCAGCTTTAACGTACTGGGTAATGATGGCCGCTGCTCGATCATTGGCAGAGAAATCGGTTTTGAAAATATCGGTGTAAATGCAGAGCTGGATACTGCATCTCACGGCAACGAAGCTTCCTTTGAATTTATTGTAGACAAGAATCCGGAGTATATCTTTGTACTGGATCGTGACGCGGCAATTCAAACAGAAGGCGCACAGATCGCAAAAGAAATTGTAGAAAATGAACTGGTAATGGGCACAGACGCTTACAAGAACGGCAACATTGTTTACCTGGAGCATCCGGCAGTCTGGTACACAGCGGAAGGTGGAATTACAGCGTTGGATATTATGCTGGAAGACCTGGAATCTGAATTGTTGAAGTAATCTTTTGATCTAAATATAAAAGCAGCCAATCTTCATGATGGCTGCTTTTTATATTCAATTTCCATTGGGTCTGGCAGGTTTCCTTTTTGCTGTGTTATAATTTTATAAGAAAACAGTGCAGAATCAGATTTCTGCGCAGAAAGGAAGAGAATGCATGGGAAAATATAAATCTTATATCAAAAAGTATTGGTACTGTTTTTTATTCGGTCCGTTTTTTATGGTTCTGGAATCCTGCGGTGAATTTATTCTGCCGTTTATCAGCGCTAATATTATCAACAAAGGCGCGGCGGAAGGGGACATTCCATACATCTTATGGAACGGTCTGTTCATGCTGCTCATTGCAGCTGCCATGATGCTTTTTGGTATCTTAGGTGCGAATTTTGCAGTCCGCGGTTCCGCGCACCTGGCGGCCGGTGTGCGAAGGGATACCTTTCATAAAATCCAGAAGTTTTCCTTTTCGAATATCGATGCTTTTACCACGGGATCGCTGATTACCCGCATGACCAATGACATCACACAAATACAGAACTTTGCACAGACGATGCTTCGCGGTTTCTTTCGATCACCGATCATGCTGATTGGTGCCATTGTAATGTCGTTTTTGCTGAATCCAACGTTGGCGTTGGTACTACTGATCGTTGTGCCGCTTCTTGGCGGCTTTATCGGACTTGTAATCGTCCTTTCCACGCCGCGGTATAAAACCATGCAGAAGCAGATCGACGCCATCAACATCAATATCCGGGAGACGATCGTGAACCAGCGTGTCATTAAGTCTTTTGTGAGAGAAGACCATGAGAAAGAAAAGTTTCGCACGGTCAATGATGCGCTGGCAAAGAAAAGTACTGCTGCACTGAAAATGATGCTGATCATGAATCCTGTGTGCACGGTGGTACTGAATCTGACAACACTGATCATCGTATGGATTGCCGGCGGACAGGTCATGATGGGAACCATGGAGCTTGGTACTCTGACGGCATTTATTACATACCTTTCACAGGTGCTGACCGCGCTGACTTTTCTGGCCAATATTGTATTGCAGGGCACCAGAGCGATGGTATCGGATCGCCGCATTTCAGAAGTTCTTTCAGCAGAGGTAGATATTGACGACAGTCATGTTGCTGACCATACACTGCAGGTACAGAAAGGCAGCATTACTTTTGAGAATGTCTCTTTCCGCTATTTCAAAAATAATCGGGAACAGATTCTGGAAAACATCAGTTTTTATATTGCACCGGGAGAACTGGTTGGCATAATCGGCTCAACCGGAAGTGGAAAGACAACGCTGGTTTCCCCGATTCCGCGGCTTTATGATGCTGATGCAGGAAACATACTGATTGACGGAAGAAATATCAGAGACTGGGATCTTGTGCATCTGCGGGAAAGCATTGCCATGGTGCTGCAGAAAAATACGTTGTTTACAGGAACGATTGCAGAGAATCTGCGCTGGGGCAATGAATCTGTTTCTGATGACGAATTAATAGAGGCAGCGAAGATTGCGCAGGCAGATGGATTTATCCGCAGTTTTCCGGATGGATATGAAACGGAGCTGGTTCAGGGCGGTGCAAATCTTTCCGGCGGACAGAAACAGCGTCTCTGCATTGCCAGAGCGTTGCTGAAGAAACCAAAGATTCTGATTCTGGATGATTCCACCAGTGCCGTGGATACTGCAACAGATGCTTCCATTCGCCGCGCTTTCCGTGAAAAACTGGGTGGCGTCACAAAATTGATCATCGCGCAGCGGATCAATTCGGTGATCGACGCAGATAAGATTATTGTTCTGGATAACGGCCGTGTGGAAGGCTTCGGCCGCCATGAAGAACTGATGCAAAGTTGCAGAGCATATCAGGAAATTTACTGGTCACAGAATGACAGAAAAGAGGCGGAGTAGGATGGATACAGCACGTTATGAACGACTGAAGAAAAAATACGGAAGCCATAAACACGAAGAGAAGAAGACCATAAACGTGACCGGCAGAGGAAATCCGCAGGGTGCAATGAAGGCGAAAAGCAAGCCCAAAAACATGAAACAGGCCGTGATCCGGTTGTTTCGATATATGGCAAAAGAGCGAGTACTGCTGATTACTGCGATTTGCTGTGCGGTAGTACAGACGGTATCTTCTCTTGCCGGAGCCTATCTGCTTCGTCCAATCATCAATGATTTTCTCTATTATGACGGCCAGACTGTTACTATGGGAGACCGCCTCATGAATCTTGGTATTTCTCTTGTAGTGTTGGCCTGCATTTACGGCGTATCATTTGGCACCCACTGGCTGCAGCAACGCATGATGCTGACTGTTTCCCAACGGACACTGCGTTACCTGCGCAAAGAGCTGTATCACAAGCTGCAAAAAATGCCGATCTGCTATTTTGATAAAAATCCTGCCGGTGATATCATGAGCCGATTCACCAACGATGTGGATACCATCGGTGAGATGCTGAATACCACACTGATTCAGATTATTTCCGGTGCGATTACCATCGCCGGCACGGTTGCATTGATGCTTTATACAAATCTGATTCTGGGCGGCATTACCATTGTGCTTACACCTGTTCTGGTCTTTGCCAGCAGGCAGATCATCAAAAAAGGCCGCGGCGCTTATGCGGAGCAGCAGAAAAATCTGGGTATGCTCAATGGCTTTGCAGAGGAGATGATCTCCGGGCAGAAAGTTGTGAAAGTTTTCAATCATGAAGAAATTGCAGAGGAAGAATTCCAGTATCTGAATGAGCAGCTTTGCCGTTCTCAGATCAAAGCGCAGTTTCGTGCAGGCATTATGGGGCCGGTAACGCATCAGCTGTGCAACCTGGTATATGCAGTGATCGCCTGTGTGGGCGGCATCATGATCGTTGCGTGGGGCTTTGATATCGGAGGATTGACGATTTCCCTGAACTTCACGCGTCAGTTTAATCGGCCGATCAACGAGATTTCCATGCAGATGAATACCGTATTTTCGGCCCTCGCCGGTGCAGAGCGTGTATTTCAGGTACTGGATGGGGAAGAAGAACAGCGGGATCAGAATACTGTTCCGATAGAAAAACTGGAAGGCCGTGTGATGCTGGAGCATGTCAGCTTTGGCTATGAGCCGGGCAATATTGTTCTCCGTGATATTTCACTCCAGGCAGAGCCTGGACAGAAAATTGCATTTGTAGGTTCCACCGGCGCAGGCAAAACAACGGTGACGAATCTTCTTTCCCGATTTTATGAGATTGAGCAGGGAATGATCACGATCGACGGAATCCCTATTGAGAAAATCGAACGGCATTTTCTTCGCTCCAATATTGCCATGGTGCTGCAGGATACCCATCTGTTCACCGGCACCGTGCGGGAAAACATTCGCTATGGCAGATTGAACGCCACAGACGCAGAAATAGAGCAGGCAGCGAAAGCGGTATCAGCTCATCCATTTATCATGCAGTTAGAGCACGGCTATGATACACTTCTGGAAAACGACGGTGCAAACCTTTCACAGGGTCAGCGTCAGCTTCTGAATATTGCAAGAGCAGCATTGAGCAACGCGCCGATCCTGATTCTGGATGAAGCCACCAGCTCTGTCGATACCCGCACAGAACGTCATATTGAAGAAGGCATCGATGCATTGATGCACAACCGCACTACTTTTATCATTGCACATAGGTTGTCCACTGTACGTAAAGCGGACATGATCATAGTGCTGGAGCATGGTCATATTATTGAACGAGGAACCCACGAGCAGCTTCTTGCTGCAGGCGGACGCTACGCAGATCTCTATAATGAACTGGAAGAATTGCAGTAGTTTATGCTTTGCTCGGCCGTTCTTATAAAGTAACAGAAGAACATTTTAACGGTACTTTGCGTAATGCATGGTACCGTTTTTTTATAAAAAAATAAGTGCAGCCACAAAATCAGTAGCTCCACTTATTCGATATGCTGTCTTCAGATTCTATTTTACATTTAACAGTGCACAGGTTTTGTCCAGCAGGATATGGCCATCCATAATTCTGCCCCAGTTGTTTTCCCGGTAGTTTACGGTTTTTCTCCGAGGTGCGTTATGGGACAGCATATCACTGGCAGCGTTGATGACGCCCCAGGCTGTGTTTCTGAACTTTGTCAAGTCTGGCGCAAAGTAACAGATCATGAATTCATCCTTACACTTCTTAATATTCTGTTTCTCTCTGTCGCTGCTGTCATCGGAGAGAGGGAAGAGCTCGCTCAGAATTTCCTGGAGCTGATCTTCATAGATGGCAGTGTTTGCCATGTGATCAGCTTTCTCTTCCAGTGCTAGCATATAGTCATCAGCCAGTTGCAGGCACATGCTGGCCTCGTGCATTTTGCTTTCCAAGTTACCGGTGTGTCTGACAGACCAACTCCTTCGTGCCTGTGATAATGCCAGGTTCAAGGTGTTGTTGCAGACAACGCGTACCGGAGTCATACAAACTCTGACTGCGCCGCTGCCATCGTGAGCGTTGGAGAAGCACAGGTATGGCTCCATCGCATCTCCCAGAAAGGTTCTCTCCGGCATTTTCGCAAGAAGCCAGATTTTTTTGCCGTCCTGCAAGCTGCCGGCAGTTTCATAACGAATGTCCTCGCCGATCAGGTTATCGGTGAAAGCAAAGGCATCCCGATTTTGCACAAGCCTGTATCTGTCGGTAACAATGCCAAGTATCTTCTGGTCACTGCTTCTGACGTTAGCCTTATAGTTTGGAATTTTAGCACCGCCGCTGATTCTGATCTCTTTCTGCTCGACAGACCAGTCCAAGCCTGCCAGCCTTAATGCTTCCGCGCTGGTAGGTGCTTCTTCTACTCTGACACCAAGTCCGTGCCAAGGCTTCTCTCTGACATAAAACATACTTTCTACACAATGTGCCATTTTCTCATCTCCGTTTCATTTTGTTCGTTGGTTAAAGAAGAATAATCTCGAAGATATATCGCAGGATCTCCCAAAATACGCCGCCTTTGTTTAAGTCTTTCATAGTACATACTTCCTTTCTAAATAAAAACAGCCGACAGGGAAATCAATTCTCTATCAGCTTACAGTAATAATATATATTTGCAGTTAGTGAGTTTACGGAAAGGGGGAGAGGACAGCATTATAAAAGCTGTTTCGCATAGCCCTACCGTAGCACCATGGACTCAAAAGAATGGCGTATTTACGCCGTTTTTCGGCAATGTATCTGGTTGCTCTGACCGGATATGAAAATAGGATTTGCTGTGAAATGATTGAAGGAAAGTGCATAGATCTGATGGTTCAGATTAATTGAATTTTGGTGTTTTAATAATTATTGTGAGAAAGTTATAAAAAAACTGTGAAATTTGATGGGGACTTTTTAATTTTCGGCTAAACAAATCTATTTTTTACTACGCCTTTGAAAATTTTAGTGATATAATATAAAATAATGGGTTTATAAAAAATAGTTTTGTGGAAGTGACAAAATGAAATTTGGTAATAAAGTAAAATGTATCATCGCTGCGATGTTAACAGTATTGGCAGCAGTAAGTGTTGCAGCTCCTGCAGTGGTTTATGCACAGGAAGCAGAATTAACAGCTGAAGAAGAATTTCTTTTGGAAGCGCAGTCAGAAGAACCGGCTTTTACAGAAGAAATCGACCCTTATGCGGAAGCTGCCGCTGCAGCAGCAACTGATATACCAGAAAATTTTGGCGTAAAAACAGTTGATAGCACATCCGTAACGCTTGCCTGGAATACGGTCAGTGGTTCCAGCGGTTATGTGATTCTGGAACTGGATCAGAATGGAAATAAAACCAAGACGGCTGCGACGCTTTCCGGCGGCACATTAAAAAATTATACAATTAAAAATCTGATACCGGATACGACATACTATTACGCAATTCAATCTTATACTAAAAATTACAAAGGCACGGTCTATGGCCCTGCTTCTACTGCGATTGCAGTCCGCACAGAGACAACTGCAGCTGTACGAAATGAAATCAGCGAAAAGCTATCAAACGGCTTTGTAGCTGCCGTTGTTGCAAAAGCGGCAACCCTGAACGGTAATATTAATACAACATACAATTCTGAAAGGCTCTCTTATATACCAAATGAAGAAAACGGAGGTTTGACTCTGGTTACTCACGGTGATTATGCTTCTGTCTGTGAATTGACACATTTTTTTGACTGCAACGGGTATTATACAATCGTTTACGAAGACACTACTGGAGAATATCTTAATTTTGATCGATATACAGAAGATCTGAGCTTTGTTTCTTCCATTCAAATAAAGAAACAGTATCCATTGTATGGCGATGTTGTTACCGATAAGAATGGCTATTACTACATTATATGGGGACAGGAAGACAGAAACTGGGAGGGAAAAATAACCACATTTGCCTCAAAATATTCCTATGATGGAAAACATATTAAGACAACTTCTTTTAAAAGATTTAACGTTGATTATGACTGTGCAGTTCCATTTTATGCCGGAAACTGTGATACAGCGATCAGTAAAGATGGAATTTTAGTGTCTAACTATGGAAAGCTGATGCAAAGCGGACATCAGGCAAACGAACTTCTTTGCGTTGATACAGAAACAATGGAACAGGTCATTATCAGCAACTACGCCAGCCATTCCTTTGATCAGCGAGTTATCAGCTTAAATGATGGCGGCATCGGTGTTGTAAATAAGGGAGATAGTTACCCTCGCGCCTTTGATGTGGAGTTTTATAGCAGCAGTAAAAAAGGCGGGGAAACCTTTCACTTCTATGGAAATAATGGAGATAACTATATCTATGCATCTCTTGGCAACATTGTGGAGTCTGGAGGAAATGTTTATTTAGTAGGCTCCTCCGCAAAAAGCCTGACTGCAAATGCAAAAACCGAATCACAGAATATATTTATTCAGGCAGTTGGTACTGGCCGTTCCATTGAAGGCGCAGAAAGCCGCTCCGGCACAAGCTGCGGACAATCAGTAACTGATAAAAACTTCAAGTGGCTGACTAACTGTGCTGAGGATGAAACAGTTATCAATCCACAAGCTGTTTCTACTGATGACGGCAGAATCGTAATTCTTTGGGAAGTGCATAAGAAAACTGGCTTAATGGATACGTTTGCAGATAGTTATTATATGATTTTATCTTCTGACGGAACTGTTTTGCAGGAAGCAACATCGCTGAATAAAATTCGTTTAACTGCATATGAAGATCCTGTTTATCGTTCCGGTCATATTTACTGGACAACTGCCGGCTATGTGGATTATGCAATGGTTCCATCAGTAAATGGGGGATCGACATACGCTTTGACGGTTGTCGATGGCGACAAAGGAATGATTCATAAGCTGAATGTTGGAAAGCTTCAGTCACCAATTCCTTTATCGCAAACAACAGTGACAGGAATCGTAAACAAACCTTATACCGGTTACAAGGTAACACAGGAATTCACCGTCATGAATGGCAGTGAACTTCTTGTAGAAGGACGGGATTACACCGTCTCTTATGAAAATAATATAAATGTCGGTACAGCAACAGTAACGATCACAGGCTTGGGACGCTATACCGGTACGATCACTCGTACTTTTGAAGTTACAACCGACATTTCCAAAACGTTTGTATCTACTGTAAGAAGTGAAATCTATACCGGCTTTCCTATTACACCAAAACCAACACTGACATATTTTGATGAAACCCTTGTAGAGGGAAAAGATTATACACTCTCTTACAGAAATAATATCGATGCCGGCACAGCAACGGTAATTTTTACAGGCACAGGTCGTTTCAGCGGCCAAAAGGAAAAAACTTTTGTAATCCAAAAAGCAGCATTCTCAAAAGATAATATCTCCGGGATTCAGAATACAGAATATACCGGCAAGCCTGTTGTGCATCCTGTTAAAGTAACTTATAATGGCAAAACATTGCAGGAGGGCAAAGACTATACAATTTCCTATGAGACTAACGTGAATGCAGGAAACGCAGTTGTAGTGGTCACAGGAATTGGAAATTTCAATTGTTTAACCAGATGTAATTTCCGAATCACACCGAAAAAGATATCAACAGAAATAACCGGCATTGAGAATAAGGCCTATACTGGCTCTGCTGTGACACAGAAGCTGACAATAAAGGACGGCAGCAAGACTCTGATTGAGGGTACAGATTACAGCGTAACTTATAAGAACAACGTAAATATTGGTACTGCTACGGCAACAATTACCGGTAAGGGCAACTATACTGGTACAGTAGAGAAGACTTTCACAATTTCCGCAAGGAAACTTGATGCATCAATCAGCGGTATTGAGAACAAGGTTTACACCGGTTCTGCTTTGACTCAGAATCCGATAGTGAAGAATGGCAGCAAGAGACTTGTTGAAGGTACAGATTACACTGTATCTTATAAGAATAATGTAAATGTAGGCACTGCAACTGTGATCATCACAGGTCAGGGAAACTATACTGGTTCCATGAATAAGACATTTACAATCTCTGCAAAGAATATGAGTAGTTTGACCATTTCCGGTATCAAGGATGTTGGCTGCATACCTACTGCCGTGAAGCAGAAGATTGCTGTAACGGATGGCAGCAAAACATTGAAAGAAGGAACGGACTACACTGTTTCCTATAAGAATCATGCAAAACCAGGTAAGGCTACCGTTGCCATTACAGGTAAAGGTAATTACACCGGTACAGTAACAAAGAACTTCACGATTGCAAACCATACTTACGATAATAATGTAGATGGTAAATGTAATAGCTGCGGTGTAAATCGAGAAAATGTAGAAGTTCGTCAGGTTACTCATATGTTCCGCATGTACAATCCGAATACAGGTGAGCACTTCTACACAGGTTCTGAAGTAGAAAAGGGCAACCTTGTTGCAGCTGGTTGGCATTATGAAGGTGTTGGCTTTACCTTCCCAGCAAACACCGGCGCACCGGTACATAGATTGTTCCAGCAATCTACTGGCGAACACCTTTACACTATGGATGAAAACGAGAAGAGTAAGCTGATGAAACAGGGCTGGAATTACGAAGGTATTGCATTCAACTCCGCTTATAACACAGAGGCAGTACAGTATCGCCTGCATAATCCAAATGCAAAGGTAGGTGCATACCACTTCACGTTCAGTCAGGAAGAACGACAGAATCTTCTGAAGGCCGGTTGGGAAGATCAGGGTATTGGCTGGTACAGCTGCTGGAAATAATCTTTTGAAAATTGAACATCGGCTAAGTTAAAAAATCCCCTGTCCATGATGGATGGGGGATTTTTGCAATAGACCCTGACTGTTTAACACTGTTCTATAATACGATGTGCGTAGCTTACATGCATTTAATTACGGATAAATTTATTTCTCAACAGCAATAAAAATAAAATACTACCGCAATTGGTGTGGCTTTTTCATTTTAAGTAAAGTATGATATTGTATTATATGTTATTGAAGGAGAAGGGAGTGATATTTCATGGATAGAAAGCACCAGCTCTTAAATCGATATTTTGGTTATAACGTATTTCGCAGCGGACAGGAAGCACTGATTGATGCACAGCTTAAGGGACAGGATGTGCTGGGTATTATGCCGACAGGCGGCGGAAAGAGCCTTTGCTATCAACTTCCGGCGCTTTTGCTGGATGGAATTACATTGGTTGTATCGCCTCTGATTTCTCTGATGAAAGATCAGGTAACTTCTCTGAGAAAGGCGGGCATTGCAGCAGCATATATTAACAGCACACTTTCCTGGGGGCAGATCAATGCTGTCTACCAGAACATGATCGAAGGTAAATATAAAATCATTTATATTGCGCCGGAAAGACTGCTGACGGACGGATTCCTTTCAGCCATACAGTATGTCACCGTTTCTCTGTTTGTTGTGGACGAGGCCCACTGTATTTCCCAGTGGGGACAGGATTTCCGCCCAAGTTATCTTCGAATCGTTGAGTTTCTAAATCAGCTGGATTACCGTCCTGTTGTTTCTGCTTTTACGGCAACCGCTACGGAGCGTGTGCGAGATGACATTATGGAAATTCTCTGTCTGGATGATCCACTGCAGATCAATACAGGATTTGATCGGCCAAATCTGTATTTTGAAGTAATGAAACCGAATAATAAGCCGCTTTCTCTGTTGAGCCTTGTTCGAGAACGAGAAGAGAAGAGCGGTATCATTTATTGCGCAACACGGAAAGAAGTAGAAAATGTCTGTCAATTGCTGCAGGAACGGGATATTTCTGCAACGAGATATCACGCCGGCTTGCCAGAAGAAGAGCGCCAGGAAAATCAGGACGATTTTCTTTATGACCGATGCAGTGTGATGGTGGCAACAAATGCTTTTGGTATGGGTATCGATAAATCCAATGTCTCCTACGTAATCCATTACAATATGCCGCAAAGCATGGAAGCTTACTATCAGGAAGCCGGGCGCGCCGGCAGAGACGGATCTGATGCGGAATGTATTCTTCTGTATACAGCTTCCGATATTCGAACTGCGAAGTATCTGATAGAAAATGGAAGTGAAAACGAAGAATTAACAGAAGAACAGAGAGAAGAAATTCAGAAACTGGATTTGCAGCGACTGGATCAGATGATTGGATACTGTAAAACAACCGGTTGTCTTCGTGGCTATATCCTGCGTTATTTCGGAGAAAAGCATCGCGAAGTATGCGGAAATTGCAGTAACTGTGAAACAACAGCAGAGGAAATCGACATTACAACAGAAGCCAAGATGATCCTGTCCTGTGTAAAACGAATCCACAGTCATCTTGGTTATGCGCTGGGTGTATCCAGCGTTGTGAATGTTCTCCGCGGCAGCAAGGATAAGCGTATCCTTGAATTAGGTTTAGATAGATTATCTACTTATGGTTTAATGCAGAACATCTCCCGCAATACCGTGCAGGAAATGGTTGAGCGACTGGAAGACCTGGGGTATTTATATACTGACCCACAGCATCTGGCAATGGTTTTAACAAACAGATCCGGTGATGTTCTGCTTCGTGGCGAAACAGTACAGATGTTTGTTCGTAAGCGCATTGGTCACGGCAAAACAGCAGCGGGAGAAATGATAGACGAAAGCCTGTTCAATGCTTTGCGAGCACTGCGGTTAAAAATTGCATTGGAAGAAAAAGTGCCTGCTTATATCGTCTTCACCAATGCCACACTGCAGGACATGGCAGCAAAAAGACCATCTACTATGACAGAATTCCTCAATATTTCCGGTGTTGGTGAACGTAAAGCAAAACAGTATGGTGAGAAATTCCTCTCTGAAATCAAAAAGCATAAAGAATAGGATGAAAACATTCACCTGTCTCATACAATGAATCTTATTCTTTTGCAGGCAAGACTGATCTCAACCAAACGAAACAAACATATTCAGATTACAAATAAATTACCAGATAAAAAGCATCCTCTCCAACCGATATGGGAGAGGATGCTTTTTTACTTAGGCGACTTATTTAAAAAGCCTCGAAATTTTTATAGATTTCTTCTGTATAAACGTGATTTTCTGATTCATCGTGGAGAGGATACCAAACCTGTGCAAAAAACGGATTAACACGAGCTTCTTCTCCGTATGCCCAACGGAATTTCTTTTCCTTCACACGCTGTGTATCACTAGGGAGTTCCTTTGGACACCAATGCCCACCGCGCAGCACCAGATTTGGAGACATCAGGAACTCATGTCCGTGAGCGCAGCGCCAGCGTACAGGGGTGTACAGATCCTTAATTTCCTCAGCAAGACATTCACCGCCACGGAATGCGGCTGCCTTTTTCAGATCCTTCAGTGTCAGACTATCAAACTCTTTTGTTTCATCATATCCATGGTCAAGACGGATTGCTTTGGATGGATCTTTATCCGGCACCTGAACAGGCGTATCTGACCAGCGATTGCTGATACGATTCCACTGCTGCAGCGAACCAAAGTGCGCATTGATTCTATTTTGTTCACCATGAGATTTCCACCAAAGGGAACCGTATTGTGGGGCAGATGCAATTTTCTTCATGAAGAATTTGATGACATTCGGGAATGGTTTTGCCAGAAATGCCAGACGATAATAAAATGGCACACCGTTGATCATATTTTTAAAATATTGACGCACAGGAATATCTCCGCGAAAATGCAGGTAATTCTCCAGTATGTCAGAATCCAGATACCAGTGGCCGTGATAGTTTTGGGTAGCAAACCAGTTTGGCTCAAAGAGTTTTTTAGGATCCCCCAGACCCAGTGTTTCCAGCAGCAGTTCTTCAAATTCCAGGTTTCCAATCCGATATTCAGAGCCGGAACCAGCATTGTAGAAGCGTCTCCAGAATTCTTCCGGAATATCATCACCGCATACCTTTACCAGCATTCTGCCAGAATCTTCAACGGTCATCCACTCATGCACACCATTGATTGGAATATGGAAAATAATCGGATCAATATTTTTCAGAATCGTTGGATAGAGAATCGCGGTCTGACGCAGCGATACCCAGTAGCGGAGGCCGGAATCAGCAAAAATCTGCTCTGCTAAAACTTTACTGATGGCATAATGATCATACACGCTGCATTTGATTGGATCGCCGGTACGACCCCAATGGAGCGGTGCATCACGTTCGCCCGTTTCTGCAACGGTACCGATATAGACAACCTTGATTTTATCAGGATATGGCTGCGCTTTTACGGCCGTGACAATATTTTTTGCTGCGGCTACGTTTGTCTTAATGGTCTGTGTAGGATAATAATCTGCCGCAGGCGAAACCATACCGCCGACATGCAGTACATAGTCTGCACCGGTAACGCATTCCAACACGTCTTTGTAGCGGCGAAGATCACCCCACACAATTTTTACATTGGGATCTTTTGCGTAGGGTGCAAATCGTTCTCTTGTTTTCTGATTATTCAGAAGCAGAAGTACAATGCGGAATTTTTTCGCTGCATAAAGCTGGCGAAACCCCTCCCATCCCATAGTGCCGGAAGCTCCTGTTAAAAATACGGTTTTGCGTTGGTTCATGTCCTGTTCCTCCAAGCCATAAAATACTGTAGTTATTTTACATCTGCCGGATTTATTTTACAACTCTTTTTCTGCTATTTGCCTATATGGGATGTGTAATAATGTCATAGTTTTTCCGCACAGATAATACTTTATAAAATTCTTCTGACGAAAGGTTTACAGTTGAGTTGACAGCTGTAAAGTCGCGTGATATAATTACCGTCATATTGCGAACATTCGTATATAATGAGGTAAGAAAATATGAAGAAGCAAATCGAACAATTAAAACGAGAGAAGAATGCTGTCATTCTTGCGCATTATTATGCGCCTGCAGAGGTGCAGGAAATTGCAGATTATGTGGGTGATTCTTTTTATCTTGCAAAAACTGCAAAGCAGTGTGATGCTGATATCATTGTATTCTGCGGTGTTAAATTCATGGGCGAGAGCGCAAAAATATTAAATCCAGGCAAGAAGGTACTTATGCCGGATTTAACAGCAGACTGTCCTATGGCTCATATGGTTGCCGATGGGATCATTGAGGAAATGCGAAACAAATATGATGACCTCGCAGTTGTCTGCTATATTAATTCTTCAGCGGAACTTAAATGCAAAAGTGATGTATGCGTCACATCCTCAAATGCAGTTAAGATCGTAAAAGCACTTCCAAACAGGAATATATTCTTTATCCCAGACAGTAATCTCGGTGGTTTTGTCGCAAAACAGGTACCAGAAAAAAACATCATTCTCAATGACGGCTGCTGTCCAATTCATGCAAAGATTACCGCATCTCAGGTCAATGAAGAACGAAAAAAGCATCCTGGAGCGGAGGTCCTCACACATCCTGAGTGTGTTGCATCGGTTATTGAAATTTCTGATTATATTGGCAGTACGGCAGACATCATTGCATATGCCAAAAACAGCGATAAGAATGAATTTATTATCTGTACCGAGAATGGTGTGGATTACCAATTAAATACAGATAACCCGGACAAGCATTTTTATTATCCGAATCCGAATCCATGCTGTGCAGACATGAAGCTGAACACACTTGAAAATGTTTTGGCTGTTCTTCAAAAGGAAGATCAGGAAGTTGTCATTGATAATTGCGTTCGCACAGCTGCCCTGGTACCGCTTGAGCGAATGCTGGAGTTTGCAAAGTGAAATGAAAACAGATATTATAATAGTAGGCTGCGGTGTGGCAGGTCTTTACTGCGCACTGAATATGCCGGAAGATAAAAAGGTAACGATTGTTACCAAATCTGAAGCCTCAAAAAGTGACTCCTTCCTTGCACAGGGTGGTATCTGTGTTCTTCGTGACGAAGAGGACTATGGAGCATTTTTTGAGGATACAATGAAAGCCGGGCATTACGAAAACAATCCCGATTCAGTTGAGATTATGATCCGTTCCTCTCAGGAGGTAATCGGAGATCTTGTTTCGTTTGGCGTTCAGTTTGAGAGAAATGGTGAGAATTTCCACTATACCCGAGAAGGTGCTCACTCCAGGCCAAGAATTTTGTTCCACGAGGATGAAACAGGAAAAGAAATCACCTCACATCTGTTAGATACTGTGCGGAGTAGAAAAAATATTACGTTGATTGAAAATTTCACCATGGTGGACTTAATTTGTAATGATAATATCTGCCACGGCATTATTGGTCACGATGCAGGCGGAAACTATAGCAGCATCTGCGCTGATTATACGATTCTTGCTACTGGCGGCATCGGCGGTCTGTTTCAGCATTCCACTAACTATGAACATCTGACAGGTGACGCCATTGCTTTAGCAATCAAATACAATATTAAACTTCAGAATATCGATTACATACAGATCCACCCAACGACTCTGTATACAGGAAAAGACGGACGCGAATTTCTGATTTCCGAATCTGTCCGTGGAGAAGGTGCGGTTTTGCTCAATGCAAAAGGGGAGCGATTTGTTAATGAGCTGCTGCCTCGTGATATTGTGACAGACGCCATTTTTAAAGAGATGAAAAGAGAAAACAGTGAACATGTATGGCTTTCTATGACACCGATTCCTGAAGAAGAGATTCGTACTCACTTTCCAAATATCTATCAACGTTGCCTTGAAGAAGGGTATGATGTTACGAAGGAACCGATTCCTGTTGTTCCGTCTCAGCATTACTTTATGGGTGGTATCGACGTTGATAGTTATGGTACAACATCCATGGAACATCTGTATGCTGTTGGAGAAACCGCCTGCAATGGTGTTCATGGCCGCAATAGATTAGCGAGCAACTCCTTACTGGAAAGCCTGGTTTTCGCAAAACGCTCTGCAGAAAAAATAACCGACACTTATCAAAAAAATTCCGCAATTCCTGAACTTCTGATTGATCCATCAGAATATGATGGGTATCAGGAGAAATATAAAGAATCCGTGTTACTGGCAATTGAAAGGGGAAAAGAGAAGCATGAATAATATTACAATGAGATTAAATGCAGATGACCTTATTTTAAGTGCACTGAAAGAAGATATTACAAGTGAGGACATTTCCACAAATTCTGTTATGCGCCACTATCAGCTTGGTGAAGTGGAGTTGATTTGCAAACAGGATGGTGTGATTGCTGGCCTTGAGATATTTAAAAGAGTATTTGAGCTTCTTGATGCAAATACAGAAGTTGAATTCTCCGTTCAGGATGGTGACAACGTAAAAAACGGACAAAAATTAGGTGTTGTCCGTGGAGATATCCGCGTCCTGCTTTCTGGCGAGAGAACTGCTCTGAACTACCTGCAGCGGATGAGCGGTATTGCAACATATACACGCAAGGTTGTTGATCTCCTGGAAGGAACCAACATCAAGCTGCTTGATACAAGAAAAACAACACCTGGTATGCGAATCTTCGAGAAGTATGCGGTGAAGGTAGGCGGCGGACATAACCACCGCTTCAATCTCAGTGACGGCATTCTCCTCAAGGATAACCATATTGGCGCTGCCGGCGGCGTAAAAGAAGCTATTGCAATGGCAAAGGAATATGCGCCATTTGTTCGCAAGATTGAAGTAGAAGTAGAAAATCTTGAAATGCTGAAAGAAGCACTTGAAGCAGGCGCAGACATTATTATGCTGGATAATATGAGTGTTGAGGACATGGAAAAGGCCGTAGAACTCTGTGCAGGAAAAGCCGAAACTGAATGCAGCGGAAATGTAACAAAAGAAAACATCGCAAAACTTGCCCATATTGGCGTGGATTATGTATCAAGCGGTGCGCTTACGCATTCTTCACCGATTCTGGATCTTTCTCTGAAAAATCTGCACGCATTATAATCTATCAAAACAGATATTCTTTTCTAAAATAAAAATTACCAAATATATTTATATAAATTTGTAGGGAAAAACAAAGTTATTTAAATCTATGTAAAATCTAGGAATTCGCGTTGACAATGACAGAATCAGAAGATATAATCTAAACATCGTTATATATTTATCAAACTTCTTCAATAAAAGGGAGTAGCGGCTTTGCGCACGATGTCGTCAGTACGGTCTTTGACCCGGTGTCGTGCTTGGTCTGAATAATTCAACCAACAGCGAGACTTTTATTGCATTTCTTATGCAATAGAAGCCTCGTTTTTTTATTGCATAAAATTCAAAGTATGCAGGAGGGCATTATGGATTTTTTCAGACAAACTTATGAAAAAACGATGGAGTCTTTGAGCACAACCCGTGAGGGACTTTCATCGAACGAAGCCAGAATACGACTGGAGAAGCACGGGTACAACGAAATTGCAGAGGGAAAACGAGACGGTGTTGTTAAGGTATTCTTCAAACAGTTTCTCGATTTGCTGGTTATCATTCTGATTATCTGCGCGATTCTGTCGGCAGTAACAGATAACCTGGAAAGTACGATCGTTATTCTCTGCGTTATTGTTATGAATGCGGTAATTGGTACCGTACAGCACTTTAAGGCAGAAAAATCGCTGGATGCACTGCGCGCCATGTCAGCTCCATCAGCCAGAGTAATTCGCGATGGTGTTGTATCTGAAATTCCAGCAAGAGAAGTGGTAGAAGGCGATATTCTCCTTCTGGAAGCCGGCAGTGTTGCTTCGGCAGACGGCCGCGTGATAGAAGCAGCTGGACTGATGGCAAACGAAAGCTCCCTGACCGGTGAAAGTGACAGTGTTCTGAAAACAGCGGAAGCCATTAACAAACAGGGTGAAGTTATGCTGGGCGACCGCGTCAACATGATTTACAGCGGTTCTCTGATCACTGGCGGCCGCGGTGTGATTGTAGTTACCGGCACCGGCATGAAAACTGAGATCGG
Organism: Acutalibacteraceae bacterium; assembly: GCA_045638545.1. Taxonomy (GTDB): domain Bacteria; phylum Bacillota; class Clostridia; order Oscillospirales; family Acutalibacteraceae; genus UMGS1071. The sequence goes on along the minus strand of JAZUBL010000062.1, from coordinate 6,775 downwards.
CAAGATTGCTGAAATGATCAACAAAGCGGAAGCAAAGAAAACTCCTTTGCAGAAAAGCCTGGATTCTTTCTCCAAAAAGCTTTCCTTTGGTATTCTGATCATCTGTGCAATCGTTATGGGCATCTCTGTCATCAAAGGTGAACCGATTCTGGATGCATTAATGTTTGCTGTAGCATTAGCTGTTGCAGCGATTCCGGAAGCACTTAGTTCTATCGTCACCATTTCTCTGGCAATTGGTACCAAGAAAATGGCTGATGAACACGCGGTTATCAAAGACCTGAAAGCTGTAGAAGGCCTTGGCTGCGTCAGCGTTATCTGCTCCGATAAAACAGGTACCCTGACAAAGAACAAAATGACTGTTCGCGAAGTGTTCTTCGACAGCGAAAACAGAACCGCAGAAAGCGGTGTTTTGCAGAGCGAAAAGCTTTCCATGGCAATGACACTCTGCAATGACGCTGCATTTTCCACAGAAGGCACTATTGGTGACCCAACGGAAACGGCGCTGATTGAATACTGCGGCAGAGACATGTGTACTCATATTCGCAGCACATATCCAAGACTGTCGGAAATTCCATTTGACAGTGACCGCAAACTGATGAGTACTCTGCACGAAGTTAACGGTGAGATCACCATGTTTACCAAAGGTGCTGTGGATCATATGCTTGGCAAACTGACAAAAATTCGCTGCGGTAATACAGTCAGAGACATTACTGACGAAGATATCACAGCTATCACAGCACAGAATACTGTGTACTCCGAAAAGGGTATGCGTGTACTTTGCTTTGGTGAACGTATCTTCAGCAGCCGCAGAGATCTGACTGTTGAGGATGAGCATGAATTTACATTTATCGGCCTCAGCGCAATGACAGATCCACCGCGTGACGAAAGCAAAGCAGCTGTTGCAGACTGCATCCGTGCAGGTATTAAGCCGGTTATGATTACCGGTGATCACAAAGTTACAGCAACAGCAATTGCGAAAGAAATCGGTATTTATAAAGAAGGCGACATGGCGCTGGATGGCGCAGAACTGGAACGCCTTAATGATGATGAACTGATCAAATTGCTTCCACAGGTCAGTGTATATGCACGAGTCAGCCCAGCCCATAAAATCCGCATTGTTACCCTTTGGCAGCAGCTTGGCAATGTAGTAGCCATGACAGGTGACGGCGTTAACGACGCGCCAGCTCTGAAGAAAGCAGACGTTGGCGTTGCGATGGGTATCACCGGCACAGAAGTAAGCAAAGACGCCGCAGCAATGATTCTGACAGACGACAACTTTGCGACGATTATCAAGTCTGTTGCAAACGGCAGAAGCATTTACGCGAATATCAAAAACAGTATCAAGTTCCTGCTGACAGGTAATCTGGCAGGTATCATCACCGTACTCTACACTGTAATCCTTGGTTTTGCAGCACCATTTACAGCCGTGCAGCTGCTCTTTATCAATCTGCTGACAGACTCTCTGCCGGCCATTGCAATCAGCATGGAAAAGGGCAATAAAAACCTGCTCAATGACAGACCGCGAAAAAGCAGCGAGGGCATTATGGATGGTAACTTCATCTGGACTACATTATCCATGGGCGTCCTGATTACCATTTCCACCATCCTTGCATACCATATCGGCTTTATGTACAGCGATGTTATGGCAAGCACCATGGCATTCTCCACACTCTGCCTGGCTCGTCTGTTCCACTGCATCAACTGCCGCGGCAAGGAACCTCTGAACGTACTTGGGTTCAAGAGCAATCCATTCAGCATCGTGGCATTCTTTGCAGGTGTTGTATTCCTGGCAGCAGCATTGTTCATTACACCAATCCACGGTATTTTCGGCATCACCATGCTGGAAGGCTGGATGTTCGGCGCAATGGCAATTCTGGCAGCTGCACCTACAATCCTCATCCAGATCGCAAAAAACATCGCTTACCTTGTTAAGAAAAGAAAATAACAGAAGGCCAGATAAAAAGTCCTCGCTCTATAATAGGAGCGAGGGCTTTTTTAATTTACTGCATTGAGAGTACTTCTCATCACTGCAGATGATGAACTTTTATATATTCAAAATTCTAATATAAATTGAAATCTAAGCTTCACAGTGCTATACTGAAATCAGTTTAAATCTGGAGGCGAAATAAGTGAAAAAGCGAAAATTAATCGGACTATCCCTAGCAGCAGCTGCTGTTATTCTGACTGCTGCCGGATGCGGCGGCGGTGGCGATAGCGGCAATACATATTACGATGAAAGCCGCGATGACGCCCTGGTAGAACTGGCATCTGCTTCCAACACCAGATGTACGTGGGAAGGCAATGATCTGATTTTAACAGCGCAGGTGAGAGCGCCTCGTTATGAAGACCTGATGGAACGACACCACGCAGAAGCAGAAGCGAATGCATCCAACTGGGAAGACTACGAAAAGCGACTGTATGACCTGATGCTGAAAGATGCCAAAGAAAACAACAGCTACACTACAGTGAATGTTACAGTCAATCTTTCTTACATTGACCCATCCAGAACAGAGTGGAGCGACAATGAACTGGAAACCATCGCTGAGCAGGCTGCTTTTGATGAAGCGGCAGAAGACTTTGCCATGGCTGCAATTATGGAAGGCGCTCCTTCCTTTGAGGAGGCGTTAGACGAATGAAGAAACTTGGCATACGTATTCTCAGCATCCTGCTGTGTCTGATCATTGTATTCACACTGATACCAATGCAGCTTGTCGGCGCAGCAACGGAGCAAACTACAGAAGAATACCAGCAAGGCGTAAAAATGCGCTATACGGAATCTTTTGAAAACAGCGACTACTATGACGGCCTGCAGGATGAATCTGATTTTCTTTATAAAATATGGGCAAATAACCTTGACGATAAAGGAACTCTGACAAAAGCCTATCTGTGGGGAACACAATGGATTCTGGGCAGAAAACTGGACAGCAACGCTTACATGGATTACCTTGTAACACTGCTTGCCATGATGGAAACCAGCTTTGCTACTTCTGCTGCAGCACAGGCCAGATATAATACAGAAATAAACACAAAAGATCTTTCTGACGGCCTGCTTAATATTTCCGCAGAACTCCTGCTCGGTGATGACTTTAAAGGCGTAAAAAATTTCCTGGGTATGATCGATCTTGGTGAAAAGGGATATGCCGGTCTGAACACTCCGATTGAGGATATCAAACAGCTTACCGTGCTTTCTGCAGCAGCAGAAATGCATAAACAGAAAATGACTGTTCTGAATGCGATTCTGGAAAATACAGAAGATAAAAAGCTGAAAAAAGCAGTAGAAGATACCATCCACATCTGCAATGCAGAATATGTTTACATTGCCTGCAACATAGAAAGTCAGTTTGCAAAGGAATTGGCTCGTGGAACAAAATATGTCCTCTTCGATCTGGAAACTTATAAGGATCTCATTGCCAACATCAGCAAAACAGTATCCACCAATCTTGTTCCATGGCTCAATTCCCATGTCAGCAAAAAGGCCGGTGGCTCTGTAGCCAGCCTTCTTGTAAATACAGGCAAATTTGCGGCGAAACTGAAGCCATTTGCAGAAAAAGCGTCTTTGGCTATAGCTGGCTTAAAAATTGGCGTTGAGTTCATGAAACTGTATGTCGGAGACCGCTCTGAATGCTACAGAGAAATGCTGGCAATGGATCAGATCTCCAATGCACTGGCTCCTGCTTTTAAAAAGGCAAAGGAAACTGCTGACAGCGGCGAATACGAAAAAATTGTAGACTACGTTACGATTGGCAAGGCACTGACGCTGACTCATATGCGCGGTGATTACTGCAACGTAAAGAGCAGAACATACGGCAGCAAAAAAGACGGCGCAGAGGAATATCTTGATTATCTGGAAAAGAAAATGACCGGTTACGAAGCATCACTGGCCAGAATTCTGGAGCCGGAAAACCTCTATGTTGTACACGATAAATTTGAGTTGTACGATAAATTCATCTCCCCTGTAACACAGCAGGAAACTGTTCCGGACGGATGGGTTGGAATTTCCTCTTTTGAAGATCTGCAGAAGATTGCTGAAGAAACCGAAAAAGAAAAAAATGATCGCAATGCTCTGACAGAAGCTAATCAGAAGAACTATATTCTGATGGATCATATTGTGTGTCCATCTGGTTACGAATCCATCCCGGTACTGGCAGGCTGTCTTGACGGTAACGGTTACTCTATCAGCAACGTTTCAGAGCCGCTGTTCGTTGAACTCATTGGCGGTGAAGTACGAAATCTCGGTATTGTCACCAGCCATATAACTGACTGTGAAACACATACTCCGGAAGAAGAGGTCGTGTATGGCGTTCTTGCCTGCAAAGCTGCTTCCAACAAAAATAATAAGTGCAGCGTAATTGATAACTGCTATCTTACAGGCAGTATCAAAATGGATATCGGTGTCGGTGACATCGGCGGTTACATTGGTAACGCAGACGATAACGCAACAATCACCAACTGCTATAACGACGCAGAGATCGAAGTAGATGCCCGTGGTTACATTAAAGTCGGCGGCATTATCGGCAGCGGCGGTTATGTTTCCAACTGCTATAACAGCGCCGATATTGAAGTCGCCTCTACCGAAGATCTTAATAAATTATTCCGTACCAAGGACATTGACGTGTCAGTCGGTGGTATTTCCGGTTGGTCCACCATCATGGATCACTGTTACAACGAAGGTAATATTCAGGGTGGCGCCTATGTTCATCAATCAAGCAACGTTACCGTTGGTGGTCTGATTGGTGATGCTACATTTAGAGAACCAAACCTGATTTACAACTGCTTTAATACCGGCAGCGTCAGAGGTTATGGCAATCCTGGAGAAGACTCCTCCGGATTAAAAACTCTTCAACTTCTCCGTGGTGTTCATGTTGGCGGTATTGTAGGCATGCTCGGCAGCAGCCCATATCACCCAGCGCAGGTCATTAATTGCTGGAACGGCGGTGTGATTGAAGGCGGCACCTACACAGGCGGTATTGCAGGATTAATGTCCAGCTATACATCTGTAACCAATTGCTTTAATGCCGGCAATGTTACCAGTGAACTGGCAGCCGGCGGTATTGCAGGAAATGTGCCTCCTGATAACTTCTTCACCTGCTGCTACAATGCAGGCAATATTTCCGGTACTACACAGGTAGGTGCGCTGGTCGGCAATCTGGAAGAACTCGATAATACATACCGCATCGAAAAGCAAACAGAAACAGTCTTCACCGATTGTTACTACCAGGAAAATGGCCATCCAGCATGCGGTACCGGCAGTCCGGATGGAATTAAAAAGTTCTCTGCGGATCAGATGAATAACAAAGAAACTTTTTCTGGATTTGATTTTAATATGGACTGGAAAATGGGGGAAGGAATGCCTCTCCTGCGATTCAGTGACGTATCTCTGACTGAATAATTCTGATCAGTATAAAAATACTGTAAAAAGAGAGACCAGTGAGCAAATTGCTTGCCGGTCTCTCTTTTTGCGATTATGCAAAAAATACTGCCATAAATTTTCTTCAGATGCCAATTTTTTATAAAACCTCTATCGTTATGCCTATTATTGTGCTATAATATGTAAGTTAAAATAGCAAAATCTCACATAAAATTGGATGTGATTTAATATGGCCAAAAATAATAAATTAAAATGTGTTCTGGCTGCAATGCTGGCATCTCTGGTAACAGTTTCCAGCGGCGCTACAACTGTAGCTTTTGCAGCTGAGGGCACAACCGAGCCTGTACTGGTGGAGGAAACTCCATCCGGTGACGACAACGGCTTCAATAATAACGAAGGCGGAGACGATCAGGCAGAACCAACCGACCCTGCTGCTCCGGAAGGCAGCGACGGGGAAGAAAGTACCCCAACTCCGGATGACACCACTCCTCCGGGAAACAACGACGAACCAAACACTCCACCTGCAGACAACAACCAGCAGGATGTGGAGAATACCCCTGCGCCAATCGCAGATGACGACCAGACCGTTTTCACCGGCGAGTGCGGCGGTCAGGTGAATTATTCCCTCGATATTACTACCGGTGTGCTTAAGATTACTGGCATAGGTACAACTGATCAGACTTTCTCCGAAACAAACCTGCCGGCATGGCAAGCGCACGCAGATAAAATCACCTCTGTTGTGATTGAAAATGGTGTTACACAGATTAGTGCATACACCTTCTATAACCTGACAGGACTGACATCTGTTTCTATTCCGGAAGGATTTAGAAACTTCTCTACAAACAGTTTTGTTGGCTGCACAAATCTTACCAGCGTTACCATTGCAGAAGAAACTGCACCGGATATTAACAGCAACTGTTTTGTAAACGGAAACAGCAATTTGAAGTTTGAAGTTACTGCAAAGCAGCCGGATGCAAACTACTATATTGGCAAATGGAGTGCATTTAAGGTAACCTGCCTCTATTCTCTCAAAGAAGCAGAAATTGCACCGATTGATGAGCAGACTGCAACAGGCGAAGCACTGACTCCGGCGCTGACTGTGAAAATTGGGGAGAAGACCCTGACAGCCGGCACCGACTACACCGCAGAATACACCGATAACACCGAAGTTGGCACCGCCAAGGTAACAATTACCGGTATTAATGATTACAGCGGCACTGCAGAAGCAACCTTTACCATTGCAGCAGCACCGGTGACCAACGTAGCCAGCGGTGAATGCGGTGACAACGTAACATGGAGCCTCGATGATAACGGCCTCCTCACCATCAGCGGCGAGGGCGCAATAGCGGACTATGGCACCAGTACCCTGCCATGGAGAAATTATTTGAGCGAGATCAAGTCCGTTGT
>JAZUBL010000061.1:0-7404 GCA_045638545.1 Acutalibacteraceae bacterium | reverse complement strand
GGCGCTGCCCCTTCACCCCGCAGCCTTTGAAAAGGCTGGCGAAACTTTTACTTTAAAATCAGGCAGTTTAGAGGAGTTCCTTATAAATTTCACCTTTTTTAAAGCCGCAGAGCTGGGCGGCTTTTTTTGCTGCCTCAGAGGTAGACATACCCTGCTCCGCAAATTCTCTTGCCATTTCCACAGCGGCTTCCAGTGTGTATTCTTCATCCTGCACAGCTTCTGCGCCGGAAATCACCAGAACGATTTCGCCTTTTGGTGTTTCTTCGCTGAAGCGCTTGTCTGCCTCTGCCAGTGTGGTGCGGATCACTTCTTCGTGAATTTTTGTGATTTCACGAACGATGGCAATTTTTCTGTCTCCCCATGCGGTCAGCATATCGTGGAGGGTAGCAGACAGTTTATGCGGTGCCTCATAAAACACCATGGTGCGGCGTTCATTTTTTACGTCTGCCAGATGTTCCCGGCGGCTTTTTTTATTTACGCTGAGAAAACCTTCAAAGGTAAAGCGGCCGGTTGGAAGACCGGATACTGCCAGAGCGGAAATCACAGCGCTTGGACCCGGCACAGCAAGCACCTGGATGTCTGCTTCGGCGCATTGTGCTACCAGCAGTTCGCCCGGGTCAGAGATTGCCGGCATGCCGGCATCGGAAACAAGAGCGCAGTTTTCACCGTTTAAAATCCGGTCAATGATCATCTGGCCGCGCTCCAGTTTATTGTGCTCATAGTAGCTGACCAGCGGCTTTTTAATATCGAAGTGGTTCAGCAGCTTTACGGTCACACGGGTATCTTCTGCTGCAATAAAATCCACGCTGTCCAGTGTTTCAATGGCGCGCGGAGAGAAGTCAGACAGGTTGCCGATGGGTGTGCCGACCACATATAATTTTCCCTTCATAGCTTCAAATCCTCACTGTAAATTATTCTTTATATTTATAGTTTCCGTATATTTCTTTCATTTCCGGAGAGAAGTCGCCGTCGGCGCCTTCAATGAACAGCACCGGTTCCACCATCATGCCCGGCTTGCCGCCTTTTTTGCACTCAATGAGGAACAGGCTCGGCGCTTTATCCGGTCTTTGCTGCACAAGGCGGAGGCGTTTTGGCTCCAGTCCTGCATTGGACATGGCAGTCATAATTTCCGCCAGCCTCTGCGGACGCTGGCACAGGCAGAATCTGCCGCCGTACTTTAATGCGCGGGCAGCGCTGCGGCAGATGTCCTCAATGGTGCATTCACATTCATGGCGGGCAATGGCCTTGCTGGAGTCCGGATTTACAATGCCGGTGCCCATCTCTTTGTAAGGCGGGTTGCAGGCGATCAGATCCAGATACTCGCAGAACGGCGGTTCTTTAAACTGCGCAATTTCCCGAATATCTTGCTGGAGGACGGTGATCTTTTCTTCCAGACCATTGTGTGCCATAGAGCGGCTGGCCATGGAGAAAGCGTTGTCCTGCAGCTCTACTGCATAAGTGCGGCGGGGCTGATATTTCGACTCCCACAGCAGGGGAATGGTACCGCAGCCGGTGCCAAAATCACAGCAGATGTCCTTGTGCTTTGGTGCAGAGAACCATGCCAGCAGAATGGTATCGGTATTAAAGCAGTGCTGCGGAGAAACGATGATTTCCAGAGTCGGAGAAAGAGGCTCCAGCCGCTCATCCGGCAGTAAAACGGTGTGTTGCAAAACGATCACGCTCCAAAAGATAGTATCCGTATTTTATCACATTTTCCGGTAAAAAGCGATATCTTATGCAAAAAGAAAACGGCAGAGGGGATTCTCTGCCGTCTGGTACGATGCATAAAATAAAAAAAGCGGGGCGAACCCCGCAATTTTTATTTCACGATCAATTATTCAGCTGCGATAGCGCCTGTTGGGCAAGCGTCTGCGCAAGCACCACAGTCAATGCAAGCACCTGCATCGATTGTATAGATATCGCCTTCGGAAATAGCTTCAACTGGGCATTCGCCGATGCATGCGCCGCATGCTACACAAGCGTCAGAAATTTTGTATGCCATAATATGTACCTCCATATTGTTAAAAGTTTATTTTGATTGGTGCCTTTATTGTACCACAAACCTGTCAAATTGCAAGATGGAATTTGAAAAAAATCTGAATAATTTTGCAGAATTAACAATTCGTTCAAGTTCGGTCAGCATGGGTTAACCAAAGGTAGCGCAGGGTAATTTCGGGTAGCGTAGGCTTTGCGCATAGAATCGCCATTTTCCGCATGAAGTGCAAAAAAGAAAGTTCCTCCCGACCCATAAAATGGCAGGAGGAACTTTTTATTTTCAGGGGAGATCAATCCCGTTCCAGTTTTTTCAGAGCGTCCATTTCCTTTTTATCAATGTAATCGTTTCTTGCTTCCTTGATGACCTTGATGTCCTTTGCGGTATACAGCTTTGGTGTGGCATCTTTTGCTTTATCCAGGCTGACGGTTACTGTGCCGGCAATGATGTTGTGATCCACAACCATGCCCTTGCCGTCTGGTGTGAGAACAATGGAACGAGGGCCCGGAATCTGTCGGATCAGCTCGGCATAAACGTCGTGCTCATATTTCAGGCAGCACATCAGTCTGCCGCAGGTGCCGGAAATTTTCACCGGATTCAGAGACAGGTTCTGCTCTTTTGCCATTTTGATGGAAACAGGCTGGAAGCCATCCAGGAAGGAGGAGCAGCAGAACGGTCTGCCGCAGACGCCGAGGCCGCCCAGCAGTCTTGCTTCGTCGCGAACGCCGATCTGGCGCAGCTCAATACGGGTGCGGAACTCAGATGCCAGGTCTTTTACCAGCTCGCGGAAGTCCACACGGCCGTCTGCTGTAAAGTAGAACAGCAGCTTGCCGCGGTCAAAGGTATATTCCACGTCTACCAGTTTCATATCCAGGTTGTGCTTTACAATTTTCCGTGCGCAGATATCCATGGCTTTCTGCGCTTTTACAGCGTTTTCTTCCACAGTCACAGCATCTGCATCTGTGGCAAGGCGCATGATCGGCTTCAGCGTACCGACAATGTTTTTGTCGTCTACCATAGTGTTGGCTTTGATGACCTCGCCGTATTCCACGCCGCGGACAGTTTCCACAATCACGTGGCTGCCCAGCTCCAGCTTCTGGCCGGCAGGGTCAAAATAATACATTTTTCCGGCGCCTTTAAAGCGAACGCCGATTACTTCTGTCATAGTGTTGCTCCTATCTATATACACGCTCAGCCGGCTGCAATCTGCCGCAGATGGGCGCAGAAGCAGGTGGTCAGCAGAGCCAGATTGAGATTTCGTTCGTTGAGGCTGCTTGTTTTCTGGATCTCCTCCAGAATTTTCAGCAGCTGCTTATGAGAAAGTTTTTTGCACAATGCAGCCACACAGCTGTCTGCGCCGGAAAGCATGGAGGTGCCCCCGGCACGGGCGATGCAGCAGTCCCGGAAAATCAGTTCCATGCCGCAGAGTACGTCCTGAAATTTTTCCCGGTCTTTGCTTTTCATCAGCGGTGCCAGTGCAAACAGCAGTTCCGCTTCTGTAGAAGCCGCAACAGCGGAGGCGATAGTTTCCGCCAGCTCTGTGGTGCTGCCGGTAAGAACAGGCCGCTCTTCCAGAGAGAAGATCTGAGTGCGGGAGCGGATGGTGGACAGCATGGCTGTTGCACTGGTGCACAGCAGAAGAAACACGGCGTAGGCCGGCGGTTCTTCCAGAATTTTCAGCAGGGCATTCTGGCCTTCTCGCGTCATGGTGTCTGCGGCAGGAATGATGTAAACTTTCTTTGCCGCTTCATTTGGTTTGACGACGGCATCTTCCCGCACCCAGCGCATCAGCTGAACAGAAATAGATTTCCGTTTGCTGTCTTTTTTTTCCACGGTAATCACATCCGGGTGATTGCTGTCTTTTGTTTTTCTGCAGTGGATGCATTTGGCACACGGTTTTTTTGCAGTGTCTTCACAGACAGCGGTCATAGCGATCTGCTTTGCCAGCGCCAGCAGGTCGCGGCTGTTTCCGCCTTCCAGCAGAATGGCGTGGGGGAAGCGGCGTTCCAGCGCAAGGGCAGAAAATCTGGCCTGAATGTCCTTTGCTTTTGGATCCATTTTGCTTCCTCCTCTGTGCATTTGCTATCTCTTTATTTTATCACTTTTGCAGTGGAAAATCCATAGCGTTGTAAAAATACGGTGATTTCTTTTGTAATGCGTTCACCAGGCATCACAACCGGTACGCCCGGCGGACATGGGCAGGCGGCTTCTGCTGCAATTCTGCCCACGGCTTCTGTCAGCGGTACGATTTCCCATGGCGCAAAAACGGCTTCTCTTGGGGAGCAGACGATCTCCGGCAGAGCAGGCAGAGGCGGGTGCGGTTCTGCCGTTGTTTTCGGCAGCAGAATGCCCTGCTCCATAGCGGTGCGCAGTTTTGCAAAGTCTGCCTCTGTATTAAACGGCGTTGCGATCAGTACCACGTTTTCGTCGTCCCAGTGTTCCGGTTCCACGCCGTTTGCCCGGAAGCAGTCAGCCAGCTCGTTGCCGTTAATGTTCAGCTTCCCTGTACCGAGGGAAAGTCTTGTCGGGTCTGCTGCGCCCAATGGCAGGGTGTAGCCCAGTGCAAGGGCGAAAGCTTTCAGCTCTGCTACGGTCTGTTCCAGCTGTGCATAGGCAGCTTTGCCGTGTTCTTCCAGCCATGCAGCGCAGAGGTCCAGTGTTGTCATGGTCACATAGGATGGACTGGTGGAACCAAACAGCGCCATGGCATTTTTTGCTTCGTCCATAAAGCGTTCGTCGCTGATCTGCAGCCATGCGCCGCCGGTAACAACAGGCAGTGTTTTATGAGGGGAGTCTGCTGTCATAGCTGCGCCCAGTGTGATCGGGTGCGGCTGAGAAGTGTAGAACAGATGAGCGCCGTGGGCATTGTCTACGATCAGCGGCACATCATACTTTTTACATTCTGCAGCAATTTCAGCAATTGGTGCCAGCACGCCGAAGTAATCCGGGGAGGTGACGTAAACAGCCGCTGCATCCGGGTTTGCTGCCAGTGCGGCAGCAACATCTTCCTGCTGTACGCGGCCCGGCAGGCCTGTGCCGGCATCCTGTTTCGGAGAAAGCCAGACCGGTTCCAGATCAAGCAGCGCCAGCGTGTTGACTGCGCTGCGGTGGAGTACACGGGAGAGGATCACCTTTCGCTTGCCGCCCATGGAAACAAGACGCAGCATAGCCTGAATGCACAGTGTGCAGCCGCCGGAGGAAAATACGGTTCGCTTTGTACCAAGCGCCTTTGCGGCGTGAAGCTCTGCCTGCAGGATAGCGCCTTCTGCCTCATATAAACTGTCGGTGTCCGGCAGTTCTGTAAAGTCGTACTGCAGCAGGTCCTGCGGAAATGCATCCGGATGATATTTATGGCCAGGTGTATGGAAGGACGCTCTGTTCAGCGCCCTGTGATTTTGCAATGCTTCAAACAGCGGTGTCTTGTTCATGGAACCTCTCCTTCCTTTTCCGGGTATTTTAGCATGAACACGCCCCGGGGTGCAACCGTTTGTGAAATTTACATCTTATTTATTGTTGTAAAAAGCAGGATATGCTATACTGAAACTCCGCAGGGAAAGAAGAACTTCGCGGAAGAAAGGAGTATTTGCATGAACCAGAACAATCAGAACTGGAATTTTGACCCGGAAACAGGCGAGCCGATCAATCGCAATCAGCCGCCACACAGTCAGCACTACGGCCAGACTCCACCGCCGTACCAGTATAATCAATACAATTATTATAATCAGTACGAACAGGGCATCTCCGACAAATCCCGCCTGGTGGCGCTGCTGCTGTGCTTTTTTGTGGGTGGTCTGGGCATTCACCGTTTTTACGCAGGCAAAATCGGCACTGGTATTCTGTGGCTGCTGACCGGCGGTTGTCTCGGCATTGGCAGCCTGGTCGATCTCATCATGATCATCTGCGGTTCCTTTAAAGATAAATTCGGCAGACTGATCACACGCTGGGATGGTTAAAAAACAGGCCATTTTCTTTAAAAATGCTGAGTAAAGTTATGAAAAAGGAGCAGATTTCGGTCTGCTTCTTTTTATTGTTAAGAAAATTGCAGAAAAACGAAAAATTCCTCTTTATAAAAAGTAGGAAATGTGATAGAATTCTAATGATAGCGTAATTCAAAAAACGGATATTTTGTATAAAATTTCGAGCAAGGTCTCCGCCGCAAAGCCATGGCGGAGAAAAGGAGGAACTATGGCTGCTGTAATCAGAGTATTTGTAGAGAAAAAACCTGGCTTCGACGTTGAGGCACAGCATATAAAGGCAGATATCGTAAAGAATCTGGGCATTGCTTCTCTTGAGGAGCTTCGTCTGTTCCATCGTTACGATGTAGAAGGCCTGTCCGAGGAAGAATTTGCAGATGCATGCAAGATCGTATTCTCCGAACCAAACGTAGACAACGTATGGCCAGAGGATTATCAGTTCCCGGCAGAGTACACTGTATTTGCAACAGAGTATCTCCCTGGCCAGTATGACCAGCGCGCAGACTCCGCTGCACAGTGCGTACAGCTGCTGACACACGGCGAGCGTCCACAGGTTGCAAGCGCAAGAGTGTTTGCACTGAAGGGCGAGATCTCCGATCAGGATCTGCAGGCAATCAAGAACTTCCTGATCAACCCTGTAGAATCCCGTCAGGCTGCAATGGAAAAGCCAGCAAGCCTGGCAATGGAAATTGAAGTTCCGGAAGATGTTGAGCGCGTGAAGGGCTTCATCACATGGGACGACGAAACCATGACAAAGTACTACAAGGGCATGGGCTTTGCTATGACTATGGATGACCTGCTGTTCTGCCGCGACTATTTCCGCGACACAGAAAACAGAGATCCATCTGTAACAGAGCTCCGTGTAATCGATACTTACTGGTCTGACCACTGCCGTCACACAACCTTCTTCACAAGCCTGGAGAAGATCGAGATCGAAAAGGGCAAGATCAGCGGTGCAATCGAAGATGCACTGAAGGCATACTATGCAGCAAGAGACGAAGTTTACGGCGAAACAGACCGTGCAGTTTCTCTGATGGATATGGCTGTAATCGGCATGAAGCTGCTCCGCAAGCGCGGCAAGCTGGATGATCTGGACGTAAGTGAAGAAATCAACGCTTGCTCCATCGAAGTTCCGGTTGAGATCGACGGCAAAACAGAGCAGTGGCTGGTTCAGTTTAAGAACGAAACTCACAACCACCCAACAGAAATCGAACCATTCGGCGGCGCTGCAACATGCCTCGGCGGTGCAATCCGTGACCCACTCTGCGGCAGAGCTTATGTATATCAGGCAATGCGCGTAACAGGTTCCGGCGACCCAAGAACACCATTCGAAGAGACACTGATCGGTAAGCTGCCAAGCCGCACCATTACAACAGGTGCAGCAGCAGGCTACAGCTCCTACGGCAACCAGATCGGTCTGGCAACAGGAAGTCGGAG
>JAZUBL010000060.1:0-17298 GCA_045638545.1 Acutalibacteraceae bacterium | reverse complement strand
TGACCAGATTGACGATCTGTACTACTACGAAAATAATCAGAACAATGATAATTCCGATAATTGCCAGACGCTTGATCAGTTTATTCTTCTTCATATTGTGCGATTCCCCTCCTCTCAAAACACTGTGTAATCAGTTTTTTTGCTGCTTCCAGCAGCTGTTCTTTTGTTTCATAATCATCCGGGTAGAGCCACTGGATGTTCTCTTCCCGGCGGAACCAGGTCAGCTGCCGCTTTGCGTAGCGGCGGGTGCCCTGTTTCATATTTTCCACCGCACCTTCCAGAGAAAGTTCTCCGTCCAGATACGGTTTCAGTTCTTTATAACCAATGGCCTGCAGCGCTGTTTTGCCGCCTTCCATGTTTAAAACACGGTCTGCTTCTTCCAGCAGTCCCTGTTCCATCATCAGATCCACTCTGCGGTTGATACGGTCATAGAGCACCTCACGGTCACGGTAGTTGAGACCGATCATGCACACGTCGTACGGCGACGGTGTGCGGCGGGACTCCTCCTGATGCTGGGTCATGGTTTTGCCGGTCACCCGGTACAGCTCAATAGCGCGGATCACTCTCGGGATGTTTCGCGGCTCAATGCGCGCCGCTGTTTCCGGATCGATCTGCCGCAATTCTTCCATGAGCACTTCCACGCCCTGTTCTTCTGCTATGCGGTGCAGTTCTTCCCGCAGGGACGGATCGGAATCCGCCTCGGAAAAATCCAGATTCTGCAGGAGTGACCGCACATACAGTCCTGTGCCGCCTGCCAGAATCGGGATCTTGCCGCGGCTGTGAATGTCACGAAGACACTCCCCTGCTCTGGCAACATAATCCGCTACGCTGAATGGTTCTGTAATCGGCAGGAAGTCCACCATGTGGTGCGGTACGCCGTCCATATCTTCCGGCGTTGGTTTTGCAGTGCCTATGGTCATCTCCTGGTAAATCTGCATGGAGTCGGATGAAACCACCTCACTGTCCAGCCATTTGGCAAGTTCCACCGCCAGCCAGCTTTTGCCGGAGGCTGTTGGCCCTGCCACAGCGATCACCGGGATCTTATCTGTTTGTGTCAAAATGGTTCCCTCCTTTCCATAAGGCAGTTTATTGAATTCTGCCGAATTGTTTTTCTAAATCTTTTTTCCGCATCATAATGGAAATCGGTCTTCCATGCGGACAGTATCGGATGTCCGGGTTTTCCTCCAGCTTATTGGCCAGAGCAACCAGTTCTTCCGTTGTTGTTTTATTGCCGGCTTTAATTGCCGCACGGCAGGCGATATTGTGATAGATCCAGTCCATATGTTCTGTGGAAAGATCTGTCTTTCTGCTGCAGAGATAGCCTGCCATTTCCAGCACAGTAGAAGCAATGTCGCCGCCGTCCAGATACAGCGGTGCTGTGCGAACTAAAATTGTACCTGCACCGAAATCATCCAGCTCAAATCCGGCATCAAAGAAGGTTTCCTTCGCTTCCAGCACCATGCTGTATTCTTCTTTCTGCAAGGTAACAGTCACAGGTTCCAGCAGAACCTGCGCACAGCTGCTGCCGTGTTCTTCCTTCAGCTTTTCATAAAGAAGGCGTTCATGGGCGGCGTGCTTGTCGATCAGCAGAATGGTATCGTCACTTCGTTCTACAATGCAGTATGTATCGAAAATCTCACCGACCACTCTTGTTCTGACCGGTGCTTCCTCCTCCGGAATCAGCACAGGCGCTTCTTCCACCGGAGCCGGAACAACAGGTTCTTCTTTCACAGAGAAAATCTGCTCCTGCTTCACCGGCAGCGTCACTTTCGCAGCAATTGCTTCCTGTTTCTGTACCGGAGGAACCGGATTTTTCTCCGATTCCGGTTCCGCTTCTGCAAACGGAGAAGGACGGCCGCTGTCTTTCAGCACCATTTTTGGTTTTGCAGGCGCATCCATGTTCAGGAAATCCCAAACATTCTTCTGCTCTGCTGCCTTTGGCTGCGGTGGGATCACCGGTTTTGCAGGCTGTACCGGTGCAGCTGCTTTGGCAGGCGCTACGGTCTGCTTTACCTGAAACTGCATCTGGCTGCCGCCTTCTCCCTTTGGGAAAATCGGCAGGTTCGGCTTTTTCTCTTCCCGGAAGGTTATCACCGTTGGGGTGTCCTCCTGGTGAAGGGCAGTCTGCACACCGTGATAGACGGCATCGAATACAGGCCGCTCATTGACAAAGCGAACTTCCAGTTTTGTCGGGTGAACGTTTACGTCAACTGCCTGGCAGTTCAGCTCCATGTGCAATACACAGGCTGGGAATTTGCCAACCATAATACTGTTTTTAAAGGCCTGCTCCATGGCCACCATGGCAGTACGGCTCTTTACATAACGGCCATTGATGAAAAAGTGCTGCATTCTTCTGTTTGGTCTTGCAGCAGAAGGCTTTGATACAAAGCCCCACACGCGAACGTGGTCCAGTGTGTAATCCACCGGCATCAGGCCTGCAGTAAATTCTCTGCCGAACACAGCATAAACTGCAGACTTCAGCTTGCCGTCGCCCGGTGAGTGAAGCTGGTCTTTGCCATCTTTCATAAAGCGAACGGAAATTTCCGGGTGGGACAATGCGATGTTGTCCATCACCGCACCCACAGCGGAACCTTCCACTGCGTCTGTTTTCAGAAATTTCAGTCTGGCAGGGGTATTGAAAAAGAGATTGCGGACAACAACAGTCGTACCAACGGCACAGCCTGCTTCTTCCAGGCAAAGCTCCTCGCCGCCGCTGTTCTGCACGTGGGTACCGGCCAGTTCGTCTGCTGTGCGGGTAAATAATTCCACCTCTGCCACAGCGCAGATGGAAGCCAGTGCCTCGCCGCGGAAACCAAGGGTCATGATGTTTTCCAGGTCATCTTCTGCCTGCACCTTGCTGGTTGCATGACGGAGAAACGCTGTGGAAACCTGATCCCGCGGAATACCGCAGCCATTGTCGGTAACACGGATGAATGTTACACCGCCGTTTTTGATTTCTACTGTCACAGCAGAAGCACCGGCATCAATGGCGTTTTCCACCAGTTCCTTCACAACGGAAGCCGGGCGGTCAATGACTTCACCGGCTGCAATCAGTTCTGCAACGTGCTTATCCAGCACCTGAATTTTTGCCATGTTGTCCACCTCCTTTTATTTTATAAGTTTGCTAATTTTGTCAGTTCAAAGAGAACGTTCATACACTCGATTGGTGTCAGTGCGTTCACGTCCAGATTTTTCAGTCTGCCGATCAGCTCCACGTGGTGATCCGGTGTAAAGGTGATCTGGCAGTCCGATGCCTCTTCTTTTTTGCGGGCACCCTTCGGCGGTGTCACCTCGCCGCCGCTTTCCAACTCCTGCAGAATCTGCTTCGCTCTGGTGACCACTTTGTTTGGTACACCTGCCAGCTTAGCAACTTCCACACCGTAGCTGTCATCGGCGCCGCCGCGGATGATCCTGCGCAGGAACGTAATATCATCGCCGCGCTTCTTCACGGCAATGTTGTAGTTCTTTACACCGTCCAGCAGGTCTTCCAGGGCTGTCAGCTCATGGTAGTGGGTAGCAAACAGCGCCTTAGCTCCCAGCGTTTTGGTGGAAGCCACATACTCCAGCACAGCACGGGCAATACTCATACCATCAAAGGTAGAGGTGCCGCGGCCGATCTCGTCCAGAATCAGCAGACTGTTGCGAGTCGCATTTTTCAGGATGTCTGCTACTTCGGTCATCTCCACCATAAAAGTAGACTGACCGGAGGACAGGTCATCGGATGCGCCAACGCGGGTAAACACGCTGTCTACAATGCCGATCTCAGCTGATGCCGCCGGCACAAAGCAGCCGATCTGCGCCATAATGACGATCAATGCCACCTGACGCATATAAGTAGATTTACCGGCCATATTCGGGCCTGTAATAATTGCTACGCGGTTTTCGTTCTGATCCAGAAGCACGTCATTCGGTACGAATGGGGCACCATTTAAGAGCGCTTCTACCACCGGGTGACGGCTGTCCTTCAGCATGATTTTGCCGTTGAGGCTTATCATCGGGCGGGTGTAACGGTATTTCACCGACACCGCCGCAAAAGAAGCCAGTACGTCCAGCTGTGCCAGCACACCGGCTGTCTGCTGCACTCTGTCCAGCTGAGCCGCTACAAAGTTCCGCACTTCGTCAAAAAGCTGTGTTTCCAGCTGAATAGACTTGTCATGGGCGCCGAGAATACGGCCCTCCAGCTCTTTCAGTTCCGGGGTAATGTAACGCTCGCAGTTGGTTAAGGTCTGCTTGCGGATGTATTCCTCCGGCACCTGATTTTTGTAGGAGTTGGTCACTTCCAGATAGTAGCCGAACACGCGGTTGTAACCAACCTTCAGCTTTGGAATGCCGGTGCGCTCCCGCTCTGCTGCTTCGATCTGTGCAATGAGGCCTTTGCCGTTGTTCATATCGCTTTTCAGCTGATCCAGCTCTGCGTGGTAACCCTCTTTGATGATACCGCCTTCCCGAATAGAGAACGGTGGATCTTCCACAATGGCTCTGCCAATGAGATCCTTCACGTCTTCCATCAGATCGATGCGGGAAACAAGCTCCTGCAGCAGCGGCGCTTTCACATCGCTGAGCATAGCCGCGATCATTGGCAGATGGGTCAGAGCAGCATACAGGCTGCGCAGTTCTCTGCCGTTGGCGGAGCCGTACACAATGCGTGTCATCAGGCGTTCCATATCCGGCACGCCCTGCAGCTCTGCCATCAGGTCATCCCGCAGAATGCTGTTCTTTGTCAGCTCTTCCACTGCGTCATGGCGTCGTGTGATCGGCGCCGGGTTCAGCAGCGGCTGGCAGATCCAACTGCGGATGAGACGCTTGCCCATGGCTGTTTTTGTTTTGTCCAGCACCCAAAGGAGAGAACCTTTCTTCTCTTTGTTGCGCATGGTTTCAAACAGTTCCAGATTGCGTCTGGCATTGAGATCCAGCTGCATATACTGGGAATTCTGGTACAGTTCGATGCGGTTCATCCGCTCTACGCCGGTGCGCTGTGTTCGCTGCAGATACTGCAGCAGTGCGCCTACGGCGCTGACGATTTCCGGCTGATGCTCCAGCTGCAGCGCTTCCAGATTTGGTGCCTGAAACTGGCGCAGAACCAGTGCCGCACAGTGTTCTTTTGCAAACACTTCATCGTCAAGGCACTCCACGGAAACAGACAGCTTGTCTTTTAAAAACACAGCCAGCCCTGTCATGGTAGTGACTTCACTATTGATCAGCAGTTCTCTCGGGGAAAACCGGGACAGTTCGTCCTTCAGTCTTGACTCTGCGCAGCCGCAGCCGTCCAGCACAGTAGCGTGCAGCTCACCGGTAGAGATATCTGCAAAACAGACACCGGCGCGCTGGCCGTTCTGATACACAGCGCTGATGAAGTTGTTTTTTGTTTCATCCAGCATACTGCTCTCCATTACCGTACCAGGGGTAATGGTGCGGATCACGTCACGCTTAACGAGGCCCTTTGCTTCTGCCGGATTTTCCATCTGCTCGCAGATAGAAACTTTATAGCCTTTTGCCACAAGGCGGGCAATGTAGTTTTCACTGCTGTGGAACGGTACACCGCACATTGGCGCACGCTCCTCCTGACCGCAGTCTCTGCCGGTCAGGGTCAGTTCCAGTTCACGGGAAGCGATTTTGGCGTCCTCAAAGAACAGCTCGTAGAAATCGCCCAGTCGGAAAAACAGCAGCGTGTCCGGATTCTGCTCTTTGATCTGGAAATACTGTTTCATCATTGGTGATAAATCTGCCATGATCGCTTCTCCTTCCGGTTAAATTCTGCCTATCGGCGTTCTCTTAGTGGCAGCCTGCGCAAGTGGAGCAGGAACCGCCGCAGGACTCTTCTGTCAGGTCTGCTGTTTCCGGGTTCTCGCCTTCAGCGCTGAGGGAAATGATTGCGTTTACACGCTTCATCACAGCGTCCAGTGCCTCTCTTGCCTGGTTGTAAGCTGTCATGTTTTCGTTCTGCATGATCTGTGCGTAAGTTTCGCGCAGTTCTGTGTTCAGCTCCTGGAGCTTCTCTTCGCTGCGGTCCTGCTTCATTGCTTCGTTGTTGATTGCCATTCTCTTCAGGTTGAAGTCACCGATCAGCTGCTGCAGTGCTGCGTCTGCGTCTGCTGCTTCCTTTGCCTTCTTCAGGTTCAGGTAACGCTCGTCCTGCTGAATTGCCTTGCCCAGTTCTCTTGCCAGTTGAATCATATCCATTTTATTTTCCTCCAAAAAGTTTAAATTTTTATAGTTTTATTATGAACAAATTTTAAGGTTTGTTTCACTCGATCATTTCGCCCTTGAGAACCCAGTTTCTGGATTCTGTAATTCTCACGTCTACAAAGGAGCCAACCAGAGATTCCGGACCGTAGAAGTCACAGTTCAGGTTGCCTTCTGTTTTGCCGCAGAGAACGCCGCGCTTTTCGCTGACTTCTTCTACCAGCACACGCTGCACGGTACCCACAATAGTGTCTGCCAGACGATCTGCTGTTGCCTCCTGGGCTGCCAGCAGTTCTGTAAACCAGCGGGATTTTTCTGCCGCAGAGATCGGATCTTCCATATCTGCCGCCTTTGTGCCGACTCTTGGAGAGTAGATGAAGGTGAAGAGGGAGGCGAAGCCCACTTCTTCTACCAGAGATACGGTGTCACGGAATTCCTCGTAAGTTTCGCCAGGGAAGCCCACGATGATGTCGCTGGAGAATGTTACGTCCGGCATTTTCTCCCGGGCATAACGGATCAGCTCCAGATAACGCTCTCTGGTATATCTGCGGTTCATTTCCTTCAGGATGCGGTCATTGCCGGACTGGAACGGCAGATGCAGGTTGTGGCAGATATGCTCGCTCTCTGCAATGGTGTCGATCAGTTCCTTTGTTGCATCCTTCGGGTGCGGTGTCATAAAGCGGAGACGGTAATCACCCGGGATTTTATCCAGTCGGCGGAGCAGCTCCGAGAAAGTGATCGGATCCTCCAGCGTTTTGCCGTAGGAGTTCACGTTCTGGCCAAGGAGTACGATCTCCTTGTAGCCGTCTGCCACCAGACTGCGGAATTCTTCCTCCACAGCCTCCGGGGTACGGCTGCGCTCTCTGCCGCGCACATAAGGCACCACGCAGTAGGAACAGAAGTTATCGCAGCCGTACATTACAGTAACCCATGCACGAATGTCTCTGTCACGGTGGATCGGCAGACCCTCCACAATATTTTTATCTTCACTGTCATCGCCGCGGGAGAACACACGCTTGCCGGAAGTCAGTGTCTGATACAGCAGTTCCGGCAGTTTGTGTACCACATGGGTGCCGAACACCAGATTAACGTAAGGGTAGCTCTGGCGAATCTTCTCCGCCACGTGTTCCTGTTCCATCATGCAGCCGCAAACGCCGATGATTAATGATGGCTTTTCCCGCTTGAGATTCTTCAGGTTGCCTACGTTGCCGTAAACACGGAACTCTGCATTCTCGCGAACAGCGCAGGTATTGAACAGAATCAGATCTGCTTCCCGCTCATCCTCTGTAAAAGAGAAACCCATCTGCTGCAGCTGACCTCTCAGTTTTTCGCTGTCTGCCACATTCTGTTGGCAGCCGTATGTGCGCACCAGAGCCAGCGGCACGGCGCCTGTTGCGCGGACAGACATCAGGTCTGCCACACGCTCAATACACGTTTCCCGGGATGGAATACGCACCTGTTTCTGATTTCTTTCCTGTGCCAACGCTGCAACCTCTCCTTTGTGAAAATAATCGGTTTATTATATCACAAAACTACGTTTTCTTCAATCAAAAACGGGATTTCTTTACGCAATATTCATTTTTACCAAAACCATTGTCCAACTATTGCATCCAACGCCTCCTTTGTGGTAGAATTGAGTATATATTCCACAAGACGGAGGACACATTGTTATGTTTAATAAAGAACTGATTGCGCAGCTTTCCAACGAAATCAACGAGCGCATTACACACCAGATGGAAAATGGTAAAAAAGAGCGTATGCAGAAGTTTGCAAAAGAGGACAACACCATTGATGCAACAGGCCTCATCGCATTTACACTGGCAGAAGCAAAGCTGTTCTGCTCCCTGTACACCACAGATTTCCTGATGACTCTGGCTGAGTATGAGGAAATGGACAAGAAGCTGGCTGACGGTACACTGGAAATGCCTGAAATCGAAAAGGCTGCTGCAGTGCCAATGCAGAGAGACGAGAACTGGGAACAGGATCTTGTAACAGCAAAGCAGTATCAGGAGCGCGTAAAGGCTGCTGAAGCAATCCAGAAGGAAGAAGAAGAGAGACTGAAGAAAGAACAGGCTCCTAAAATCTAATCATCCTAAATAAAAAAGAAACCCCCGGAAAATCCGGGGGTTTTTTTATTGCACAGAGTTCTGCCGCTCTCGCTCCTGCCTGGAAAACACGCAGCCGCAGTAGTCCTGACGGTACATACCGTAAATTTTCGAAAGCTCTACGGAACGCTTGTAGCCTTCTTTTTTCTTGAAGTCACACGGAAGATGCTTTACGCCATACTGCGCCGCCAGCTCCTCCCCGATCTCGTTCAGCTTTTCTGCATTTTTATATGGGCTGATGGAAAGCGTCGTTGTGAAATAATCAAAGCCGCCTTCCTTTGCCAGCGCCGCTGACTGCTCCAGACGGAGACGATAACAGCGGAAACACCGCTCGCCGCCTTCCGGTTCTTTTTCCAGTCCCTTTGCCAGGGCATAAAAACGGTCTGTATCATACTGCCCCTCCACAAAGGAAACAGGATGCACAAAGTCCATTTCATCAATCAGGCGCTGCTGCTCCTCTACTCGATGGTAATATTCCTCGCTGGGATAGATATTCGGATTATAATAGAACACCGTGATGGAAAAATACTGCGAGAGATACTCCAGCACATAACTGCTGCACGGGCCGCAGCAGCTGTGGAGAAACAGCTTCGGCACCGTTTCTCCCAGACCGTTGATTACACGGTCCAGCTCTTTCTGATAGTTTCGTTTCTGTGCCATAACGGCGCTCCTTTCCCAAAAGAAATTTTAAACAAAAACTTCCGCTGCAGAATACAGCGGAAGTTTTCTCAGTTACATAAAATCAATCCAGATGGATGATGATTTAGTTGTGGTCATGGCCACAGCCGCAGCCACAGTCATCTTCTACGTCATCCAGATCAAATTCCAGATTTTCACCGCAGTTTGGGCAGTCCATCTGACCCTCAGAAATGAGATCCTCGGACAGGCAGATTGTTTCGCCGCAGGTTGGGCATGTTACTTCGTAGTAACACTCGTCATCGTCGTCACAGCAGCCGCAGTCACAATCACAGTCGCAATCGCAGTCACAGTCGTCATCTTCGTCACCGTAGAAATCATCTTCCAGGCTTGCCAGATCATCATCTACTGTTTCCAGCAGGTCTGCCATTTCGTTGTAGCCTTCTTCCAGATCTTCAATGGACAGTGCCATATCTTCCAGCAGTTCTACAACAGCATTGATTACGCGAACTTCGCTCTTTTCTGCATCCAGCTCCAGGCCAGCCATCAGGCCGCGGATGTAAGCAACTCTTTCTAAGTTTGTCATAGGATATACCCTCCCTTTTTTGTCAACAGTATTGGAATGAAAACGGCAGATTATGCACGCTCCATGTACTCGCCTGTACGTGTGTCGATACGGATCATTTCGCCTTCGTCGATGAAGATCGGAACCTTAACTTCTGCACCTGTCTCCAGTGTTGCAGGCTTTGTTACGTTAGTAGCTGTGTCGCCCTTAACGCCTGGCTCTGTCTGTGTTACCTGCAGCTCAACAAAGTTTGGTGGCTCAACGCCGAATACGTTGCCCTTGTAAGAGAGAACCTTACATACCATGTTCTCCTTAACGAACTTGAAGTTGTCGCCCAGAACATCTTCGTTGATTGGTGTCTGCTCGTATGTCTCTGTATCCATGAAGTAGAACAGCTCGCCATCGTTGTAGAGGTATTCGCAGTCTCTTCTCTCGATGAATGCGGTTGGGAACTTATCGTTTGGGTTGAATGTCTTTTCTGTTACAGTACCTGTGATAACGTTGCGGATCTTTGTACGAACAAAAGCTGCACCCTTACCTGGTTTTACGTGTTGGAATTCGATGATGGAAACTACGTTTCCGTCCATTTCAAAAGTTACGCCATTTCTAAAATCGCCAGCAGTAATCATAATGCTTGACCTCCATTTTGTAGTATACAGTATAAGTTTATCTTATTTCTGTTCTTTTTTCAAGGAAAATATGTAAATTTCTTAGAGGATTATTAAATCCTTTGGTGATTTTGTGAGATTTTCATAACCATCTTTTGTCACAAGTACCATATCTTCAATTCTCACACCGAATTTTCCTTCCAGATAGATGCCAGGCTCCACGGTGATCACCATACCAGGCTTTGTCAGTGTTTCGAAGGAAGGCGCAAAGCATGGCCACTCGTGGATCTCGATGCCGACGCTGTGGCCGGTAGAATGACCA
This sequence comes from Acutalibacteraceae bacterium, assembly GCA_045638545.1. Taxonomy (GTDB): domain Bacteria; phylum Bacillota; class Clostridia; order Oscillospirales; family Acutalibacteraceae; genus UMGS1071. The sequence continues at coordinate 6,879 of JAZUBL010000060.1, read as the reverse complement.
AAGGTACCGGCATACTTTTCATCGATAATACTGCGGGCCACCCAATCTACCTTTTTGCACGGAACATCCGGTTTTACTGCCTCTACAGCAGCCATCTGTGCTTTCAGCACAGTGTTGTAAACATCTTCCTGCTCCGGGCTTACACAGCCGAGCGCAACGGTTCTTGTCATATCGGAGTGATAACCGTCCAGCACAGCGCCGGTATCCATGGTAATAAAGTCACCCCGTTCGATCTTTTTCGCACCCGGCACACCATGGCACTGGGAGCCGTTTGCACCGGAAACAACGATCAGATCAAAGGCAATATCCTCGGCGCCGTTCTTCTTCATAAAGAACTCGATCTCCAAAGCAATTTCCCGCTCTGTCACGCCTTCTCTGATATATGGCAGAATATGCTGAAATGCTGCATCTGTAATTGCCTGAGAAGCTTTGATCTTTGCAATCTCATCCGGTGTCTTAATGGCACGGAGATTCTTGAGCACCGTATCCAGCTCTCTGTTGAAAACAGGCTCCACGTTCAATTCGCTGCAAAGTTTGCGGTATTTCTCTGACTCCCCGAAACTGAGATTGTCATATTCAAAGAGCAGTGTTTTAATATTATGGCGGCAGATGATCTCTTTGATCGCCTGCTGCACTTCTTTATACATAACTACGGTGCAGCCCTGCACCTTTTTACGGGCAGCTTCTGCATAGCGGAAATCTGTGAGAAAATACACCTGCTCCTTTGTTACAAGCATGGTGCGGGAAGAAGACGGAAACCCGGACAGCCAGCGGCAGTTTGGCGCAGAAGTGATCAGCGCACCATCTGCAGAAAAATCTGCATCCGCGCCGAATAAGGCGTTCTGTAACCGTTCAGCCTTTGTCATCATCTGGAATGCGCCCCCTTATCGCCGCTGCTTTGCAGATAGATTCCTTTTTTCTTCGCCTTTGCGCGGACAGAAACTTCCAGGTTGCGGCGAACACGGAAACTCCAGCCATGTTCTTCTTCGGCAGGCTCCAGCAGGATAGACTTCATGCCCAGGGCATTGGCACCGATAATATCGGTAAACACCTGGTCACCAACAATCACAGACTCTTTAAATTTCACGCCAAGGCGCTTTGCTGCCTTCTGATAGCCAATTGGCAGCGGCTTGCAGGCGCGCCAGATAAACGGCAGATCGAACAGCTTTGCAAACGGTGTAATACGCTCCCGTGTATTGTTGGAAACAATGATCAGCTTGAAGCCTTCCGCCTGCATCTGCTTTGTCCATTCAATGGCACCGTCAAACGGTGTCTGAGAGCCGTGGTGAGATAATGTATTGTCTACGTCCAGCAAAATTGCCTTCACTTTCATTTTGTGAAGCAATGCCGGTGTAATGTCTAATAATCCTTTTGTAGAAACGGTTGGTAATCGCAGCGCCATAAGCGCCCACCTCCCCAAAAACTTGATATTCTGATTATACATCATAAAGCGAAAAAAAGCACCTCCGAAGAAGTGCTTTTTTCAATTTGATGCTTACGCCGCAAAAAAGCAGCGAAGATTTATAAACAAAGAAAAAGGACACGCGCTGCGGCGTGTCCTTGTTTTGGCAGGGGCAGTAGGATTTGAACCCACGGCACGTGGTTTTGGAGACCACTGCTCTACCAACTGAGCTATACCCCTATGTCCTCAACGAATGCTATCTTATCATAGCTCTTACAAAAAGTCAACACTATTTTTAAAAAAATATAAAAAAAACAGAATCCTGATATTTCTAAAAGAATTCTTCCGAAAACGCTTGACACCGTTCTTTAAACTGGTTATAATATTTGCTGTATCGTAATCGATTAATTACCCCCGTCTTGTGGCGGCGGAGGGGAGGGAAAATAAATGGCAGAAATCAGAATCAAAGATAACGAGTCTCTGGACAGCGCTCTGAGAAGATTTAAGAAGCAGTGTGCTAGAGCTGGTGTTATTGCAGAGGTTCGTAAGAGAGAAGCTTACGAAAAGCCTTCTGTAAAGCGCAAGAAGAAGTCTGAAGCAGCTCGTAAGCGCAAGTACAAGTAATTCTTGCTGTAACGGACAAAAAAGAAGCAGGCATTCGTGCCTGCTTTTTTTGCTGCCTTTTTTATCTCTATGTTAAATTTTATAAAAACACAGATAAAATCTTGTCACATGAAAAAAACCTGTAAAATAAAAAGGAAATTACAGAAAGGCAGGTGACAGCCATGCTGGATATCCCAATCTGGGATCAACTGGAATATTTACTGCGTATTTTTGTGGCGGCTGTCTGCGGCGGTCTCATTGGCCTGGAGCGCCAGCGGCGTGTAAAATCCGCCGGCCTTAAAACCCATATGATCGTTTCCATCGGCGCAGCCCTGATGATGGTTGTTTCCAAATATGGCTTCTTCGATATTCTCATTAACGAATCCGTTAAGCTGGACCCATCCCGTATTGCCAACGGTATCGTTTCCGCCGTCGGTTTCCTGGGTGCAGGCATCATCTTTATCCGCGGCTTTAAAATCAATGGTGTTACCACTGCAGCCGGCCTGTGGACAACGGTAGGCGTAGGTATGGTACTGGGCGCCGGCATGTACTTTATCGGTTCCGCTTCCACGGTTATGATCCTGCTGATCCAGCTGATCTTCCACAGCATTCACCTCAACAGCCGCAACTCGACCATCAACGCGTACCTCCACATAGCAGGCACACAGCCCGCTCTGAACCGCGTTCGTGATTCGCTGAAGGAAATGTCCTGCTCCATTATCAAAACGAAACTGTCATCCACCGACGACCCGCAGAAAAGAAAAATGGAACTGCACGTTACGCTGGCTGACCGCGACTATGAGCGAAAACTGACCGCATTATTCGACAATCCGGAAATCCACGTAATCTCCATTGAATTTGAACCGTAAAAGTAAAAAGTCTCCGCCGGAAAACCGACAGAGACAAAAATAAAAAAAGCAGGTGCGAATATTCGCATCTGCTTTTTGTTTTGCATAAAATCAGGAAATACCTGCGAAACCTTCTACCGGCAGGGAGAACACGATGCCGTGCGCAGGAGTCAGCATACCTGCTGCTTTCGTAATAGCCTGCATTACCTGCACCTTATTCTTCTGCTGCACCAGGATCATAATGATCTCTTTTTCCGGCTGCAATGTGATACCGAAGAAATGACCGGCCTCTTCATTACCGAGACCTCTTGCGTGGATAACGGTACCGCCGCGGGCGCCGGCTTCCTTCGCTGCATCCATTACGGTATCTGTGTGGCCACGGTTGATAATTGCCATGACCATGCTGTACTTTAATGCCTCATTCTCCATTTCCTCAGACTCACCTTCCTCCTGATCATCAAATCCACGGGTATCATTTTCCAATGTACGGACAATCGCCTTGCTCACTGCGTTCAGCGGCATTACAAAGATAATGCCTCTTCCCGGCAGTTTCAGGTTCATGCCTGCGTGGATATTGTTCATAATTTTATGTGCTTTACCTGCAGGCACCAGGCTGAACAGAACATCTTTTTCTGTTTCGCCAATACCCAGGTAGTCAAGGATCTCTGAGTTGGCTGTACCAAGACCAAGGCAGTCGTAGTGCAGACCCAGATGATCTCTCTTAAACATTTCCACAACGCGTTCGCTGTTGCCGCGAGGTACGATCGTTACCATCAGTTTGATTTCGTTCTGGTTCATGCGTTACCTCCCTCGTAATCGATGATGTCATCGTCATCAGGCAGAATACCACGATCTCTTGTCTGCTCTGCACCTCTTGTCTTGATCTTGAAAATAAGACCGAGAACCTGAATGGTGATAAGCGGAGTCATGGCAACCATTGCAATAACACCAAATGCATCTGTCATAACATTGCCGCCAACTGCTTCGGATGCACCCATTGCCAGAGACAACAGGAATGTTGCTGTCATTGGGCCGGATGCAACGCCGCCGGAGTCGAATGCAACAGAGGAGAAAATACGCGGAACCACAAAGGAAAGACCCAGTGCGATTGCATAACCAGGCAGAACAAACCACATGATGGAGATGCCTGTAAGTACACGAACCATTGCCAGACCAACAGATGTTGCAACACCGATGGACAGTGTCAGGAACATTACCTTGGAGGAAATGGTACCGCCTGTGATTTCTTCAACCTGCTTGTTGAGAACGTGAACAGCCGGCTCTGCTTTTACAATAAAGAAACCAACCAGCATACCGATCGGGATGATGATCCAGTTGAACGGCAGCGCCGCCAAACCTGCACCAATAAACTGACCAGCCGGCATAAAGCCAACGTTAACGCCTGTGAGGAACAATACAAGACCTGCATAAGTGTAAAGAATACCGATGCCCATCTTTGCCAGCTGACGAACACGGAACTTGCGTGTAACCAGCTGGAACAGAATGAAGAAACCCATAACAGGTGCCAGCGCAATCGCAACTTCCATCAGATAGTGCGGAAGATCATAAACGAAGAACAGGCATGCCTGCTGCAGAGATTCTACCTTGAGAAGCTCTGCTGTTTCTACTGCGGAATCCTGTGCGTTAAACAGAATACCAAGAATAAGAACTGCCAGAATCGGACCGACGCTGGCCAGAGAGATGAGACCGAAGCTGTCTTCTTCGGAACGCTTATCGCCGCGGAGAGAAGCCAGACCAACACCAAGCGCCATGATAAACGGAACGGTAATTGGACCTGTTGTAACGCCGCCGGAGTCAAACGCTACGGAGAGGAAGTTGCCCGGTACAAAGAATGCCAGTACAAATACTGCTACGTAGCATACCAGCAATACAATGTGGAGCGGAATGCGGAACACAATTTTCAGGTAAGATACTACCAGGAAAATACCTACGCCTAACGCTACCGTCAGAATTAGAACCATATTCGGGATGGCGGAGATCTGATTGGCAAGTACCGTCAGGTCCGGCTCAGCAATGGTGATAATCACGCCGATCACAAAGCAGATGATCGCTACCAGCCATCCTTTTTTTGTTTTTGATAACTGCTCACCAACACCGTCACCCATTGGCATCATAGAAATATCAACACCAAGAGTAAAGAGACCCATGCCGACAATCAACATCAGCGCACCGATCAGGAACATCATCAGTGTTCCAACCGGCATTGGAACCAGGAAAATGTTGATCAACAACACAATCACCGTTACCGGCAGAACCGCTGCTAACGATTCCTTGATCTTCTCTTTTAAAATTTGATTCATGCAACCTTCCCTTCTTTCATAAATTTGAAAACATGACGTTTTCATAGATTAGCAGTATACGTTGTTAATTTTAACACAAAATTCATGTTTAAGCAACAAATTACCAACGCATTTTTGCAGAAAAGTAACAAAAAAAGATGCCTGCATTTTTGTATGCATGGCATCTTTTACAATTTCTACCGATAAAACTATACGATTTGGCCCTTAGAACCAGTCTCTTTACATAAATTTTACATAAATATACATTTATTCTGTTATCATGCGGATCTTGCTGCCGGAACGGCTCTTTGTCACAAGGATCTTCTGATCGATCCGCTCTTTCAGCTCGCTGACATGAGAGATGATACCCACCAGACGATTGCCGTCTGTCAGTCTGTCCAGCACCTGAAGCGTCTGCTCCAGCGATTCGCTGTCGAGGGAACCAAAGCCTTCATCAATAAAGACAGTGTCAATTTCCACGCCGCCGGCCATAGCCTGCACAACATCCAGCAAGCCCAGCGCCATAGAAAGCGCCGCTTTGAAAGATTCACCGCCGGAAAGGGTATCGACAGCACGCACCTTACCGGTGTAATTATCCAGCACGTCCAGGTCAAGGGCAAACTGTTTCTGCTTATCCTGGGCTGTTTCGCGGCGCTCCAGATAGTACCGGCCGCTTGTCATAATAGAAAGCCGCTGGTTTGCAGCGTCTATAATCCGGCGGAAATAGAATGCCTGAATATACTGCTCAAAGGTGATTTTCTGTTTATCTTTCAGCATACCATTGGCTGTTTTGGAGAGATGCTCCATCACCATGGCATCGCCGCGCTGCCTGCCCAGCGTTTTTTCTGTCTGCTGCATCTGCTGCAGAATTTCTCTGTTGCTGTGCAGACGACTGTACAAGATCTGCAGCTTCTCATCTATGGCCTGTCCTTCTGCTGTAAGGGCTGCTTTCTCCTCCTGCATTGCCTGCATGTCAATTACCGCTTTGCCGGCAGTTTCTTCTGCCAGGCGTTTGCAGTCGCTTTCAACTAACATGCAGGCATTGCGATATTCTTCCGCCTTTTTCTTTTTGCTGTCCAATGTTTCTGCACCGGCAAGGGCTGCTTTATATTCATCTGCAGAGGCAAATCCAGCCTCTGCTGCGCCAGCTTTCAGCTTTTCACGGGCTTCTGCTGCAGCGGCAGTTACCTCCGGCAAAGCGGCTTGTTTTTCTGCAAGCACCGCCCGCAGATTTTCTGCCTGCTGCTGTCCTTCCAGGTGAGCCTGCTTTGCTGTTTCCAGCTGTGTCTTTTTCGCATCACGCTGTGTTTTCTGCTGTTCCAGTGCTGCTGCTGCCTGTTTCTGATTTTCATAGGAAAGCGACTGGGAAAGTGTTTCCAGTTTGCCGCAGGCGGTGCTGTACGCTGTTTTCAGCACAGATACGTCTGCTTCCCCTTCTGTGATCTGTTGCTGCACTGTAACGATGAGTGCTGCCAGCTTTTCTGCCCGGACCGATTGTTTATCCCGCTCTGCCTTCTGCTGCTGAAGCTGTACCATCTGTTCCGTTACTGTCTGCTGCTGTGCGTTCAGTTTTGCTGTCTCTTCCTCCGTCCGGGATACCAGTAATTCCAGATCGATCTCCATGCCGAACAGAACAGCCGCCTGCTCTGCTGTCTGGCGCTGTTTTTCTTCCCACAGAGCACGCTTGCCGCGGCAGTCTGCCGCCGCTGCCATAAAAGTGCTGTGG
>JAZUBL010000059.1:0-1732 GCA_045638545.1 Acutalibacteraceae bacterium | reverse complement strand
ACAGCATTCCAAACCTGATTGGACAGCAAGACATCGATACGGAGCCGGAAGGCATGGACGCCATCCGGGAGCAGCTGCGGGCCTACCGATTGGAAAGAACCGTTCTGCACAAGGACGATAAGATCCTCACCGCCTGGAATGGCCTGATCATTGCCGCTTTGGCAAAAGCAGGACTGGTGCTGGATGAACCCCGGTACCTGGACGCAGCTAAGCGTGCAGCAGCATTCATCAAGGCTTACCTCACAGATCAGGATGGAAAACTGCTTGCCCGTTGGCGAGACGGCGAAAGCGCCCACGCCGGAAAACTGGACGACTATGCATTCCTCGCATATGGCCTGCTGGAGCTTTACAGTACAACCTTTGATATTTCATACTTGGCAGAAGCCCAGCGTCTGGCTGATTTGCTAATGGTGGTCTTTTTTGATGGTGAGCACGGCGGCTTTTATCCTTACGCATCTGACGGTGAACAGTTGCTTACCCGCAAAAAAGAGGTTTACGATGGTGCCATGCCCTCCGGCAACGCCGTTGCAGCGCTGGTGCTGTCCCGATTGTCCCGGCTCACAGGAGAAACCCGGTGGCAGGAGGCGGCCGAGAAGCAATTTTCCTATCTGGCCGGGTCGGTGGCGCAGTATCCCGCAGGACACAGCTTTACCATGCTGGCGTTTCTTGAGGCACTCTGGCCCACCGCAGAGCTTGTTTGTACAGGAAACAGTGTGCCGCCCGAACTGCTGGCTTTCCTGCGGGCGCAGACACACCCCGGGCTGACCGTACTGGTCAAAACGCCGGATAATCAAAATGCGCTGTCCGCGCTGGCTCCTTTTACGGCTGTGTACCCGCTTCCCTCTCACGGAGTACGGTACTATCTCTGCCGCAATGGTGCTTGTTCTGCACCTGTGGACGACATTTCAGAACTGAAGCGGGTCCATTAAGAGGTTTATCATAACCAGAAAGTTGAGGGAAACGAATTGTACGGTTACTGGGGATATCTGCTTGCCATGTTGGTTCCGCACCTCCGTGAAGAATGACAGAAATATCATCATCTGGAGATATGGAAAAATAGTGTGTGATAACGAACAAATGATTTCGAAAGAGCTTGTCCGGTATGAATTCTGTGACAGCGAAGACTAAGACCGTTCCTGCGTGTGCTTTGGCGCAGGCTCAGAGGGTGTCATCAGAATAAGATTGACATTTTGGAGAACCATTTCAATCTTTTTATGCTCTGCTTTTGCATCCCGATAGACCGCATTTAGTGTATTCTTTTCTTCCTGCAGTTTCTTCAGGTCAAGCTGTATTTGTGCTGCGGATGGCAGTGGCCGGAGGTTCAGTTTCTGCAATTCCCGATGGGCTGTTTCAAACAGGATGATCTCCCGTTCGTGACCACGGAGGAACTTTTCCTGATCGTGAGACTGCTGGTATTTCTCATAGACCGGTTTCAACTGTCTGTAGATCTCTGCGTGTTTGATCTGCAACGTCAATTCCGTAATTCTGCGCTCTGTCTCCTTAATGGATGTCAGGGCGCTTTCTTCTTTTTGTTTGAGCTGCGACAACCGGAGCTGTAGATCCTCATAGCTGTCGATCCCGTGCTCTGTCAGGAAGTTTAGTGTTTTGGCGGCCTGCTTCAGATTGTTGATTTTCGCCCAGTGTGCAAACCTGACACTCTCCTTTGCCTTGATGCTGTTCTGCAGATCGATGATCAGACTGATTTGCTGTTTCTGCGTCGGCTGTTTGGAGG
>JAZUBL010000058.1:0-3926 GCA_045638545.1 Acutalibacteraceae bacterium | reverse complement strand
TTTTCCTCCACACTACAAACTCCCGGCTCATCCGACCGTATATTTTTCTATACGACCATCATATAAAATGGCCGGCATGACTAACTCTGTCACTGTTGCTGCCCTGAAGCATCCAAGGAATTTTCTATACTCCAAATCTACCCTCTGCCAAGGGCAGAGGGTGGATTTTTGCATATCGAAACACGTACAAACCAAATGGCTCTGCTCGCGGTTTTCAGAAGTATTTTTTGCACAAGTCGCGAAAGAGACGTGATGGATCCGGCAGTTCCGGATTGCGGCGCGCCAACTCGCAACAAATTAAAAAAGCAGATTCAACTGTGATATCCACAGTTCCCATGCAGAAAGAATATAACGTTCCTTGTAATTCCGCATCAGTACGTCGTTCTATATATTCATTCAAGCTTGCCATATTAACACCTCTTTTTTGTCGTTCTATCTTCTTAGGATATTTTTCATCTTAAGTAATCATAATTATATCGTATTCTGATATAAAATCAACGTAAAAGATAGTAAATATCTTAATCCGATATTTGAGGGATGTAATATGGCAATCAGACGGTTTTCAATAGAGGGAAATATCTGTGCCGAGCGAATCCGTCTTGCTCGCGCAATGCAAAAACCACCTATGACACAGGAAGATCTTGCCCGTGAAATCAATTTGCTTGGCATGGAGATTACACCGCTGATCATCTCCAGAATCGAAAAGAACCAACGTCATGTCTGTGACGCAGAACTGCTGATGCTTTCGCGGGCACTGGGCAAATCCATGGAGTGGCTTTGCGGTTTTGACGACTAACTTATAGATTGCGTACACCGGGATGCACATCCTCTCAACGTGCATCCCGGTTTTCTTTTCTGATTATAACACATAATAAAAAATATAAATAACCGCACCAGACATCCGCCGCGAAAAATCCCGGTTTCATTGACTTTTGGGGTGCAATCGTATATCATAGCCATATCTACTATATTGGGAGGTTGTGCGATGGCTGCGGTTTTTGCACTGTTTCTGATTGTTCTGGCAGCAATTGCTTTTTCCATTGTGCTGGATAAAGATGCTGGAGAAATGCTCCCCATTACAGCCTGTTCTATCATTCTATATCTCTACATTTTTTACTGCATCAATTGGCTGCAGCTGGGAATGATTTCGCTGTATCTGCTGATCGGAGCGTTGTTCTTCTGCGCGTTTCGCTGTACCATAAAGGAGAAAGTAAATATTGTCAGTAAAATCACCCCCGCATTTGCGGTATTTTGCTGCACATCTGTCTTTTTCCTTCTCTATACAGCGGATAATCTTTCTGTTCACTGGGATGAGCTGCGGGTCTGGAGCGCCATGCCCAAGGCAATCTACGAAACAAAGCAGCTGCAATTGGGATCGCAGGCTCTGATCTTCGATTCTGCCGACAATATGCAGACCTATCCCCCTGCTCTGCCGCTGTTTGCAAACTTCTTTCTGGCTGCCGCACCGGCTTTCAGAGAGTCCTATATCTTCCTTGCCTACGCTCTTTTCGTGTCGGTCTTGACTATCCAGCCCTTCAGAAGCCTTCGCTGGAATCAGTGGTATCTGTGTCCCGTGGCTTTCATTTTTGTTACCTGCGCACCCTTCGTACTGACACTCCACGGCGGTGACGGTTCTTATTTTTATGAGTCTCTGTTTATTGACCCTGTTCTGGGTTTTGCCGCGGGTTATGTCTTCTACCTTGCAACCAGTAAACCCTTCCGGTCAAAATTCTCCATTATCCAGTTTTCTCTGGCGTTGGCTGTTCTGGTAATGATCAAAGACACCGGCATTCTCTTTGCCGCGCTTTCCCTTCTGTGCGCCCTGACGATCAGTCTTTTGGAAGAAAAACAGCCTGCTTCCCTACTTTTTAAGAAGATTCTGATACCCGTTTGTATGATGTGCCTCCCTTATTTTCTTTGGAAAGGGCTGCTGCATCACTACAGTATCACAAACCATGTTTCTCTCCATATCAAAGTCCCCGCAATGCAGGTTATTTCCGCATTGATCGAAGTTTTGACGAAGAAACCCATCATCAATCTGGTGGTATTCGGTTTCTCTTTCCTTGTTTATGCTTTGATTCTGCTGATCCTCTGTGCTGTTGCGGAATTGATCTTCAAACCCCACAGCCGGGCAAATAATATCTGCGTCTTTGGGCTCTGTTTTGTTTCTTTCCTGCTGTTTTCTTTCGGATATATCAATATTTTCCCCTACGCTTCGGCAGAAGCACTGCTGGATCTGTCCTTTTACCGCTATTTCACCACGCTTACCAGTGCCTGGCTGATTCTCTGTTTCCTGCGGTATCTGCCCGCTGTCCTTGAAGCAATACCGCAAGGTCGATCTGCCTTAAAGCTTTCCGCGTTTTTAGCCGGTATGCTGATTTGCTTTGCCAGTGTTTTCGTCCTCTCCTACTGGGAAAGTGATTACTCCTCCGTTTTTCTGGAACAAGCCAAAAATGAAAAAGACAAAATTCTGGAAGAAATTCCTGTTGACTTTGCAGAAGAACACAAGCGGGTTTACCTGCTCATGGCGGAAAAAGAGCCGAATATTTTCCACCACCGTTTCTATTTTGAGCTGATTGGAAGCGGTATCAATATTGAAAACTTCTATAACGATACGGATATGTATGACGCACTGGGCATATCTCCTGAGCCTGCGGAAAATGCAGCTGAAATATGGTATCAGCGACTGCAGAATGAAGGCTATGATTACATCTACATTTATTCTGTAAACGATGCATTTACGCAAGCTTTTGCGCATCTTGGTTTGGGTGAAGCCATTCCGGGACAGGCATACCCGGTAAATAACTGAAAACAAAAAACTGTCTGCCGCAAAACCGGTCGTTGCGGCAGACAGTTTTTTATTCGTTTTTCCGTTTGCAGCAGAAGAGAAAATGGTTCGGGCGCGTTGCAGCTTGTGCAACGCGCCCGTTTTGTTATGCTCCAAAAAAGTAGAAACGAATCATTTTCAGCACAAGAAAGGCAACGAAATAAACACCTGCCCGCGTCAGCAGAGATTTTCTCGCCTCCGTGTTACTGTTTTCCCGGAAGCCTCTTGCTCCGAAGGTCAGTGCGCCGATCAGCGCACCGGTCTCCAAAACGGCCACCAGATACATTAATACCGTCTGAAAATCCATATAAATCAGACCGCCTGTTCATAGTCCAGCATGAACTGTGCGACGCCGTCCATAGCCAGCTCTCTGGGATCCAGCTCCAGTTCACCTGCGCGAACCTTGTTGTAGCTCAGGGGCATATACTGGTGCAGCATGTTCATGGGAATGGTATACTTACGCAGGTTTTCAAACAGCTTGTTCATGCACTCCACGACTTCGGGCTGACCGATGTAGTAGCGGGCACGGTCGGAGTAGCTGTACTTACGGCACAGGGCCAGCTGACGCTCGTCACCATGGTAGTGCTTTGCCCAGTTGGAGGGATTAGCCAGCATGACTTCCTCCAGCTTTGCGATGAAGTTTGCGCGCTCCTCTGCGGGAACCAGCTCTTCTTCCATCTTGCTCAGAGCAAACAGAGCCTCACGCAGGCCAAAGGTCAGAGCGGGGCCGACCTTCAGAATGGCAATACCATCGGTGACCATATCATACAGGCACTTGGGGGTCTGGTAGTCGGTGGAGTGACCCTCGAAGCAGAAGTCGGGGTACTCCTTCAGCATAGCGCACAGTTCCTTGGCTGCTTCGGAATTGTAGTCGAAGACCTGCTCGTCGCCAAACTCAACACCGGGCTGCACAACGACAGCGATAACATCCTTCATGCCCTCACCGACGCCTTCTTCAGTCCAGAGGCGGGTGTAGGTGTTGACGGTATCCAGGAATGCCTCGGGCTTGGTAACAGCCAGAGTGTCCTCAGCTTCAGTAGCGCCGCCGGGAATGGGCACTTCACTGCCGACGATGAAGGCGGGACGGGTAGCGTCGCCT
>JAZUBL010000057.1:0-14150 GCA_045638545.1 Acutalibacteraceae bacterium | reverse complement strand
TGCCGATCTTCATTCTTTCCGGCAGAGAGATCTCACTCATCGCACCGCTGGCCAACTTGCTGCTGCTTCTGCCGTCGACTCTGATGATCGAATTTGGCTTTCTGGCATCGATTTTCAACGTACTGCCGGCCTTTGCATTTCTGGGTAAACCATTGGCGCTGCTCTGCGGTCTCCTTGGCAAACTGCTGATTTTTGCGACCGATTTGCTGGCGAAGATCCCATTTGCCACCGTGTCGCCGACCCATGGTTTTGTGCACCTCTGGCTGATTTGTTCGCTGCTGATCCTGGCTTATTTATTGCTGTTTTATCATAAAACGCGAGGCTATATCATCGGTGCGCTGCTGTCGGCAATTGTGCTGTTTACCGGCATTTTTTCCTACAATATTGTGAAGATGGATCTGATCCGCGTAGCAGTGCTGGACGTAGGCGACGGCATTTCTGTTGTTCTCAGCAAGAACGGAAAGGCGGCCGTACTGGGCTGCGAAGGCTACAGTACAGATACACTGCAGAACCATCTGAAGACAGAAGGTATAGGAGAGATCGCCTACCTGCAGCTGACATCCGGTGATAATCAGGAAAAGAAAAATGCGGCAGAATTGCTGCGCGATTATCCGGTAGAGCATATTCTGCTGGAGAAATCTGCCTATACAGGCGGTGCGCTGGAAAAAGAGCTTGCAAAGGCGGAGAAAGTTTCGTATTATCAAGATAATGCGGAAGCAATGCTGCTGGACGAAATATCCCTCACAATGGATGGTTCTTACAGCGAGAGCGGTTTGTACTTCACTGTACGGGATGTGTCGTTCCTGCTGTTGAGTGAAACATACGAACCGGAAAGCGGCAGTAATGAAAAACATATAGCGGACATTCTTATCACAGACGGTCTGCCGGAAGAGGATCTTGGCGGCTCGCACATGACGACAGTGCTTTCTCTGCCGGAGGATGAACTGCAGGTGCTTTACAACAAGGCGTACCTGGAAATGGAGACCGTCAATCTTTATACCACCGGCGGCCGCGGCAATCTGCTGATTGATGTGGAAGACGATCGAAATCTGAAGATCAGGAGGGGTGACTGATGCCTGAACTGAAAGACACAGCATTCAAAAAAGAAATAGAAAAAGGTACGCTGACAGGTGCTTATCTGCTGTATGGCGACGAAAAATACACCATGCTGCAAAGCGTGCAGAAGGTGATTCAGAAAGTGACCGGCACCGGCTTTGCAGACTTTAACCTGCATCGCTTTGATGCGGCCGATACATCTGCCGATCAGGTAGCAGAAGCGGTGGAATCTCTGCCGTTTTTTGCGGAGCAGAAAGTGGTCATACTCCGCGATCTGAATGTGGACAGCCTGACTGCCGATGAGCTGGAAGCCTATCAGAACATAATCCGGGATCTGCCGGAGTCTGCCGTGCTGATCATTTATCTGCCGGCAATTATGCTGGAGAAAAAGCGGCTTTCTACAAAATGGAAGAGTTTTTTCGGCACCGATGCAAAGAAGCTGACGCTGGTGGAGTTTGCCAGAAAGACCAATTCCGATCTGGAGAAATATCTGATCACCTATGCAGAAAAGCGCGGCTGTGAGCTGAGCCGCGACCTTGCAAAGCGGATCCTGCAGCTTTGCGGCACAGACCTGCAGACATTGAGTCATGAGATCGGCAAGGTGTGCGGCTTTGCAGGCGGCGGTGTCATCACCAGGGAGCACATCGATACAGCGGTAACGGTCAACTCAGAGTCGCAGGTATTTGACCTTTCCAAGGCGATCATCGGCGGCAATTACGAGCGAGCCTATAAAATCATCGATGACCTGATGGCACAGAACGAGGAGCCGATTGCAATTGTAGCAATGCTGTCTTCGGCATATCTGAATCTGTACCGTGTAAAAACCATGCTGCGCAGCGGCAGAGATCCAATGGAACTGTCCACAGTTTTTGATTATAAAAACAAGGCCTTTCTGATCAGCAATGCAGAGCAGGACAGCAGCCGTTTTTCCACAGCAATGCTGCGGGAAAGCCTGGACTTATTACTGGAGGCTGACCTGAACCTGAAAGGCGGTGCCGGCAGCAGCCGCAGCGAAATGAAGCGCGTCGTGCTGGATGAACTGGTTGCCAAGCTGCTGCTGGCAGCACAGGAGAAAGACCGATAAACAAAAAGGAAGAGGAGCGGAAATACGTTGCTGTTAAAAGTAAAAGAAGCCATCATTGTAGAGGGCAAGTATGATAAAATCAAGCTGTCTTCCATTGTAGACGGCGTAATTCTGGAAACATCCGGTTTCCATATTTTTAAAGATCCGGAGCAGATGGCGCTGATCCGCCGACTGGCAGACACTCACGGCATTATTATTTTCACAGACAGCGATGGCGCCGGTTTTGTCATCCGCAATCATCTTACCGGCTCCATTGATAATGCCAAGATCAAGCAGGCATACATCCCGGATATTTACGGCAAGGAGAAGCGCAAGGTGACTCGTTCCAAAGAGGGCAAGCTTGGCGTGGAAGGTGTGCCGAAAGACGTGATCATCGATGCGCTGCGCCGTGCTGGCGCTACATTTGTGGGGGAAGAAGAGGCTGCTGCGGAGAAAGGGCCGAAAATTACAAAGGCAGAGCTGTTTGAACTGGGCATTACCGGCGGCGACAACAGCGCTGAAAAACGCAAATGGCTGCTGCGTCAGCTGCATCTGCCGGAACGTATGACCACAAATGCTATGCTGAAAGTGATCAACGATATCATGGATCGCGACGAATTTCTCAGTTTTGTTTCAAAATACGAGTGATTTTTGTGTACATCTATCAAAGATTTAATTTTCAGAAAAACTTTTAAAAAAGTGTTGACTTTCTCATAGATCAATGGTATTATATAACACGTTGAGTGCAGTGCACCAACGTGAAAGCGCGGCAGTGCTGGAATTGGCAGACAGGCACGTTTGAGGGGCGTGTGTTGTATGACGTATGGGTTCAAGTCCCATTTGCCGCACCAGAGTTAAGCTCGGTCTTCGGACCGGGCTTTTTTCTTTTTCTGTCAGATTTTTGCTGAACAGGGATCAGAAAACAATTTTTGATAAAATGCATCAATTTTCATGCTTTTTAAAAAAGTGTTGACATTTTCAAAAACATATGGTATTATATAAAACGTTGAGTGCAGTGCGCACCGGCATGAATATGCGGCAGTGCTGGAATTGGCAGACAGGCACGTTTGAGGGGCGTGTGTTGTATGACGTATGGGTTCAAGTCCCATTTGCCGCACCAGATTAAGCTCAGTCTTCGGACTGAGCTTTTTTTGTTTTATGCGGGTTTTCTATCTCCATAGCGTTGGATAAAATTTTGTGAACAAAAAACGAAGATTTCATTACTATCTTGTAGTATTTATTGACGGTTTTAGTAAGTATTTGTTATAATAAAATTGTAAAAGAGGAGGAGTTTCCTTTTAAAGAAGATATGATCGAAATGTTTTAAAACTTTGGGGTGATACAATGAACAAAAAGCAAACTTCCCAAAAAGTTTCAAAAAAAATAGTCGCAGCAACGCTGTCCTCTGTTCTGATGGTTTCTACCGTAACAGGAACAGCTATGATGGCGAATTCTCCAATAGGCATTGTAGCGGAGGCGGCATCCACATTTGCGGCGAACTCTGTTGTGCAGACTACAGACGCGCTGAATATGCGCAAAGGTGCCGGCAGCAGCTATGATATCATCCGCACGCTGGATAAAGGAACAAAGCTGACTGTTCTGAAGAAGAACAGCAATAGCTGGGTACAGGTAGAGACAGCTGATGGCAAAACAGGTTACGTCAGCGCCGATTACCTGAAGGCGGCCAAAGAATCTCTGGTCAAATACACCACTACAGACGATCTGAACTACCGCTCTGCGCCGTCCACAACAGGTACATTGAAAGGCACTCTGAAAAAGGGTGCCGCTGTAAACGTGGTGGATGGTTACTCCAGAACAGCCAACGGCGTTATCTGGTTTAAAGTGAAAATCGGCTCTGATTATTATTACGCTTCTTCCGAGTATCTGAAGAAGTCCGGTTCTGCTGCTTCTGATACTTTGGCAAAAGTAACCGGCTTTAAAGCAGACACAACCATGAACGCTGTAAAGCTGAGCTGGAATAAGGTAAGTGGCGCAGACGGTTACTGGGTATACCGTGCAAAGCCGGAAGGCGGCTGGACAAAGATCAAAACAACCAGCAGTCTCAGCTATACCGATGGCAGCAGAGAACCAGCCACAGAGTACAAGTATGCAGTTAAGGCTTATAAAAAGGTAAACGGCAAGGAAATTTACGGTGAGTATCCAACACTGACTGTTGCAACAAGACCTGCGAAACTGACAGGCCTGACGGTTTCTTCTATTACAGCAAATACGGCAGCACTGAAGTGGAATGCGGTAAAGGGTGCATCCGGTTACTATGTATATTACAGAAAATCCGGTGACTCCGAATGGATAAGAAAAGACATTACGAAAACAAGTCATACTTTCAGCGGTCTGAATGGCGGCACCAAGTATGAATTTGCGGCAAAGGCTTACAAAACAGCCGGTGGTGTAAAGTATGTTGGCGATTATCCAACTGTTTCCGCAACGACTACGGACGGTCTTGCAAAGGTGACCGGCTTTAAAGCAGACACAACCATGAATGCTGTAAAGTTGAGCTGGAATAAAGTAGATGGTGCAGACGGCTACTGGGTATACCGCGGAAAGCCGGAAGGCGGTTGGACAAAAATCAAAACAACCAGCAGCCTCAGCTATACAGACGGTGACAGAGAATCCGGCACCGAGTACAAGTATGCAGTAAAAGCATACAAGAAGGTAGACGGCAAGGAAATTTACGGCGAGTATCCAACCCTTGCAACAGCAACCAGACCAGTATCTGTTACCGATCTGAAGCTGAAATCAATCAGCGCCAGTTCTGCGGCAATCGAGTGGGATGCAGTGAAAGAAGCGGACGGCTATTATGTATATTACAGAAAAGCCGGCGATTCCAGCTGGACAAGAACAGATATTACCAAAACAACCTACACCTTCAGCGAACTGAAGCCGGAGACAAAGTATAACTTTGCAGTAAAGGCTTATAAAACAGCCGGCGGCGTCAAATATGTCAGCAATGAGGCATCCATCTCCGGTACAACTGTGCAGGGTCTTGCAAAGGTAACCGGTTTTAAAGCCACCACAACCATGGACGCTGTAAAACTGAGCTGGAATAAGGTAAGTGGCGCAGACGGTTACTGGGTATACCGTGCAAAGCCGGAAGGCGGCTGGACAAAGATCAAAACAACCAGCAGCCTCAGCTATACCGATGGCAGCAGAGAAGCAGCCACAGAGTACAAGTATGCAGTAAAGGCATACAAAAAGGTAAACGGCAAGGAGATTTACGGCGAGTATCCAACACTGACTGTTGCAACAAGACCTGCCAAGCTGACAGGCCTGAAGTTGTCCTCCATTACTGCAGATACAGCTGCGCTGGAGTGGAATGCAGTAGAAGGTGCATCCGGTTACTATGTATATTACAGAAAACCTGGTGATTCTGAATGGATAAGAAAAGACATTACGAAAACAAGTCATACTTTCAGCGGTCTGAATGGCGGCACCAAGTATGAATTTGCGGCAAAGGCTTACAAAACAGCCGGCGGTGTAAAGTATGTGGGTGAGTACCCAACCATTACCGGTACCACTGCAGAAAAAGAGCCGGAAGAAAAACTGGTGCTGTATATTACAACAGAGGATGTAAATTATCGTGCGGCACCTGGCCTTACCGGTGAAAAGCGCGGTGTTATTCCAAACGGCACCACCGTGCAGGTTGTGGATGGCTTCTCTCAGGAAGCAGACGGCATTGTCTGGTTCAAATTCAAGTACAACGGCGAGTTCTACTACATGTCCTCCGATTATCTCCGTCTGCCAGATGAGGGGGAAATTCCGGACGGCACAGAAGTTCTGAAACAGTATGTCACAACAGACAACGTAAACTATCGCACTGAGCCGTCTGTGAACGGCGGCTTTAAAGGAACACTGGAAGCCGGCATGGTAATTGACGTAGTAGAGGGTTACTCCAAAACAGCGGATAATATCGTCTGGTATAAATTTAAGCTGAACAACAGCTATTACTTTGTTGCCTCTCATTATCTGAAGGAATTTGAGGAAGGCGACGTCAGTGTTATTCGTGCAGAAGCTTCTGTACCGCAGATCAGAACCTTATTCCTGACCGGTTATGCAGGCGGTACCTGGGAAAGCAGTGACGAATCCATTGCAACTGTTAAAGGCGGATTTGTTTACGGTGCAAAGGAAGGCACTGCAGAAATTTCCTGCACCAGCGGCATGAACAAGAAAATCTGGACAGTTAAGGTTACTGCGGCAGATCCGGTAAAACTTGCTTACGTTGGCCCGAATATTGCAAGCGTTGGCAAAGACGTAACATTTGTTGCAATTACAGATGCAAGCCGCAACGCGGTGAAGTTTGAAGTAAACGGCAAAACAAAAGTGGTAACAGACTACACAACAGAAACTACAAAAGCCAGCGACGGTTTTCCGGGCACAACTTCCAGAATCTGGAAATACACCACAACCATTGACAAAGCGGGCGCTTATACTGCAAAAATTTATTCTGCCAAAAAGAAAGACGGCAGTGATATGAGCAGTATTTATTACACCACAGAGGCATACGTTGTTTCCACACAGGATGCAGCGACAACCTCTCTGGATACACGCCGCATGAGTGACGAAGGCCTGAAAGTGATTGCTTCCTGGGAAAGCTACATTCCGATCGTTTATCTGGATCCCCTGACTTCTACTGTTGTTCCAACTGTTGGTTATGGCCATACATTTGCAGCTGGCGATACCTTCTACAACAACCTGACAGAAACAGAAGCATGGGCACTGCTCTGCGATGTGGTTAATAAGAACGGCTATACCACACAGGTCAATAAGTTCATTGAGATGAACAAGATCAAAGCAAATCAGGCACAGTTCGACGCAATGGTCAGCTTCTCTTATAACTGCGGTTCCGGCTGGTGGAACGGCACCTCTGAGTTTGACCTGCGCATGTTCCTGTTGAATTCTGTAAATCCTGACAGCGTGCAGAAAAAGATCACTGCAGGTGAAACCGTAACCGGCAGAACTGTTCTGCCAACACAGGTGTACAGCAGCCAAAAGCAGACCGGTACAGGCACAAAGACACTGGCAGCAGGCACCTCTGTGACCATTACGGAGGCAACCTGGGACAGCACCAACAAGGCTGCCTGGTACAAGGTAAAATCCGGTAACGTGACTGGCTATGTATCAGCTTCTTATGTAACGATCACTTCTCACAGCTTTGAGAAGGATATGAACTACATGGATGCTGTGACATTCGGCAGTGAAATGCTCTGCTGGCACCATGCCGGCGGCAACTGCTACGCAGGTCTTGTTTACAGAAGACTGGGCGAATCCAAGCTGTTCAGCTTTGGTAAATATAGTGCAGCAATGAATGACAGCAGCGAGAAAAACGTAAATACATACGGTTACCTGCTTCCAAATTGCATCAGCACAAAGAACTGGCTTAAATAATAAAAAATCCCGGGGAAGAAATTCCTCGGGATTTTTCTGCTATTATGGATAAGACTACCTTTCTCTGTCATAAACTTGGAAAAAGAGAAAGGAGAGATCGTATGTTTTCCATGGTTTCGTCTTTATTTGAGCATCTTCTGTTTCTGATCCTTCATGTTGCCGGATCGGATTCTTTCCCCAAACCGCTGACATCAAAAGAGGAACAGTTGTGTCTGGAGCAAATGCAGAGCAATGACAAAACGGCTGCATCCAAAGCCAGAAACAGGCTCATTGAGCACAATCTGCGGCTGGTAGCACACGTCATAAAAAAGTACTACGCTATGCCATATGATCAGAATGATCTGATTTCCATTGGTACAATCGGGTTGATTAAGGCCATCGATACGTTCAGGCCGGATAAAGGGATTCGGCTGTCCAGTTACGCAGCAAGATGTGTGGAGAATGAAATTTTAATGTATTTTCGCAGTACAAAGAAAAATGCACAGGATATTTCCATGAATGAGCCTATGGATACGGATAAAGACGGCAACGCTTTGTCGTTGATGGATACCCTGGCCTCAGAGAGCAGCATTGCAGAAGATCTTGATCAGAAAATGAAGATCGAAAAAATGAACCGGCTGATTAATACAGAATTGAGTGGGCGAGAGCGGACGATCATTCTGCTGCGGTATGGCCTGCTGCCGGGAAAGAAAGCAATGGCACAGCGTGAGGTGGCTGTAAAGCTGGGAATTTCCCGTTCTTATGTATAGCGCCGCCACTAATGTAAACGATGCCCGGAGGGCTGAAAGGCTCCCCGGGCATCAGTGTTTTGATTATTAAGCTTAGCGGCCACTCATCAGATTAATGCTTAGCGTGAACATTAGCATCAATTATTTGATTAACATTGTCGCCGACAAAAGCCTTAAAAGGGAAACCGGAAACATCAATTATTTCAGATTTTAAAGAGATTTCTACGCCTTGGCGATTGCTTTCGTTGATTATTTTATAATCGAAAAGCGACTCGGCACTGCCTTTTGCTTGCTTTATATGAGAAAGAAGTTCTTTCTCATTAGATACTTTGTGTAGAATACCAAGTACCAGTGCTAATTCACTTAACAATTCTTTCTTTACTGCAAAGCTCTCATCAACAGTTTTGTCTAATGCTGCAAATTTTAAAGAACGAATAGGATCGGCAAATTGTTCGCAGAGTTGCTCGTTAGTTATTTCGGCTAACTGACTAACTTCGAGAGCAGCCGCAGATGGCTTGCCGTTAAAAGTTGTATTAGGAGCAAAAGTATAATAACTTTCTACTGCTCCACGCCGAAGAACGAAACATCCTAATTCCTCTAAAATATCGTAAAGAACCGAGATTCTGGTTTTGAGGATTTTCCAATCTCCTGAATTAGGCCAAGTTGATAGATCCTCTTCACTAACGGTAAACAATTGTGCAATTGAAGCACGACGAACGATTTTTTCTTCCTCCGCTTCAGGATCACGATTAATCCAATAGGGATGATTTTCGTAAATGTTCCTCATGTTTGTTTTGTGCGTACGAATTAGTTCCTCAATTTTTGTTTTTATGTCTCTTACCATGGTTTGAAGATCACCGTTGCCGTGATTGTTGGCGATTTCAGTTGCCTCTGGCATTGACGAGAAAAGATTGATAACATTGTTATCGTCAGTAAAACCATCTAAGTCCGTTAGGACACACACATCTTTACCAATAAGCCTAAATAATTTGGTAATAACCGGGAACTGCCCTTTCCCTTCTACAGGAATAATTTGTGAGCCTGCCACATCAAGATTAAGATTGAGTCTGTTACAAAGATAACGACACAGAATCATATCACTGGATCCTTCGATTAGCATCACTTTTTTAGCGAAGAAGCCTTCATTGTATATAAGGCTCATTCGAAGCAGAAATTCTTTTAATTTGCTGTTATTAAGTTCCGGCGCATCGGGTGAAATTTGTTTGGGCAAGGTATCCTTTCTGAAAAATACATAGTTGCACAAGTCAGCTGCAGAATTTAGTTCGATCATTTCTGCAGAGTGAGTTGAAATGATAATAGTTTTATTATACTCTTTAGCAGCATTTTTCATTTCCCGAAGCAAATAGGATTGTAATTGAGGGTGAAGAGAAACTTCAGGTTCATCAATTAGCAAAACTTGAATAGCTTCGTCGAAAAGAGCAGCCAAAATAGAAATGACATTTACCAATCCGCTGGCTTCCGCAGCAACAGAATACTCTTGCTCACTATCTGTTTTTCCAAAGAAAACTTTCATTTGGCCAGCATCCCAACGAATGAATATTTGCCTATTAAATAATTCTGACATTCTTTCAGAGACTTTAATGAAGACATCTTTACGTTCATCCATGGTGAAAAAATCGCCACTTGCAGTTTCAATCTGAAGTCGTGCACGTTTAGTATCTCGGTCTCCAAGCGTATAATTATCAGCAGTATAGTTGTATTGATTTGTTTTGGAACGATATTGTTCCATTGTTCCAATACGATTTGAAGATAGATAACGTACTTTATCAGCACCAAGGGATCTCCTAAGGGTATCCCTTAACGTCTTTAATGTTTGTGTTTTTCCAGAAGCGTTTGTCCCGACAAATGTAGTGAGTCCGGAGTATAAAGTGATTTGAATGTTTTGCTGTCCAAATATTTTATCTACTTTTAAATTGAGAGTGTGTGGGTAATTCATAGCAATGCACCTGTCTTTCTCTTAGAGAATATGTAAATCCTTGGGGGATGGTAGGTGGAGCGTTTCACTAATTAAAGTATATATCTTAATCGGAACATTATCAACCAGTATTCGACACATATCGGAATAATAGAAACGGTGATGGTCCTTGAATCACCGCCGTTTTTGCTCCTCCGAATCTCTGTTCCGGTTTAACTATAATAACGATTCAAATGCCGCATTTTGGATACCCGCTATAAAAAATAATAGCAAAACTGGGGTGCTATGCTTAAGCCGCCAAGACGAGAAGGAGGTAATAAGTATGGCATCAATCGTTCAACAGAACAAAAGCTTCAGCGTGGTGTGCACCATATACGATGGAGGCAAAAAGAAACAAAAATAGGAGACCTATCATTCCTATGAAGCTGCCTCAGGCAAAAGGAACAGTTGGATTTGTGTCATAAACGTAAACTTTCACAAAATATCTTGCTTTTTTCGAAAAAATAGTATATAATATATATGACAATTGAATCGACGGGAGCTCGTATACGGGCTGAGAGGAAGGTGTAACCTTCGACCGAGAACCTGATTTGGATAATGCCAACGTAGGGATGCCTGATATAAGGATATTAGGAAAAACAAAGTGTACTAAGGAAGTTACCAAATCGGTAGCTTCCTTTTTTGTTGTTTTTGGAGGTGTTTTTATGGTAAAGATCAACGGCGAGGAGCTTAACATTGCAGGTAAGACAGTAGCAGAATATCTTGCAACCACAAATTATGATCCAAAACGGATCGCAGTAGAGCGCAACGAAGATATTATACCGAAAGCAGAGTATGGCGAAACTGTATTGCAGGATGGCGACAGCGTAGAGATTGTCAGTTTTGTGGGAGGTGGTTAATCTGATTCCAACAAAAGAAGAATGGAATAAGGCTCTATGCGAGCGACACGGAAAGGAATTGCAAAAGAAGCTCTCAGGTACAAAGGTCGCTATTTGTGGCCTTGGAGGACTTGGCTCTAATATTGCTATATCCCTTGCACGTGCAGGTATCGGAAAACTGATTCTCATTGACTTTGACCGTGTTGATATTACTAATTTACACCGTCAGCAATACAAGGTAGAGCAAATCGGTCAATATAAAACAGAAGCACTGAGCGAAAACCTTAAAGAGATAGCGCTGTATATTGATATCGAATCTCATTCTGTTCGTATCACAGAGGACAATACGATAGAACTTCTGAAGGATGCTGATATCATCTGTGAAGCATTCGATGATGCGGAATGTAAAGCAATGCTGACCGATATTGTTCTTTCCAAATTGCCGGACAAGTTTCTTGTGGCGGCATCAGGGATGGCGGGATTCGGTAGTGCAAACGCCATTAGGACACGAAAGGTTATGAGCCGTTTTTATCTGTGCGGAGATGAAGAAAGTGACGTGCAATCGGAAGGCAGTCTTATCTCTTCCCGCGTTATGCTCTGCGCTGCTCACCAGGCACACACTGTACTCAGAATTTTGGCAGAACAATTTGAAGCTTAAAGAAAGAAGGAAATATAAAATGAACAACGATAAACTGATCATCGGTGCTCACGAATTTAACTCGCGTTTTATTCTTGGCTCCGGAAAATACTCTATGAAGCTCATAGAGGCAGCGGTCAAGGATGCGGGTGCAGAGATCATCACCCTTGCCGTTCGCCGTGCCAACACCAAGGAACAGGAAAGCATCCTTGACTATATCCCCGAAGGAATTACCTTGCTTCCCAATACCAGCGGTGCAAGAAATGCAGAGGAAGCAGTCCGCATTGCAAGACTTGCACGTGAGCTTGGTTGCGGTAACTTCGTAAAGATTGAAATTATGCGTGATTCCAAATATCTGCTTCCCGACAATCAGGAAACTATTAAGGCAACCGAGATTCTTGCAAGGGAAGGCTTTGTGGTTATGCCGTATATGTATCCTGATCTCAATGTAGCCCGTGACCTTGTAAACGTAGGTGCAGCTTCGGTTATGCCTTTGGCTTCTCCTATCGGCTCCAATAAGGGACTTGCTACAAAAGAGTTTATCCAAATCCTTATTGACGAAATTGACTTACCTATCATTGTAGATGCAGGTATTGGCAGACCTTCACAGGCTTGTGAAGCAATGGAAATGGGAGCAGCCGCAATTATGGCGAACACTGCACTTGCCACTGCAGGTGACCTTCCGATGATGGCATCTGCTTTCAAGAACGCTATAGAAGCCGGTCGTAAGGCATACCTTGCTGGACTTGGAAGAGTGCTGACCCGTGGTGCATCTGCATCCGATCCTCTGACAGGCTTCCTAAGAGATTAAGGGGAACACTATGGAAAATCAGTTTTTTGTAGATTCGGAGCATCTGTCACCCGAAGCACTTGCAAAGAAGCATCGACTGGAAACAGATCCGTCCTCCCGCAAGAACCACATGGAGTATCTGCCGGGAATGGAAGTGATCGAGTCGGATGTCCAGTCAAATGTAATGGCACAGATGAACTCCTATGACTATTCAAAATATACCGCTGCTGATGTAAAGGCGGCCTTAGAGCACGATACCTGTACCGTTGAAGATTTCAAGGCACTGCTTTCTCCTGCGGCAGAACCGTTCCTTGAGCAGATGGCGCAGAGAGCACGACTTGAAACAAGCAAGCACTTTGGTAACACCGTTTATCTGTTCACTCCTCTTTACATAGCCAATTACTGCGAGAATTACTGTGTATACTGCGGTTTTAATTGCTACAACCACATTAAGCGTATGAAACTGAGTATGGAGCAGATCGAAAAAGAGATGAAGGTCATTGCCGACAGCGGTATGGAAGAAATCTTAATTCTTACTGGTGAAAGCAGAGGTCAGAGCAATGTGGAGTACATTGGTGAAGCCTGTAAGCTTGCAAGAAAGTATTTCCGTATGGTTGGACTTGAGATTTATCCCGTTAATACTGATGAATATGAATACCTCCACGAATGCGGTGCGGACTATGTAACGGTGTTCCAAGAAACCTACGATATCGATAAGTACGAACAGCTTCACTTGCTCGGTCATAAGCGTGTGTGGCCTTACCGCTTTGATGCACAGGAACGTGCCCTTCGCGGTGGTATGCGTGGAGTGGCATTCTCTGCTCTCCTTGGTCTTTCTGACTTCCGAAAGGATGCTTTGGCAAGTGCATTGCACGTTTATTACCTGCAGAGAAAATATCCTCACGCCGAGATGTCCTTATCCTGTCCAAGACTCAGACCTATCATCAATAATGATAAAATTAACTCCTTGGATGTTCACGAAAAACAACTTTGTCAGGTGCTTTGTGCCTACCGTATTTTCTTGCCCTTCGTTGGTATTACGGTATCTTCCCGTGAGAGCGCTGAGTTTAGAAACGGCATTGTGAAGATTGCCGCAACAAAGGTTTCTGCAGGTGTTTCCACCGGTATCGGAGACCACGAAAGTAAATATACAGGAAAAGAAACGGATGAAGTACAGGGCGACGAGCAATTTGAGATTGATGATAATCGCAGCCTTGACAAGATGTATAAGGACATTGCAGACGAAGGATTGCAACCGGTCCTGAATGACTATCTGTATGTTTAAGGAGAAAGAAAATGAAAAAGTTTGATCCAAGTTTATATTTTATAACCGACAGCACGAACTGCACCGAAGAGGAGTTCCTTTATCGTGTAGAGCAGGCTCTTAAAGGTGGTGCAACACTCCTGCAGCTTCGTGAGAAAAACAAGAGCACACGAGAGTATATCGAGCTTGCTAAGAAGGTACATGACATCGCTAAGCGTTACAACGTGCCTCTAATTATTGACGACCGTGTGGACGTTGCTCTTGCTGTTGATGCAGAGGGTGTTCACGTGGGTGCCGAGGATATGCCCATTGCCATCGCAAGAAAACTGATGGGCGATGACAAAATCGTAGGAGTTACAGCAAAGACAGTTCCTTGGGCAAAGGAAGCCTATGGG
>JAZUBL010000056.1:0-23200 GCA_045638545.1 Acutalibacteraceae bacterium | reverse complement strand
GGTGCTGAATGGTCAGGTGCTCAGAGTCGTTCAGGTTTTCAATCTGGAAGTACTGCTCTGCTTTCTGCATACCGCGTGGTGTCAGTGTTGCAGTCTTTGCCTTTTCGTCAACGATGTAGTCTACGTCGTTGTACATTTCGTCTGCGTCTTCCTTTGTGTCAACAGAAGCGATCTTTGTAAAGGTCAGTGTCTTTGCAAAGCGGTCTGCTACCTGATACAGCTCAGAGGACTTTTCGCCAGGACCGGAAATGATCAGTGGTGTTCTTGCTTCGTCGATGAGGATGGAGTCCACTTCGTCAACGATACAGAAGTTGTGGCCGCGCTGAACCTTCTGCTCCTTGTAAATTACCATGTTGTCACGGAGGTAGTCGAAGCCCAGCTCGTTGTTGGTGCCGTAAGTAATGTCGCACAGGTATGCGCGCTTTCTTGCCTGGTTCTCCAGGTCGTGTACGATCAGACCAACGGAGAGACCCATGAAACGGAAGATCTTGCGCATTTCTTCAGAGTCACGCTTTGCCAGGTAGTCGTTAACAGTAACAATGTGCACGCCCTTGCCGCTCAGTGCATTCAGGTATGCAGGCAGTGTTGCTACCAGAGTTTTACCTTCACCGGTACGCATTTCTGCAATACGGCCCTGGTGCAGTACAATACCGCCGATGATCTGAACCGGGAAGTGTGTCATGCCAAGCACACGGGTAGAAGCCTCACGGCAGGCAGCAAATGCTTCCGGCAGAATATCGTCGAGAGTTTCGCCCTTTGCAAGGCGGTCTTTCAGTTTTGGAGTCATAGCCTGGAGTTCAGCGTCAGTCATCTTTCTGAACTTTTCTTCCAGCGCTAAAACTTTATCTGCAATTGGACGAATACGCTTGAGTTCTTTCTTGCTGTAGTCGCCAAACAGTTTTTTGAGAACGCTCATTGATTTCACCTCATATATCTTTATCCGCATCAAAAAAGCGGATCGTTCTGCTTCAAAAAATAAATTTGAATCCTGCTTATAAATATACCCATCTATTATAGCACAACGCATAAGAAAAGAAAAGGATATTTTGTGAACGGTGTGGGCTTTTTTAAGGACAGACAACGAAAAAAATATTGCATGGAAGTGTTGATAAACTCTACAAATTTTGCTATAATGATTATGCATTGTATGTTAATTTACGATAATACTGCAATACAGTAATTTTTTAAGATTGAAAGGAGAACCATCATGATTTATTCCCACGAAGTGGAAAATATGTGCCCTATCGCTAAGGGTCCACACAATGGTCCTGCCCCAATCCCACAGGAAGGCAGATGGGTTAAGGCTTACGAGATCAAAGACATTTCCGGTCTTTCCCACGGTGTAGGCTGGTGCGCACCACAGCAGGGTACCTGCAAGCTCACACTGAACGTTAAAAACGGTATTGTTGAGGAAGCTCTCGTTGAAACAGTAGGCTGCTCCGGCATGACTCACTCTGCTGCTATGGCTGCAGAAATTCTGCCAGGCAAAACACTGCTCGAGTGCCTGAACACAGACCTCGTTTGCGACGCTATCAACGTTGCAATGCGTGAGCTGTTCCAGCAGCTGGCTTATGGCCGCAGCCAGACAGCTTTCTCCGAAGATGGTCTGCCAATCGGCGCTGGT
The DNA here is from genome assembly GCA_045638545.1 of Acutalibacteraceae bacterium. Lineage (GTDB taxonomy): Bacteria > Bacillota > Clostridia > Oscillospirales > Acutalibacteraceae > UMGS1071. The sequence goes on along the minus strand of JAZUBL010000056.1, from coordinate 21,576 downwards.
CTGGAAGACCTTGGTAAGGGCCTCCGCAGCATGGTTGGTACTATGTACAGCACAAAGGCTAAGGGCGTTCGTTACATGGAGATGACAGAAGGTTATGTTCTGTCCATGGCTCTGGACGAGAACGACGAAGTTATCGGCTACAAGTTCGTTCACCTTGGCAAGATGATGGAAGCTATCCGTCACGGTATGGCTCCAAACGAAGCATACGAAAAGAACATCAGCCAGTACGGTCGTTATGACGGTGCTGCTAAATACATCGATCCAAGAGAAGAATAAGAGAGGAGGAGAATCACTATGGCAAACGACGTAATGTTTGAAGGCAAGCAGAGAAGAATTGGCAAGATCGAAAAGTGTCTTGCTGAGTACGGCATCGCATCCCTGGAAGAGGCAAGAGAACTCTGCCTGAGCAAGGGTGTTGACGTTGAAGGCATCGTTAAGGGTGTTCAGCCAATCGCATTTGAAAACGCAGTTTGGGCTTACACACTTGGCTGTGCAGTAGCAATCAAAAAGGGCGTAGCTTCTGCAGCAGAGGCAGCAGAAACAATCGGTATCGGTCTGGAAGCATTCTGCATCCCAGGTTCCGTTGCTGAGCAGCGTAACGTAGGTCAGGGTCACGGTAACCTGGGCGCAATGCTCCTCCGTGACGAGACTGAGTGTTTCGCATTCCTGGCAGGCCACGAGTCCTTCGCAGCAGCTGAAGGCGCTATTGGTATTGCTAGAACAGCTAACAAGGCTCGTAAGAACCCACTCCGTGTTATCCTGAACGGTCTGGGCAAAGACGCAGCTTACATCATCTCCAGAATCAACGGCTTTACATACGTTGCAACAGAGTATGACTTCTTCACAGGCGAACTGAAGATCCTGGAAGAGAAGGCATTCTCCGACGGCGAAAGAGCTAAGGTTAAGTGCTACGGCGCTAACGACGTTCTGGAAGGCGTTGCTATCATGAAGCACGAGGGCGTTGACGTTTCCATCACAGGTAACTCCACAAACCCAACTCGCTTCCAGCACCTGGTAGCAGGCACATACAAGAAGTGGGCTATGGAAAACGACAAGCGTTACTTCTCCGTAGCATCCGGCGGCGGCACAGGCCGTACTCTGCACCCAGATAACATGGCTGCAGGTCCAGCTTCCTATGGTCTCACAGACTCCATGGGCTGTATGCATGGCGACGCTCAGTTCGCTGGCTCTTCTTCCGTTCCTGCACACGTAGAGATGATGGGTCTCATGGGCGCTGGCAACAACCCAATGGTTGGTATGACAGTAGCTTGTGCAGTAGCAGTTTACGAAGGCACAAAATAATTGCAGTAAATTAATTTACATTGCATAAAAAGCACCGCGTTCCTTTTGGGGCGCGGTGCTTTCTTTGTTTGCGGAATCTGTCTTCCTTTGTACAGTGGAGTTTTTATTTCTGCGCAGGATTGTTTACATCTGCGAAAAAAATAGTAAAATTTTTGTTACTTTGTTGTATTTTGGCGCAGATTCTGCTAAAATGCTATTAGGTTTAATCCGCTTGTAAAACGTTATGTTTATGGCGGGGCGGATCTTCAAACACTACTACGAGATGTGGAGGAAACGAACATGAGAGTAAGCTTTAACAATGATATGCACCTTTTCACAAAGTCCTGGGCTCTGGACGCTAACAAGGTTGTTGTTGGCGAGCAGTCCTTCCTGCTCTCCAAGATGAGCAAGCTGACAATTAAGAACCCAACTTTCTACAGATATGGCGAGATCCAGTTCTGGTATGATGAGGATGGTTACAACAAGCTCAGCTTTGCTGTATGCGACAAGGAAAAGGCAATCGAAGCATTCGAGTATATGAAGAAATATTCCAAGTAATTGGATAGCCTGATGAAAGCGGACATTCTGTCCGCTTTTTTTATTTTCCGCGGTACTTTTTTCTGTGCTTTGTTTTTAAATATTCAAAATTTCTGAAAAATATTTTTTATAAAAGTCTTGCATTCCTGCGATTATTACTGTATAATGAGAATCATTCCTAAGTTAATAAACAGAAATTCAATTTTTTTGGCAAACATAAAATCAAGCAAAAGAAAGAAGGTATTCTCATGATCCCAGTAGGAACAAAAGCACCAGGCTTCACTCTGAACGATAAAAACGGCAACGCAGTTTCCCTGTCTGATTTTGCAGGCAAAAAAGTAGTACTCTACTTTTACTCCAAAGATGGTACAGCCGGCTGCACCAAGCAGGCTTGTGCATACCGCGACAACTACCCGGCATTTGAAGAGAAAGACGCAGTTGTTATCGGCATCAGCAAAGACGGCGTGAAGGCGCACAGCAACTTTGCAGCAAAGAACGACCTGCCGTTCATCCTCCTCTCCGATCCGGAGCTGCAGGCAATTCAGGCATACGATGTATGGCATGAAAAGAAAATGTGCGGCAAAGTATCCATGGGCGTTGTTCGCTCTACCTGCGTAATTGACGAAAACGGCGTGGTAGTATACGCTGCAGAAAAGGTAAAGCCGGAAGAAGACCCACAGAATGTGCTGGCATTTTTAGGTTAAAACACAAAGCTCTCACCAGGTTGTGAGGGCTTTTTTTATGCCAGAAAATCGGCGCAAAATTTATGCACTTTTCTATATATTATAATGAAAAAGGAAATCACGGTGATTTGAACCAATTTTTCGCCTCTTTTTTTATGCGAAAAGCTGGTGTAAAAATCGTTGACAACCACTTTAACTGGTCATATAATGAACATATGAACAATGATTCATATGAATAAAGGAGGGTTACAATGCGGGAAGAACACAGAATGCAGGAAGACCTGTGCCACTGCGGCCGTGATCATCAGAAAGATGCAGAAGCCATTCGCCACGAAATGCTGGACGAAGACGTGCTGTTTGACCTGGCTGATTTCTTTAAATTATTCGGAGACAGTACCAGAGTGAAAATTTTATATGCCCTGTCTCAGTCAGAGCTGTGCGTTGGCGATATTGCAGAGCTGCTCTGCATGACCCAGTCTGCGATTTCTCATCAGCTGCGCGTACTGAAGCAGTCTAAGCTGGTGAAGGGCAGACGGGAAGGCAAAACAGTTCTGTACTCTCTGGCAGACAGCCACGTGACAACGATCCTGAATCAGGGTATTGAACATATCGCAGAGTAACCGTTGAAAAATTCATTCTGCATAAAGAAAGGAAAATGGAATATGACAAAAACATATATTCTGGAAAACCTCTGCTGTGCAAACTGTGCTGCAAAAATTGAGCGCAAGCTGCAGAAGGTAAAAGGCGTGAACGATGCAAACATTGCTTTTATGACACTGAAGCTGACCATGGACATTGAAGACGGCATGGAAGAGGCTGTTTACGCAGAAGCAGAAAAGATCATTCACAAGATCGAGCCGGAAGTTGTGATCAAAGAAAGAAGATAGCCTATGAAGAAAGATATCATCCGGCTGTCCATTGGTACGGCACTGGGCGCGGCGGCGCTGATCATCTGCCTGTCCATGGGCTGGGGCTTCCACGGCGAAGTCCCATGGCACGACTGGCCGGCCTTCATCCGCACCATGATGTTCATTCCGGCCTATCTGGTCATTGGCGGCGGTGTGCTGTGGAGCGCTTTGCGGAATATTTTCCGCGGGCAGGTCTTTGATGAAGATTTTCTCATGGCCATTGCCAGCGTGGGCGCGTTTGTGATCGGTGAATGTTTTGAAGGCGTTGCCGTCATGTTGTTTTTCCAGATCGGTGAACTGTTTGAACATTTCGCGGTGGGAAAGTCCAGAGCGTCTATCACAGAGCTGATGGATATCCGTCCCGACTATGCCAACGTGAAGCGAAACGGGACTGTTGAAAAAATCGATCCGTACGATGTAGCGCTGAACGAGGTCATTGTGATCCGTCCCGGTGAAAAAGTGCCGCTGGACGGAATCGTGCTGGAAGGTGCTTCCATGCTGGATACAAAAGCCCTGACCGGTGAATCTGTACCGCGGGAAATTCACGCCGGCGATGAGATCCTCAGCGGATGCATCAACGTAAGCGGCCTGCTGGAAGTACAGGTGACAAAAAGCTTTGGTGAATCCACAGTGTCGAAAATTCTTGATCTAGTGGAAAATGCCAGCAGCAAAAAATCAAAGACGGAGAATTTCATTACGAAATTTGCCCGGTTCTATACACCGATCGTCTGTATTCTGGCAGCGCTGATTGCAGTTGTTCCGCCGCTGATTTTCGGTATTGCCGACGGCGGCTTCTGGATGACCTGGATCAAGACGGGACTTTCCTTCCTGGTTGTCTCCTGTCCATGTGCACTGGTGATCTCCGTACCCCTCAGCTTTTTCGGCGGTATCGGCAGCGCATCCAAATGCGGCGCATTGGTAAAGGGCAGCAACTACCTGGAGATCCTCTCCAAAACAGAGCTGGTTGTGTTTGATAAGACCGGCACCCTGACAAAGGGCACCTTCTGCGTTACAGAAATCCACCCGGCCAATCTGACAGAATCTTCTCTGCTGGCGCTCACTGCTCATGCAGAAAGTAACTCCAACCATCCGATCTCCCTGTCTCTGCAGGAAGCATACGGACAGAAGCTCGACAGCAGCCGCATCGGTACTATTGAAGAAATTGCAGGCCACGGTGTGAAAGCTGTCATTGACGGCAGAACGGTGCTGGCAGGCAATCACCGCCTGATGGAAAAGTTCGGGATTCCATACTTTACCGGCGAGACCATGGGCACAACGGTTCACGTTGCGGCAGACGGCGTTTATGCCGGCTATATTGTAATTGCCGATGAAGCGAAAGATGACGCAAAGCAGGCTATCAGCGGCCTGAAGGAAAACGGCGTAGCAAAAACTGTCATGCTGACCGGCGACAACAGACGTGTTGCAGAGAAAGTTGCTGCTTCTCTCGGTGTGGATGAAGTCCATGCAGAGCTGATGCCCGGCGATAAAGTAGACCGTGTGGAAGCGCTGCTCCGGCAGAAGTCACAAAAAGGAAAGCTTGCCTTTGTGGGTGATGGCATTAACGACGCGCCGGTACTGGCAAGAGCGGACATTGGTGTAGCCATGGGCGGCCTTGGTTCCGATGCAGCCATTGAAGCGGCAGATATCGTTATCATGACCGATGAACCGTCAAAACTTTCCACACTGATGAAAATTTCCCGCCGCACCATGACGATTGTTAAGCAGAATATTGTGTTTGCAATCGGCGTCAAGACTGCAGTACAGGGTTTGAGTGTTACCCATCTGATCGACGATTACATTATGTGGCTGGCAGTATTTGCAGATGTTGGCGTTTCTTTTCTTGCAATTCTCAACGCCATCCGTATGCTGCGGTTCAAAGAAAAATAAACTTTAAAATCCTCGTGCAATTCAGCCCGGGGATTTTTTCATTTATAGAAAAAGCGCGCCAACAGTGATTGTTGAAAACTTTTCCGTATGAAATATTTCGTTCCGCATATACATAAGGTAAGAACCAACAGAAAGGATGCGGTCCCTTGTCTCAGACACTGCGCTATTTTATCAACACCAACGGCTGCGAAGGCTTTCTCAGCTTTTTCAAGTCCAACTTTTATCCGCTGGATCTTTCCATGAAGCTGGAGGACTACCCGTCTTCACTGCTGCAGACGATTCTGCAGCGTGTAACGGAAAAGGCAGAGCGGGATGGCTTTGCGGCAGAGGTGATCCACAACTGCCTCGACAATACGCCGGAGGGTGTTATTCTGCCCCAGTTCCGTACGGGACTGTTGAATATTCCGGCCTATATTGATTACGGCTACTCGGTGCAGCGGCTGATGGACGACGAAGCGGTGCAGCAGACAAAGAGCCATCTCCTCAAAGCCCACCGTCATTTTGGTGAGGCAAAGCGGATACACGATGCATGGGAGCAGATTTACATGGGGCAGACCAGCTATGGCACGCTGAACAGCTTTACCAGAGAGATGATCGAAAAACTGCTGGGCAGCCATACACAGAACAGAAAAGGGAAGATTGTTCACCGGTTTCTGGGTGCGGCAACAGAAGATGGTGCGGTGGATTATGTTCAAAACTTAACGGCAGGTGTCGGCAAGCGGTATTTCATCAAAGGTCGGCCGGGTACCGGTAAATCTACGTTCCTCAAAAAGATTGCGGCCCGGGCAGTAAATAACGGGTTCATGGCGGAAGTGTACCATTGTGCCTTTGATCCTTCCAGCCTGGACATGGTCATTCTGCGGGAGCTGGATCTGTGTCTCTTTGACAGCACACGGCCCCATGAGCACGTTCCAGAACGGGAGCAGGATGAGATCCTGGATTTCTATGAAATCGGCGTACAGGCCGGCACAGACGAACAGTTTGCAGAGCAGATTGCCGCCTGCGCAGAGCAGTATCGGGCGCAGATGGAACAGGCACGGCTGGAGATCGCTGCAGCCAATCAGATTCGCCTGGAGCGGGAAACGATGCTGCTGAGCAGGGTGAACCCGGCAAAAGCGGAGGCTGTGGTGGATAAAGCTGTGAAAAAGCTTTTTCGCAGGCCGTAGTTTGTGAGTTTTGTATTAAATTCTGATTTACAGCAAAAAGAGAGAAGCCCGGGGAAGATATGTCCCGGGATTCTCTCTTTTTTTGAAAAAATTACAAAATACTCCAGATTTCAATAAATTGTGCATCTTTCATAAAATATACAAAATAGACTACAACAGGTTGCCTTTAATACTTTAGCTTAGTGAATAAATCCAACAAATAGTCACGAAGATTCATGTTTTTTACAGGATTTTCATTGACATCTAAAAATTGATAGTGTATAATGCACTTGTAGTTCTAATCAGTTCTATAATAATTCGCAAACTTGAATATTTCGGGCTATTGCAGTAGGCTGGGATATTTTAGTTTAAAATTTTCGACAGAAATAGGAGGTTATTAGAAATGAAATTAACACCAAGAGAACTCGAAAAGTTACAGCTCCACGCTATCGGCAACCTGGCTAAGGAGAGAAAGGCAAAGGGCATCAAGCTCAACTATGTTGAAGCTGTTGGCCTGATCTGCTCTGAGCTCCACGAAGAGGCTAGAGCTGGTAAGACAGTTGCTCAGCTGATGACAGAAGGTACAAAGTACCTCTCCAAGGCTGACGTTATGGACGGTGTAGCAGATCTGGTACACGAAGTTCAGGTAGAGTGCAACTTCCCAGATGGCACAAAGCTGGTAACAGTTCACAACCCAATCCAGTAATTTGAACAAGGAGGATACACAAATGCTTATCGGACAAGTTTTTCCACAAGAGAGAGAAATTGAGTTAAACGCAGGCAAGAAGACAATTCAGCTTGAGGTTACCAACGCTGGTGACAGACCTGTACAGGTTGGTTCTCATTTCCACTTCTTCGAAGTAAACAAGATGCTCGCATTTGACAGAGCAGCAGCTTTCGGCTTCCGTCTCGACGTTCCATCCGGCAACGCAGTACGTTTTGAGCCAGGCGAAACAAAGACAGTTACTCTGGTAGAGCTCGGCGGTGCAAAGCGCTCCTACGGTCTCAACAACCTGACAAACGGTCAGGCAGTTGCAGCAAACCTGGCAACAGCTATGCAGACAGCAACTCTTAAGGGTTTTGTTAAATAAGTTTTTTATTTAAGGAGGAAATGAGAAATGAAAATTTCTGCAGCACAATACAGCATGATGTACGGCCCAACAGTTGGCGATAAGGTTAGACTCGCTGACACAAACCTCATCATCGAAGTTGAGAAGGATTACACAGTATACGGCGAAGAGTCCAAGTTCGGCGGCGGTAAGACACTCCGTGACGGCATGGGCCAGGCTGTTAACTACCTGTCCACAAATGGCGAGCTGGATCTCGTTATCACAAACGCTCTCATCCTGGACTACACAGGCATTTACAAGGCTGACATCGGTATCCGCGGCGGTCTGATCGCAGGTATCGGTAAGGCTGGTAACCCTGACATCCAGGACGGCGTTACACCAGGCATGGTTGTTGGTGCTTCCACAGAAGCTCTGGCAGCTGAAGGCCTCATCGTAACAGCTGGTGGTATCGATACTCACATCCACTGGATCTGCCCACAGCAGGTTGACACAGCTCTGTTCTCCGGTATCACAACAATGGCTGGTGGCGGTACAGGCCCTGCAGACGGCACAAACGCTACAACATGTACACCAGGCCCATGGAACATCTCCGAGATGATCAAGGCTTGTGAAGATCTCCCAATGAACGTTCTCATGTACGGTAAGGGCAACTGCTCCGCATACGGCCCACTGGCTGAGCAGATCGTTGCTGGCGCAGCTGGCATGAAGATCCACGAAGACTGGGGTACAACACCTGCAGCTATCGACTCCTGCCTGACAGTTGCTGACGACTACGACGTAATGGTTGCAGTTCACACTGACACACTGAACGAGGCTGGCTGTGTTGAAGATACACTCGACGCTATCGCAGGTCGTGTAATGCACACATTCCACACAGAAGGCGCAGGCGGCGGTCACGCACCTGACATCATCAAGATCGCTGGTTTCCCTAACATTCTCCCAGCTTCCACAAACCCAACAATGCCATACACCATCAATACAATTGATGAGCACCTTGACATGCTGATGGTTTGCCACCACCTGGACAACAGAATTCCTGAAGACGTTGCATTCGCAGACTCCAGAATCCGTCCAGAAACAATCGCAGCTGAAGACGTTCTCCACGACATGGGCGTATTCTCCATCATGTCTTCTGACTCCCAGGCTATGGGTCGTCCTTCCGAAGTTATCACACGTACATGGCAGTGCGCTCACAAGATGAAAGAGCAGCGCGGCAAGCTCCCAGAAGACGCTGAGGGCAACGATAACTTCCGTGCAAAGAGATATGTTGCTAAGTACACAATCAACCCAGCTATCGCTTGCGGTATCTCCCACGTTGTAGGTTCCATCGAAGTTGGTAAGTTTGCTGACCTGGTTCTCTGGAACCCAGCATTCTTCGGCATCAAGCCAAACATGGTTCTCAAGGGCGGTATGATCACAATGGCTAACATGGGTGACGCTAACGCTTCCATCCCAACAGTTCAGCCAATGATCTACAAGCACATGTGGGGCGCACTGGGCAAGGCTGTTTATGACACCTGCATCACATTCGTATCTAAGGCTTCCCTCGAAGATGGTATCCAGGAGAAGCTCGGTCTCCAGAAGAAGCTCGTTGCTGTTAAGGGCTGCCGTGACATCGGTAAGGCTGACATGAAGTTCAACGATGCAACTCCAGAGATCACAGTAGATCCAGAATCCTACGTTGTTAAGGTAGACGGCGTTCTCGCAACTTGCGAAATCGCAACAGCTCTCCCACTGACACAGATCTACAACCTGTTCTAATTTTAACTTTAGAACGTTTTCTAAACCCTTCTAATGAGGGGGTCTATAATACCTTTGCTCTCCGGAGCTAAGGTTTAGACGGAGTCTCCGCCAGTTCACAGGCTAATGATGCTTCGTGACTGGCGGAGATTTTCTGATAGATGAGTTTTCAGAGAGCTCGTCTGTCCTGAACCTTTAGTGGCGGATATGAAATTAGAAGGAGCTCTTCCTTCATTACAGCATTAGGAGTTATCAAAATGTTATTATGTGAAGAAATTCTCGGCACCCTGAGTGACGAGAAGTTCGCGGGCCTCGAGGTTGACTATGTAGACATTGAATGGCATGAAGCTTTCAAGAAGTTACATAAGAAAAAATCTATGGCGGGTCGCGACGTAGGCGTTCAGCTCGGTAATGAAATTCTTACCAAAGGCTTGAACCAGGACGATGTCCTGGCAATTGACGGCAACACCGTAGTTGCTGTTAATATTCCGGAAACACTGGCTTTTGTAATTGATGTAGACGATGTTCACATGGCTACAAAAGTATGTTATGAAATCGGTAATAAGCATGCTACTGTTTTCTGGGGCGAAACTGACTACCAGTATATTGTTCCACAGCAGGATCAGCATATCAACAAGCCTATGAAAGCGCTGATGGAAAAGTTAGGCGTTAAAGTTGAACTGAAGTCAGTGAAGCTGAACTTCAAGAAGAGTATCTCATCTTCTATTAACGCTCATACGCACTAATAATCCAACCGCCATCATTTTACAGCGACAAAATGATGGCGGTATTTTTATAAGTCGCTAATTTAACAGCGGAGAGAAAACATGAACGAAAATCAACTTTTTATTCTGTTGCAGGTCAATGATGCTCAGTTCCCAATCGGCGGTTACTCTCACTCATATGGCCTCGAAACTTATATTCAGAAGAATATAGTGAAAGATCCGGAGTCTGCTTTTGCATTTCTCGAAAGCAGCATTATGAACAGCTTCCTGTATTCCGAGCTTCTCCCTGCTCGCCTTGCTTACGAATATGCAAAGGCAGGCGATCTGGATAAGATCCTCGAGCTGGAAGAAATTGTGGAAGCCAGCAAGTCTCCTGTAGAAATCCGCTCTGCAGCACAGAAGCTCGGCTCCAGATTTATCAAGACTGTAATCAGCATGGATTGCGAATACGAGTCTGATATCTTCACAAAGTATGTAGCAGCTGTTGAAAAGCTTCAGCCTACTCATGCAACTGCATATGGTGTTTTCTGCGCAGCAGTTGGCATCGACATGAGACGTGCAATGGAGTCTTTCCTTTACACAAGCACAGCTGGTAAGCTGGTTAGTGGTGTTAAGACAATTCCTCTTAGCCAGACACAGGGTCAGCAGATCCTGAAGAAGCTCCATCCGGTATTTGTAAAGTGCCTGGATAAGCTGATGACACTCACAGAGAAGCAGATCTGCCTCTCTAACCCTGGCTTTGACGTTCGCTGCATGCAGCACGAGACATTGTACTCTAGACTTTACATGTCCTAATATTCTTTTGGAGGTAATTTAACATGGCTTATAAGAAAATTGGTGTAGCAGGTCCGGTTGGTTCCGGTAAAACAGCTCTGATCGAGGCTGTAACACGTAGAATGGCAAAGGATTACAGCATTGGCGTAATCACAAATGATATCTACACTCAGGAAGACGCAGAGTTCCTCGCAAAGAACTCCGTTATGCCTAGAGAAAGAATCCGCGGCGTTGAAACTGGCGGCTGCCCACATACAGCAATCCGTGAAGACGCTTCTATGAACCTGGAAGCTGTTGAAGAGCTGGTAGCAAAGTTCGAAGACATCGAGCTCGTATTCATCGAGTCCGGCGGTGACAACCTGTCTGCTACATTCAGCCCAGAGCTGGTTGACTCCACAATCTTTGTTATCGACGTTTGCGAAGGCGACAAGATTCCACGTAAGGGTGGCCCTGGCATCACACGTTCCGACCTGCTCGTAATCAACAAGATCGAAGTTGCTCCATACGTTGGCGCTTCCCTCGAGGTTATGGACAGAGACTCCAAGAAGATGAGAGGCGAAAAGCCATTCATTTTTGCTGACGTTAAGAGCGGCAAGGGTGTTGATGACGTTATCAACTGGATCAAGAGCGACGTTCTTTTCGAGGATGTTAAATAAGGAGCTTAGTAAAAATGGAGACTTCCCAGAACAGATATTATAGAACTTGTGTCTTGAACGCTACTGCAAGCTTTAAGGATGGCAAAACTATTCTCAGCGATAAGTTTTACACCCAGCCGTTCAAGCTCATGAAGCCTTTCCACATTAAAAAGGACCTTATGACTCTCATGATGCAGACTGCATCTGCAGGTATCCTGAAGGGCGATACACAGGAGCAGAACTTCATTATTGAAGATAACGCAAAGATGGAGCTGACAGCTCAGTCTTTCGAAAAGCTGCACAAGATGGATGGCGGTAGTGCTCGCAGAGACACTACCATCAAGGTTGGTAAGAATGCGCTGTTCAAGTACAGCCCACTCCCAACAATTCCATTTAAGGATTCCGGCTTTTACAGCACAATCAACTGCGAACTGGCAGACGATTCCTCTCAGCTGATGCTGGCAGAAATCCTCTCCGGCGGCCGTATTGCATACGGTGAGCGCTTTGGTTACAGCTTCTACCACTCTCACATCACAATCCGTAAGGGTGGCAAGCTGATCTACAACGATAACGCACAGTACAATCCTTCTGAGATGGATATGGAAAGCCTTGGCATGTATGAGGGCTTTACTCACATGGCAACTCTCCTCATCGTTAACATGAAGGATAAGGCAGATATCGAAGCAATCCGCGAAATGATCGATGCATGTCCAAAGATCGAAGGCGGCGCATCTGTAATTCAGAGCGGCGACGTTTCTGTTAAGCTGCTGGGTTATTCCGCAGATGACCTCTATGAACTCTGTGAGAAAATTATGAATTCCATGCTTTAATAGCTTAGGATAAAGGAAAAGGACATTTTTGGCCACGCGGCAAAATGTCCTTTTCTTTTTTTATTCTGAAAGATTTGCTTTTCGTAATTTCAAAAAAATAAAGGGACTCCGGTTATGCCGGGGTCCCTTTTCGCTGTTTATAATTCTTTGATCAATGTTTCCAGGTAGTCTTTGTTGTTGGTCATCAGGCTCAGCATAACCTGGTATACCAGCTCCGGATTACGGTGGAAGTTTTTCTTTACCACTCTGGCCTGGTATAAATCCGGCACCTGCAGTGTGAAAGACATCAGATCATTTTTGCCGCCGGAGATGTGACAGGTCACGTTATAGCCGTCGGCATTTTTTTCCATTTCCACTTTGTTTTCCCGCTGGCGTTTTGCCATGCCCAGCAGCGCAAGAGCACCGCTTACAGCACGGTCGCGGACAGCCGGCGGCAGTGTGGAATCCAGCAGATCAGAAATTTCATAGGTGGTTTTGTTGGCAATGCAGAGATCCGGATTGTCCGGGTCTAAAGAGGCATTTTCTTTGGCCAACACGTCAGCAAGAGCGCTGGCGGCTTCAAAATAATTGGCAAGGCCGTTGTCCTGCAGCACCATCACGATGTCCTGCTTGGAAATCGGTTCATTTACACTGGCCAGCATATAGCAGATCAACAGACGAATATCACTCTGGCTGCGCAGACCGCCCGGTTCAACACCGGCTGTAAAAGCATCAAAACTCATGGAATTTGCCTCCCTTGTTCCGGAGCGGCAGACCGTACTTTGCGCTCCGATCAATTCTGTTCTTATTTTAACACAAATAAAAGCAGTTTGCCACCCTGCAGGCAAAATCAACCATGAACTTTTACATTTTTTTGACCAAAATAAGCCGCAATGTTTCTGTAAAAATGTGAATATTCCTGTTTGTGTTTTTATGGTACACTATGCTTAACTATAATATGGAAAGGCTGCGGCAGCGTTTGCCGCAGTGCGCAGGAGTACGTGATGAAACATAAAATTCATATGGAAGCCCAGATTGCACAGGTTACCCTGGAGGATCTGGAAGAACTGCTGGCTGTGCAGGAGATGAGCTATCAGGACGAATTCAAGGAGTGGAAAAAGGAACATATTCCGCCGGTCCACCAGACCATTGAAGACCTGAAGGCAGATATTGCGAGAGGTCCGTTCCTCAAAGCAATGGATGAAAACGGCATGATCATTGGTTCTGTTCGCGGCTATGAGCATGACGACACCGTGTATCTCTCCAAGCTGTTTGTGCATCCGCTGTATCAGGACAGAGGCATTGGCCACCAGCTGATGACTTACATTGAGCGGATGTATCCAAACAGCCGCTTCGAAATTTACACTACCTGTCACAGTACAAAAAAGCTGGATCTGTATGCAAAAATGGGCTATGTTCCATTTAAAGAAGAAGCCATCACACCGCTGCTGATCGTTGTATATCTGGAAAAGCTTTAAATAAAAAACCACCTGCAGCTGTGGGTGGTTTTTGTTATGCATAAATCTTTATCCGCACTTTCAGATCCAATAGGGTCTGCAGACGACAAAACCCTCCCGAATATCGGGAGGGTTTCTTTTTGGAATTAATCTTCGTCAACGCCCTTCAGATCTTTCAGATCGAATGGAGTCTGCTGATAGACATAGTAATTCAGCCAGTTGGAGAACAGCAGGTTCGCATGGCTCTTCCATGTGAAGTATGGTGCTGCCTCTACGTCATCATCCGGGAAGTAGTTAACCGGGATCTTTGGATTGATGCCCTTGGCTACATCGCGGAAGTACTCGTTTGCCAGTGTGTCGCGGTCATACTCGGAGTGACCGGTCACGAAAATCTGGCGGCCGTTTTTGCTCGCAACAAGATACACGCCTGCCATGTTGGAAACAGACAGAGTGATCAGGTTTGGATTCGCGTCGATGTCTTCCTTGCGGATGGCAGTGTAGCGGGAATGCGGCGCAAAGAAACGGTCGTCAAAGCCGCGGGTCAGCGGATGCAGTGGGTTCAGCACTTTATGCTTGAACACACCGGACAGTTTCTCCGGCAGGGCATACTTCTGGATGCCGTAGTGGAAATTAAGACCGGCCTGCGCACCCCAGCAGATATGCAGGGTGGAGTACACGTTCTTTTTGCTCCATCTCATGATCTCGCACAGTTCTTCCCAGTAGTCAACTTCGGTAAAGTCCATTTGTTCTACCGGTGCGCCGGTGATGATCATGCCGTCATACTTCTCATTTTTGATCTCATCGAATGTTTTGTAGAACGTATTGAGATGGGTTGCGGAAGTATTGCGGGAAACGTGAGTTGCAGTCTGCAGAAATTCTACATGAACCTGCAGCGGTGTATTGCCCAGCAGACGAAGCAGCTGTGTTTCTGTTTCGATTTTTGTGGGCATAATATTCAGGATGATGATTTTCAGCGGACGGATATCCTGCTGGGATGCGCGCTCTGATGTCATCACGAAAATGTTTTCATCTTCCAGGATTTTTGCAGCCGGTAAGTTGCTCTGAATTTCAATTGGCATTTCAAAGCCCTCCTTATCATGTTCCCGTTCATTGTACCAAAAATCGACGTGCAGTTCAATATGCAGAGGGGCGGAAAACGGGAAAAATATTCTGGGGCCTGTTGTATTTTGCTTTGCAATCGCTTATAATGATAAGATACAAAGGAGCGTGAGATGTTTGATTTTACGAGTACTGTTCAGCGGTGACTATTCTTCCTTTGAAAAGTTAGCGATCATCCTGCCGCAGATTGCCGCAGTGCTGGTTGTTATTTTTCTGATTTTACCGCTGCATGAGTGGGCTCACGGCTTTGTTGCTTACAAGCTTGGCGATAAAACCGCGAAAAACCAAGGCCGACTCACTTTCAATCCGATCGCGAGCATCGACCCTCTCGGTTCGTTGTCTATTCTTCTGTTTGGCTTTGGCTGGGCAAGGCCGGTGCCTGTAGACCCGCGGAACTTTAAAAACCGCCGGTTAGGTATGGCGCTGACCGCAATTGCCGGACCGCTGGCAAACGTACTTGCGGCGCTGATTGCCGCGCTGATTTACGTTGGTGTTTTTGTTGCCACAGGCGGCATGGCACCGGAGTGGATCTATTATTGTTTCCAGTTCTTTATTACCATCAACGTCTCTCTCGCAGTATTTAATATGCTTCCGATTCCGCCGCTGGATGGCTCCAAAGTACTTGGTGCCTTTATGCCGCCGAAGATGGAAGCCATGTATTACAGATATCAGCGTGTTTTTATGCCGATCATCTTCGTTCTGCTGGTGACAAACATCCTCAGCAGACCGCTGTATCTTGCGCAGGATGCCTGCCTTGACGGAATCATGTGGCTGGCACAGCTGCCATACACCTGGTTCGGCTGGCTGTAAGTGATGGAAACATTATCGTATAAGCTGCCGGATTTTGAAGGTCCGCTGGATCTTCTCCTGCATCTGATCGTAAAGAACAAGCTGAATATCTGCGAGGTGCAGATCTCCTCACTGCTGGAGCAGTATATGGAGCAGATCACCGCCATGCAGGAGCAGGACATGAACATTGCCAGTGAATTTCTGGAGATGGCGTCCCGACTGGTACACATCAAAACGGTGTTCCTCCTGCCAAAGCATGAAGAAGCAGAAGAACTGGAAAAAGAACTGGTTGTGCAGCTGCTGGAATACCAGACCTGCAAGGAAATGGCCGGGAAGTTTGCAGAAATGCTCTCCCTGGACAGCTTTATCCGCGAGGCAGAGAAACTGCCGCGGGACCCGGTCTATCGGGTGCAGCATGACCCGATGGAACTGGCAAAAGCCTACCGCAGCGCAGTGGGCAAGGGCAGGCGGTTTGCGCCGCCGCCAATGGAGAAGATCTCCGCCATTGTGGCCCATAAAGTAGTATCTGTCACATCCCAGATCATCTCGGTGATCAGGCGGCTGCGGACAGAAGGCGATATGGAGTATGTGGATCTCTTTGCCGGCAAAACGGAAAAAACAGAGATGGTTGCGACCTTTCTGGCATTGCTGGAACTGATCAAAGGCAAGCGCATCTCTGTGGAAGACACAGAAGACGGCAGCGTGGTACGACTGCTGACACGGGAGGAAACAGAATGACAGAACAACAGAACAAAGGCGCTGTAGAGGCCATTCTGTTTGCTTCCGGCGAACCGGTTGCGGCAGATAAAATTGCCGAAGTACTGGAGCTGACACTGCCGGAAACAGAAGAACTTCTTCATCAGCTGATGGAGGAGTACAATCGTCCGGACAGAGGCATTCAGATCAGAATGCTGGATGGTGAATACCAGATGTGCAGCAACAAAGCCTTCGGCGGAGAAGTCCGCCGTGTGCTGGAGCTGCGGCGAAATACGCCGTTGTCTCCTGCTGCGCTGGAAGTATTGGCCGTTATTGCCTATAACCAGCCGGTGACCAAAGCGTTTCTGGAGCAGGTCCGCGGCGTGGACTGTTCCGGTGTTGTAGGCAGTTTGATGACAAAAGGATTGATTGAAGAGCGGGGCAGACTGGAATTGCCGGGACGCCCGCTGTTATACGGCACCACGCAGAATTTTCTGCGGTGCATGGGCATCGACTCCCTGGAGGAACTGCCGCCGCTGCCAAACGGCGACGAAAAGCAGGAATCTCCGGAGCCGTCCCAACTGAAACTGGAATCTATTTAAGAAAGGGAGGTGGACAAACCAACAATGGTGGCACTCATTATCGTATTGAGCTGCGTACTTGCCTTTTTACTGCTGATTCTTGGACTGTTGCTTTGTCCGCTGAAGGTCACAGTGCTGTATCAGGAACAGGTGAACCTGAAGCTGCAATATGGCCCTCTGAAGATCCCGATTCTGCCGGGTAAAGAGAAACCGGAAAAAGCAGAGAAAAAGAAAAAGGAAAAACCGAAAAAAGAGAAGAAGTCAGAAAAGAAAACAAAAGACGGCAAAAAGAAGCCGGGCTTCCTGAAAAAGCTGAAGAACAAGCACGGCATCGGTGGTTTGCTGTCTCTGGCAAAAGAGATCCTGAAGATCGCCGGCTCTACCATGAAGAAGTTTTTTGTTCACTTTGAGATCTATCATCTCCATGGTGATATTCTTCTTGCTTCCGGCAATGCGGCAAGCACCGCAGAGCTGTATGGCAAGGCTGTTTCCATTCTGGAGCCATGTATGGCAGTGCTTCTGCCGCTTGTTCCGGAGAATAAACGCCAGGACGTAAACCTGAATGTGAGCCCGGACTTTGTGTCCGAGAAATCCACCATCTGCGTTTATGTGCAGGCGGGCATCCGTCCGTGGTATGTCTTCGGCATGGTATTCAGCGCAATTTATCGGTTTATCCGTGTTTATCTGGCAGCAAATAAAGCAGCAGAAGCCAGAAAAGCAGAACTGGCTGCACAGGCAGCATCACAAAAAGAAACACAGGAAACAAAGAATTCCTAAACAATAAATCAAATGGTTAATTTTATAAAGGCGGTGTATTCACATGGCAGATAACAACGTACAAAACGCACTGGAGTCTTTACTCTCCAACTTTAAGGGTATGGTAGATGCAAACTCCGTAATCGGCAATCCGATCACAACACCGGACGGCACAACAATCATCCCAATCTCCAAGATCCACTACGGCTTTGCAACAGGCAGCGGCAACACAAACGTTGCAACAAAGGGCAACATCAACGGCTTTGGCGCTGGCGGCGGCGGTGGTGTAACTGTAACACCAGTTGCTTTCCTTACAGTAAGCAACGGTACCGTAAAGATGATCCAGGTTGAGCCATTCGTAAGCTCCGTGGATCGCATGATCGAGAAGATGCCAGATATGATGGACAAGGTTGGCGGCTTCATCGACGACAAGCGCGAAGCACACGCAATTAAGAAGGAAGAAAAGAAGGCTGAAAAAGAGCTGAAGAAAGCGGAAAAAGCAGCTGAGAAGGAACTGAAAAAGCAGGAAAAGCTGAACGCAGCAAACAACGATTAATCACTGCTTTCTCTTTTAACAACAGGATAAGAATGTCTAAACGGAGCAATCGTCTGCATAGTATTGGTGATAAAATCTACTTGGCAGGTGATTGCTTTGCTTATAAAACGAAGGTTTCTGTCCCTTGCTGCAGCGGTGGTTCTGATCATTGCCGGCAGCGGGACTGTCTCCGCCCAAAGTGAGGCGCCGGAGGTTTCGGCGCAGGCCGCTGTGGTGTACTGCGCGGACAATGAAACGGTTCTCTTTGCAAAAAACGCAGAAGCGCGGCACTCCATGGCAAGCACCACGAAGATCATGACGGCGCTTTTAACACTGGAAGCTGCCGCTGTGGAAAATAAGCCGGTTACCATTACAGCAGAGATGGCGCAGGTGGAGGGAT
This sequence comes from Acutalibacteraceae bacterium, assembly GCA_045638545.1. Lineage (GTDB taxonomy): Bacteria > Bacillota > Clostridia > Oscillospirales > Acutalibacteraceae > UMGS1071. The sequence continues at coordinate 3,049 of JAZUBL010000056.1, read as the reverse complement.
CCTCTATGGGTCTGCAGGCAGGCGACGTGATTCGCCTCCGTGAGCTGGCTGTTGGTATGCTGACTGTTTCCGGCAATGATGCGGCCAATGCGGCAGCCATTGCCGTTGGCGGCAGCGTGGAACAATTTGCCGTACGGATGAACAGACGGGCGGCAGAACTTGGCATGACCAACACCAGCTTCGTCACGCCCTCCGGTCTGGATGACGACAACCACTACACTACGGCGCTGGATATGGCAAAACTTGGCGCGGCAGCCATTCAGAATGAAGCGTTTCTGGCCATCTGCCGGGCGCCTTCCATGCGTGCTTCTTTTGAAGTACCGCAGAAGACTGTCACCCTCACAAACCACAACAAGCTGCTGAAGCTGTATGATGGATGCATCGGCATCAAGACGGGCTTTACAAAAAAGTCCGGCCGGTGCCTTGTCTCTGCCGCAGAGCGGAACGGTATTACGCTGATTGCTGTGACACTTTCTGCGCCCGATGACTGGAACGACCACATGGCCATGCTGGACTATGGTTTCTCTCAGCTGGAACAGGTTGTGCCGGAGGCGAAAACATTCACCGTGCCGGTGGTTGGCGGAACAGTCAGCGAACTGACCGCAGCCATTGGCAAAACAGAACCGCTGCTCTTAACAAAAGGGCAGACGGTGACAGAAACCATCAATCTGCCGCCCTTTGTGTATGCGCCGGTAAAAGCAGGCGACACCCTGGGCAGCATTACATATGCCGTTAACGGCGAAGGAAAAAGAACCGTTCCGCTGCAATCTGCAATGGATGTGCCGGCGGAACCTATACAGGAATCTGTTCTGCAGAAAATCGGGCGATGGATCGCGGCGATTTTCTCATAACGATAAATATAATGAAAATAAAGAAAAGGTAGGAATGTATCATGGCAAAAGATGTTAGGCTGCAAAAAATGCTCGCGGACTGCGGTGTAGCTTCCAGACGTAAGGCGGAAGAACTGATTGCAGACGGACGAGTTCGTGTAAACGGTGTAATCGCAAAAATCGGCGATAAGGTTGACCCAAAGAAGGATAAGGTAACAGTAAACGATAAGCCTGTTATCTCTGAGCGCAACGTATACTATATGCTCCACAAGCCGCGTGGTTTTGTTACAACCATGCAGGACGAAAAGGGCAGAAGATGTGTTGCTGACCTGGTAGCAGATATTCCGGAGCGTGTATTCCCGGTTGGCAGACTGGACCTGAACTCCGAAGGTATGCTGCTGATGACCAACGACGGCGATTTTGCAAACCTGATTTCCCACCCATCCACCCACGTGCCAAAGACATACCGTGTAACAGTGCGTCCAGCTGTTACAGAGGAGCAGTTGACAGAGCTGGCAATGGGTATTGTAATTGAAGGTAAACGCACACTGCCTGCACAGGTTCGCGTGATCTCTCAGGAGCCTGGCCGCGTTGTGCTGGAAATGGTAATTTACGAAGGCAGAAACCGTCAGATCCGTAATATGTGTGAATCCCTCGGTCTGGAAGTTGCACGCCTGCAGAGAAAGGCAATCGGCCCGGTTAAAATGGGTATGCTCAAGCAGGGTGATTACCGCAGACTGACACTGGAAGAAGTAAAGAAGCTTCGCAACGCTGCAAAGGGTGTTGCTGCTGAGGAAGAACAGCAGCAGCCAAAGAAGGCAGGCCCAAAGGGCGGCGGTCGTCCAGGTGGTAATGGCGGCAGAGGCGGCAACGGCGGTAACCGCGGCGGTCGTCCGGGCGGCAATCGCAGCGGCGGAAACAGAGGTGGCAATCGATGATTACCATTCTGCCAATGAAAGACGAAGCAAGAAAGACAGCTGTTCTGTCTGCTTATCCGGAAATTACCGGCAAAGCAGACGTGATCGCCATGTGTGAAGGCGAGGAAGAATTCGGCACAGCTGTGCTGGCAGTAGATGGCACCGTGCTGAAAATTTACGATATTCTTGTAAATGGACAGGACTGCGCAAACCTGGACATGATGGGAAAAATCACAGCAGACAGCCTGATGCGTTCTGCAGCTTCTTACGGTGAGCACTTTGGTGCAGATAAGATTGAAGCTTACGTGCCGGTGCTCAATGACTTCTTCCGCACAAAGGGATTCAAGGAAGAAAACGGCTGCATGACAACACCAATGTCTACCATCGTGCACTACTCCCACAAAGAATAAAAGCCGGGATTCCTTCCGGGAAATCTTGCATTCTCTTCCTGAAACTGATAAAATAAAACCAGATAGCGCCTATGGCGCAGGAAAGGAATGCAGAAGCATGAAATTGATCAATATCGGTTTTGGCAACATGGTTTCGGCCAACAAGATCGTTGCCGTTGTCAGCCCGGAATCCGCGCCGATTAAGCGTGTGATTCAGGACGCAAAAGAGAACGGAACGTTGATCGATGCCACCTACGGCAGACGCACCAGAGCGGTGATCGTAACAGACAGCGACCACGTGATCCTGTCTGCGATTCAGCCGGAAACTGTGGCAAACCGACTGAATGATAAAGACGATGGAATGAATGAAGAGGAGCTGGATGACAATGGCTGACAAGGGACTTTTAGTGGTACTTTCCGGACCAAGCGGCACCGGTAAAGGCACCGTGATCCGCCAGATTCTGGAGGACAATCAGCAGGTAAGACTTTCTATTTCGGCAACAACACGTCAGCCGAGAGAAGGCGAAAACCACGGCGAGCATTATTTCTTTGTATCCCGTGATGAATTTGAAACCATGATTCAGGATAACGCTGTGCTGGAGTACGCTGAGTACTGCGGCCGTTACTACGGCACACCAAAGGCGCCGATCGATAACTGGCGCGCAAACGGTGACGACGTGATTCTGGAGATTGAAGTGCAGGGCGGCGCACAGGTAAAAGAAAAGTGCCCGGACTGCGTAACCATTTTCATTCTGCCGCCGTCTGAAGAAGAACTGGAGAACCGTCTCCGCGGCCGCGGCACAGAAGATGAAGAGACCATCCAGAAGCGCCTTGCAGCAGCAAAGGAAGAGCTGAAGGAAGCAGACCGCTATGACTATAACGTGGTGAATAACGACGTGGCGGAAACTGCAGC
>JAZUBL010000055.1:0-65659 GCA_045638545.1 Acutalibacteraceae bacterium | reverse complement strand
CTTTCTCCCCTTTCGGACCTCTTTATTTTATTATAGCTTTGCAGGATAAAAAAGACAAGAAACTCCATTGGGACAAACAAAAAACGACAGCGGGGGAACTGTCGTTTTAAATTCTGTTTTATTATTTTTATTGATTTTTGGGATTCCAACAGATGGAGACCTGTTGTGGAGTATTGAATTCTTATCACTGTATTTAGTATACAGGATAAAACTGGTTAAAAATAAAACAAAGTATTTTCATTTCGTAAATAGTTTGTGAATGATTCTTAATTTTTGTGAACAAAAAAAGAACAGCAGTGATTTCACTGCTGTCTCTCTGTTAAGAAGCTGCTTTTATCAAAACTTCTGCATCTGAATATACACCATCCAGCTTTACTTCCAGGTGCAAATGCGGACCATCTGCCTGCTCTGCAGGAAGCATGCCAACTGTACCAATCACCTGTCCTGCCGTGATACTGTCACCCTCGCTAACGGGGATTTCACTGTCCAAACCGCAATAGGATACTTCCATGGATCCGGACGTAATAATAACTACATAACCCATCAGGCCATCGTCATAAACTTTTGATACAGTTCCATCTGCTGCAGCCAGAACTTCTTCTCCTTCTTCTGCGGCAAAATCTGTTCCGTTATGTGCCCGCCAGTCACGCAGTGTCTCAGAATAGACAAGCGCTTCTCCGCTGTAGGATTTTATAACGCCATTCTGCAGCGGCAAAGTAAGGCTTTCCGGCGTTGTATCAACTGCTTCCTCCGGTTCGGCGCTGACTACTTCTTCCATGCTGCTGACATCTTCTGTGACACCGCTGACAGAGTCATTAACAGGCTCAATGATATCTGCATCTGCTGAATCATTGCCGCTGTTCAGCGTCGAAGAAATGCTCTCAAACGTGATCCACGAGGCAACCGCCACAGCAACCAGACAAATACCAAGGGCGATATATACGCTCCGAACACCCCAGCTCCCTTTTTTATGTGTGCCGTTTTTTTCATTCATGCATTCCACCTCCGCTGCTAGTTTGTACCAGCGGGGGAAGATTTATGCAGCAGGATATTTTTTCTTTCTTCGATCTATGATCAGATAAATGAGTAATGTCATCAATACAAGACCGGTAATGACACCGGTGAAATCGATTAACACATCGCGAACTTCACCGCTGCGTCCCGGCGTTAACAGCTGAATCGCTTCGTCAAAGACAGGAATCAACAGGCCACAGAAAAGCGGCGCAAAGATCCGTGCCCACCAGTTTCTTGTAATACGGCGAATATCAATCGCCAACAGCAAACCAAGGGCAAAGTATTCCAGAAAGTGTGCTGATTTACGAATGAATAACTCTGATACCATAATACCCATGGAATGCAGGATCTCTAACACGGCTTTGCTGAGCGCACCGGAATTTTCTCCGGTCTGCATGGAGTTACCGAAAATAAACAGCACAAAAAGCAACGTAGCTGCAAGAAATACCCCTGTGACAATGTAACGTATTTTTCCAGTCATACTGTCCCTCTCTTTTCTATGCATTCAGCTTTTCTGTGCATCGGCAGGTATGGCTTGGATCGCGGGAAGCAATATAAATATTACACTGATTTTTCCTGCACTGGATCGGACAACCATCCTCCGGCACACATTGCAAGCAGTAAAGCTGCGCATTGCAGCAGGTATTTCCTTCTTCCAGATGCGCACAATGATCTGCCCCGGTACAATGATGCAGAGCATTCAGTTCTGCATAAGAAGTGCAGATTTTTCCGCCTGATCTTGCTTTACCATTGCTGATTAACAGGTGCGTAATACCCATGTCCGCAAAACCATCCCACCAGGCAGATTCCGTACCATGATGCGGTGCTTTCACTACCCTGTAATCTTCGCAGAGCTGCGGTGCAATTCTCTCCATTGTCTGTGGAGAAGCATCACCGGTCAGCAATACTTCCGGCGAGGAAAGTACAAGGCTGGTACCATTGATTTCATATCCCACCGCCATTACTTTTGATCGGTCACAAAGTAGCGCTTTGATTTCTTCTGATACACGCAGTACATGGAGACGCGGCAGCAGCCGATTTAACTCCTCAAACAGCAGGAGTAAATCATCAATACAGGCCTGCCGCTCTTCTGCATCCGCGTGGGTATGGTAGCTGAAGGCATCCATACACCGTACATAAGCACTGCACAGCTGCTCTTTCAGAATCAGAAAACTCTCAGCACAGGGATCATTGCTGCTTTGTAAAATTATTTCACAATCTCTGACCAATTCCTCCAGTTCCAGAGCAAACGGATAGTTTTCCTTTGGCGGCCAGAGAACCTGATACTCCATTTCGTCAAACTCCAGAATATCGCCAGCCTGCAGTGTGTAGATTACTTCTGTCGTCGCCAGATCACAGATTTCTTTGAAAAAACGCAGATTTGCGCCATTCATTCTCACAGTTTCGGTACCGGGACCCGAAACGAAAGATTCAATTAAAATTGTCAGTTCCATCAGCAGCGGAATGCCATTTTCGTTCACAGGACAGCATGGAATATAAATACGGTCAAAATAGTACGGATTGCCCCGCAAAAGCAAAGGCAATCCGCAATAATGATCTTTATGAAAATGGGAAAGCAAAAAGCTTCGCTCCTCTGCTTCCCCATACTTTTCTCCAATTACTGTCACATAATCACGAAACAGCCAGTCTGCATCAAGCCGCGGCGTTAAAGAACCGCAGTCGATCATCAAGACTTCTTTTTTCCGCCCTCCAATGACAATGCACTCGCCGAATCCGACGTCATGCAATTCTATCCATTGCAAGGCAATTCCTCCTGTTACGCAATCTTAACCAGCCTGGTTGCCTCTTTCGTGGTCGAATACTTCCGTAGCATGGACCATTTTGGCTTTGCCTTTCCTGCCAGCCACAGTGTAGCGGGATGGCATCTTCTGACCGGAAGTGCGCAGTGTTTCCAGCTGTTCGTACAGGCTGACACCCTCGGAATCAACTGGCTTTTTCTCTTCTTCGTGAACCTCTTCCTGCTTATTCTTCTGTTCCAGATGATTGATCAGAGACATTACTTCATACAGATCATCATCATGCTCTTTCATATAAGAACTGGAGTAAGAATACAATTCGTTAGCGTCTTCAGATGGATCATCCACAGACAGATAAGTTGGCTGTGTGGACAGTTGATGGATCCATGCCTCTGTCTCTCTGACAGTGCGTTCGAATTCTTCACGAATATCCACGTCTCTCTTGGAATCTGCCACAACCTGCTGTGTCAGGCGATCCAGTTCATCCGGTTCGGAATCTGCACCGCGGAGCAGAAGAACGCACTCTGCAAACAGCTGTGCTTCACGCTCATCCCAATCGTATGTGGAAACCATCACTTCTTCCAGATTCAGAGAAACGGTAGTTGGCTTAATATGTTCCATTGCAGAACCACGCAGTCTTGCCTGTTCTGCTGTGCAGAAACATACTTCGCCGCGGTTTGTAGTTGCATAAATAATTGGTTTTCCGGATTCTTTATCCAGCAGATCATTGATCTCGGAGTTCATATCAGAATAACCAGGATAAAGCTTCAGACTGGATTTCGGATTGCCTGCATCATCATAACTTCTCATCAGCAGAACACCTCTCTCGTCTACCAATTCAACGGAATGTGCCGGAATCTGTGCATCAGAGTTCTTGTCGTAATAATAAGTTTTTACCCAATCCAAATTGTTGTCATAAATAATTTTTTCATAGTGATGAGAATCACTATCCTGGAACAGAATGGAGCAGCCATCCCGTTCCGGCACGGAATACTCGAGAAGTTTTCCGTCTACTGTTTTTCTCCAACCCATACCCCACTGGGAAATATAATAACTATACTTTGTACAATTTTCGCCAATATAATCTGTAATTACTTTCTTTTCAGATACGCCATTTTCAAAAAAATTACGTCGAATGTTGTAAAGGCAGCCATGCAGCTGTGTGGTGCTGTCATAGGCTGGGAAACAGATTGTATAGACATGCAACTTATCGGTTGACATGCGTACACCCCCATTTTTATACAATTCTGTACTATTTCTGGTATTATTATATCAATTTCGCATTATAAATGCAGTAAATTCTCTTTAATCTGCGGTTACAGTTTCGTAATTCATAATTTGTTACTTTATTTATATAAAAAATTGTGTTATTATGAGTATAAATTAATTCAATATGACGATTAGGAGGGATTCCTATGCTGCTTAATATTTTACTGGCAGAGGCTTCTTCTGATACTTCGTCCGCAGTTTCGGAGATTGTCGAAGAGGTCGTTGAAGAAGCACCTGTAATTTCTTCTGTAGAAGACGCTGTTGTTCACACCGTAGAAGAAATCACAACCTTCTGGAGCGCAATTGGTGAATGGTTCTTTACCCACTGGCCTAGCTTCCTGATTGCCGCTGCAATTCTCGTAGGTGGCTGGCTGCTTGTAAAACCAATCGTTCGCATTATGAAGCGCGCAATGAGCCGAGCAGGTATTGAAAAAAGCGTATATACCTTTATTACTTCCGTAACAAAGTATATGCTCTATTTTATTATTATCATCTGCTCTCTCTTCCCATTTGGCATCAACTTCACCAGTGTATTTGCTGTACTTGGTGCCGCCGGCGTCGGTCTTGGTCTTGGTCTTAAAGAACCTGTTGCAAACCTGGCCAGCGGTATCCAGCTGATTATCACAAAGCCATTCAGCGTTGGTCATTACATTGCGATCAATGGCATTGAAGGCACTGTAACCCGTGTAGAAATCATGTACACCACATTGAAAACACTGGAAAGCCAGGAAATTGTTATTCCAAACGGCACACTGACAGCCGGTACAGTAACAAACTTCACCTCTCTCGGTGTACGCCGTGCAGAGTTTGACTTTAACCTGCAGTACGGTTCTGACCTGAGCTACACCCGTGATCTCCTGCTGAAGATTGCAAAAGATAACCCAATGGTTCTGGATGATCCGATTTCCCGTTTTGTAATCCTTGGTCAGAAGCCGGACGGTATTTCCTGCTCTCTCCGCGTATTCTGCAAGCCGGAAGATTACTGGCTCTGCTTCTGGGATATTAACGAAGCTATCAGTAACGCATTCCGTGATCAGGGCATCCGCGTACCGTTCAGCCAGCTTGACGTACATATCGTAAACCCAATCGGCAGCTCCGGCGGTGACCCGGAAATTACAGCCGACTCCACACCTGATTGTGATGAAAATGGAATCACACGATTCTAAATAATAAAAATGCTGTGACACAAGCTTGTTGTCACAGCATTTTTATTGTCCGAAAAATAAATTGGTTGTTATCACCGCAAACACGCTGCAAGCCAGATCTGCCATCAGTGCAGATGGAATGGCATGGCGTGTTTTTTTAATTCCCACAGCGCCAAAATAAACAGCCACTGCATAAAACGTTGTTTCCGTCGATCCTGCCAGCACTGATGCTGCACGCCCTGCGAAACTATCTGCACCATATCGCTCAAAAATCTGTGTCAGGATTGCTGTAGAACCGCTCCCCGATACAGGCCGCAGCAATGCAATCGGTACAACCTCCGGCGGAAATCCCAGCCAGGATACGAACGGTGAAATCCATTCTGAAAATAAATCCAAAGCACCAGAAGCATTCAGCATGGTGACTGCCATCAGCAACCCAATCAGTGCAGGAAGAATCGATACAGAAGATTGCAGCCCCTCTTTTGCACCGATCAGAAATGTATCAAATACCGGTACTTTCTTTGCAAATCCATAGAGCAGAATCAGCACAAGGAAAGTGGGTACAATAAAAGCAGTAAATGCTGTCATAAGCAGCGCTCCCTACTCGGTCTCTCTCTAAATAAATAGACCATCAACAGTCCGACAACCAGACTCGCAATGGAAGTAAGCCAGACAGCCGGAAGAATTTCAAATGGCGCTTTAGAGCCGTACTGCATCCGAATTGTGCCAAGAAATGTTGGAATCAATTGAATACTTGCTGTATTCAGAACAACAAATAGAATCATACTGTGGTTTGCTGTTCTCGATAATGGATTGGCACGTGCATTCTGCATCTCCCGCATGGCGGCCAGCCCAAAAGGTGTTGCTGCGTTTCCAAGTCCCAGCAAATTTGCTGTAACGTTCATGCAGATTGCTTTCATTGCCGGGCTGTCCTGCTGATAATCCGGAAAAATCCGTCGCAAAATCGGAGAAAAAAATCTTGCCAAAAGTCTGGTCAATCCTCCCTCATCTGCAATTTTCAACACTCCTGTCCACAGGCCCATCATACCTGCTGTCGTAATGACAAGTGACACAGCGCTGCCTGCACCCTCCATAACTGCGGCGGAAAGCAGTTCCATCCTTCCTGTAAATATCGCGCAGACAAAGCTGATCAGAATCAAAAACAACCAGATATAATTCAGCATAAAACCACCTCATTACCCTATAGATATGCGGTAAAAGTTTCAATTATATTTTTTATTCAAACATACTGCCAGATGATTCATGGTGTTTATTGACAAATTTGCCAATAAATGGTACAATTTTGTAAGAATTAAAATGATAAAGGAGTAGATCGTATATGAAGCCAATCGGCGCTGTAAAAAGAATTGACAACCTGAATCGTATTTTACTGCCTAAAGAATTACGGAAGCTTATGCCGATTAAGACCGGAGATCAGTTTGAAATTTTCGTAGACGACAATTCTATTATCCTTAAAAAATACGAGCCAACCTGTATGTTCTGCAACAGTACAGAGGATGTTACAGAATTCAAAGGAAAAGGCATCTGCAAGCAATGTATGCAGGAACTGGATGCACTGAAATAAAAAAGCAGTACCGAATCACGGTACTGCTTTTTTCTATTCTGCTGTAATAAAACGATACATAGCTTCCAGACAGATTTCTGCATGGCGCATAAAACGCTCTTTATCAATATGCTCACCGCACTGGTGCATTTTGCGATCCGGCTCATCCGGAAATACTGGACCAAAAGCAACGCAGCTGCCAGGAATACAGCGAGCATAAGTGCCGCCGCCGGTTGCATACAGTTCTGCTTTTTCTCCCATAATTGCCTCATATGCACCGCTTAAAATAGACACCAGCTGAGAATCTTCTGTTGCATAAAGCGGTTTCATATGCTCAGCTGTCCGATAGCAGATACCTGCTGCCTCTGCCTGTGCTTTTGCAGCTTCAATAATGTCTTCGCCGCAAGCAGTTACAGGATAACGGACGTCAATACCAGCTTTTGCGCTGTTCTCGTCAATGTGAAGCATACCAAGATTCAATGTCAGAGGGCCGGATGGAGCATCTTCACGATTCAGATCAAATGCAGCGCCAGTGTATTCCAGGCCAATTTTATCAATAAGAAAAGATGGCAATGGTCCAAGCCGCTCTTTTCCAAATGTCTGATCCAGAAGATGCAGGAGAATCAATGCTGCATTCTGGCCTTTTTCCGGTTCCATGGCATGGGCTGCTTTGCCGTGAACAGTCAGTGTTAATGTGTTCGAAGCTGAATCCTGTACCATCTCAAATTTTAAATTACCAGCATTTGCATAACTGTGCAGCTGTTCTGCTTCTTCCTGTGTGCAGTGCAATGCAGCCTGTGCAAGATCCGGCACAGCGTTTACTACCTGACCACTGTGGAATGCTGTTAACAATTCATTACTGCCGGATGCGGATAAATCAAAACGAAGAATACCTTTTTCTCTGTTGCAGATACCGTAGTCGCTATCTGGTGTAAATGCCAGTTCCGGCATTGGTTCCTCTGCAAAATAGTGCGGCATATCTTCCATGCCGATTTCTTCTCCAGCACCAAAAATACAGCGCAGCTTACGCTTGCCTGTAATGCCGTGGTCCTTTAATGCTTTGAGACAGAAAAGAGAAACAACAGCTGCACCCTTGTTATCAAGCACACCTCTGCCATAGAGAAGTCCGTCTTTCTCTGTAAGTGTAAATGGGTCTGTTTCCCAGTCAGCACCGGCAGGAACAACATCAACATGAGTCAGAACAGCCGCCAGTCCTTCCGCACCGCAATCGTACTCTATATGACCGGCATAGTTACCTGCATTTTTTGCTGTAAATCCCATCTCTGTGCCTTTATGCAAAATATGCTGCAATGCTCTGGCGGAGTGTTCACCAAATGGCTTGCCTTCTTCTGTTGACTCTGGATTGGAAACAGACGGAATGGCAATCATTTCTGCCAGAAAAGTAAAAATCTCGTCATGATATGCTCTGATATGATGCCCGAATACCATCATTCCGTCTCCCCTCTGAAGCCGTTCGGATTCTTAGTCTGCCAGTTCCAGGAATCAGCACACATTTCATCCAGTGTTTTATCTGCGCTCCAGCCAAGCTCTTTTTTTGCCTTGGCTGGATCTGCAAAACACATAGCTACGTCACCGGCGCGGCGATCGGTGATTTCATACGGAAGCTCTCTGCCAACTGCTTTCTCATAGGCATGAAGTACGTCCAGCACAGAGTAACCGGTACCTGTGCCGAGGTTGTAAATTTTCAGGCCGCAATTTTCATGGAACAACTGCAATGCTGCAACATGACCGGCAGCCAGATCCACAACATGGATATAATCGCGCTCACCTGTACCGTCTGGTGTTGGGTAATCGTTGCCAAAAACACGCAGTCTTTCCAGTTTGCCAATCGCTACCTGAGAAATATACGGCATCAGATTGTTTGGAATACCATTCGGATCTTCACCAATCATGCCGCTCTCGTGTGCACCAACAGGGTTAAAATAGCGCAGCAGAATCGGGTTGAAGGATGGATCTGCAATAGCCATATCCATCAGAATGCGCTCCTGCATCATCTTAGAGGTACCGTATGGATTGGTTGTGATACCAAGCGGTTGTTCCTCTGTAATCGGCACAACAGCAGGATCACCATATACGGTAGCTGAAGAGCTGAAGATCAGATTTTTCACATCAAACTCCCGCATTACTTCCAGAAGTGTCAGCGTGCTGTCCAGATTATTACGGTAGTATTCCAGAGGTTTCGCAACAGATTCGCCAACAGCCTTGTAGCCTGCAAAATGAATTACAGCCTCCGGATGTTCTTCTGCAAAAATTTTCTGCAGTGCTGGTTTGTTGCATACGTTTTCTTCATAAAAAACTACCGATCTTCCGGCAAGCGTTTCAATTCTTCCGATAACAGCTTTATGGCTGTTGCTTAAGTCGTCTACAATCACCACATGGTGTCCTGCCTCTAAGAGCTGCACACAGGTGTGGCTGCCAATATATCCGGCACCGCCGGTAACCAGAATTCTCATCCGGATCATCCTTTCTGTTTTCAATTAAAACATTAGTTATTTTAATTATACCACAAATTACTGCAAAAGATAGATGAAAAAAAGAAGCCGTATAAAAATGATGCAGCCGCACAAGCTAGAAACACTTCATTTGGGGAGGGATCTTAATGAAGCGTTCCGGTCTGCTGTTTCTCATCGGCTGCATTTGTTATCCTGTCATCGAACTTTTCTGGCGTGGGAGAACGCATCCTGCCATGGCATTTGCCGGTGGGATCTGTCTTTATCTGACAGACAAAACATGTTGTAAAAAGAGAAAACGTTCTATTTGTCTGCACCAATGCGCGCTATGTGCCGGGATAATTACTATGGTAGAATTTATCTTTGGCTTTTTTCTGAACATTATCTGCAAGCGAAAAGTATGGGACTATTCTGATCTTCCAGCAAATTTTATGGGACAGATCTGTCTGCCTTTTTCTATCGGCTGGTTTTTTCTTTCCATACCCATGATCAGCCTGTGCCGATTGTCACGCAAAACTGAATATTTCCGGAAAGAAAAAGGAGCGCACCGCTAAGATGCACTCCTCATTTTTATTTATCACGGTGATTCCGTCTGTAATCCAGATAGTCCTGCAGAATGATGGTTGCCGCTACAGCATCCACCACAGCTTTGCGCTTTTTACCGCGGGTATCTGTTGTATTCAGATAGTTGTGCGCACTGATAGTTGTGCCGCGCTCATCTTTCATATCAACCGGAAGTCCGGTTTTTTCGCGGAGCAGCTCTGCAAAAGCAAGAGCATTCTGGGCACTTTCACCCTGGCTGCCGTCCATGTTCAGCGGAAGACCAACAACCATCTGTTCAATGCGGTGTTCTTTCGCCAAGTTCGCGATTTCATCCAGCAGTTTCTCCTGATTCCAGGAAGGCAGCACAACAAGCGGTGATGCCAGCATTTCTCCGGGATCGCATACGGCCAGGCCGGTTCGTGCTTTGCCCAGGTCTACTGCCATAATTTTCATTTGTCTGCCTCCTGTTTTCTCCACACCTGATTGCACACGGAGGAAGTCTCTGCATCCAGATGAGAGGCGTCTGTCTCCATGGTCAGTGTCGGAACCATATTTTCATCAAAATCAATGTAGCTGATGGAAGTGTTATCGCCCCAGCCAACTTCATTGAGCTTATGGATATCATTGTGCTTAATGCGGCAGAGCAGGTTGCGAATTGCACAACCATGCGACACCACAAACACTGTCTTGCCCTTATTTGCTTCAGCAATTCTGCATACTGCGTCATACACACGGTCATATACCTGTGTCATCGCTTCGCCTTCTGCCGGCGCAAAATCCCATGGGGCATTGTTCCAGTTATTCAAATCATCCGGATATAATGTTGCAAAATCTGCCCATGGCTTGCCATCCCACACGCCGCCGTTAATTTCCATCAGACCGTCCTCTTCATAAAGCGGAACGGTGTTGAACTGGTTAATTGCTTCTGCAGTTTCTTTTGCACGGCGCAGCGGACTGGTGTAAACAGCATCACGCGCCATATTGCGGCAGCGCACCGCCAACAGATCCAGCTGCTTTCTGCCTTTTTCGCTGACAGCTGTATCGATGCGGCCCTGAAATAACTTCAGCGCATTGCCTTCTGCCTCTGCGTGGCGCACTAAAATAATTCGTGTCATTACCACAGCTGTGCCTTACCTGTCAGCTCTGTTACGGAAGCGATGTTGTTCTCATCCAGGTACTTGTTGAGACCTTCCAGGATCTTAACCGGTGCATATGGATCGGTAAAGAATGCTGTACCAACCTGCAGTGCAGTGGAACCTGCCAGCATCAGCTCAACAGCGTCTTCCCACTTGCTTACGCCGCCCATGCCAACGATCGGAATCTTTACACGCTGGTAAGCCTGGGAAATCATGCGAACAGCAACTGGAAGCAGTGCCGGACCGGACAGGCCGCCTGTGTTGTTGCGGATGATTGGACGGCGTGTACGGATGTCGATGCGCATACCTGTGATGGTATTGATCATGGAAATTGCATCTGCGCCGTTTGCTTCTGCAGCAGCAGCGATTTCACCGATATCTGCTACGTTTGGAGAGAGCTTTACCATCAATGGCTTTGTGCAGTGTGCGCGAACCTGCTTTGTAATCTCGCCAACGCCTTCTGGAGATGTACCAAACTGTACACCGCCGGACTTAACGTTTGGACAGGAGATGTTCAGCTCGATCATGTCAACGTCTGTGTCAGAGAGCTTCTCTGCCATTGCGCAGTAATCTTCGTATGTATTACCAGCAATGTTTGCGATTACAACAGTGCCCTGTGTCTTCAGCCATGGGAGGTCGTTCTCGATGAAGTAGTCAACACCTGGGTTCTGCAGACCAACTGCGTTGAGCATACCGCCTGGAGTCTCAGCAATACGTGGTGGTGGGTTGCCCAGTCTCTCCTGCAGTGTGATGCCCTTGCAGGAAATACCACCGATTGTGCTCAGCGGATAGAACTCCTGATACTCACGACCAAAACCAACGATACCGGAAGCGCCGATCAGTGGATTGGAAAAATCAACGCCGGCAACTGTTACTTTCATATCTGCCATTGTGTGTCACCTCCTAGAATACTACCTTTTTATAATCGAATACCGGGCCATCCTTGCAAACGTGGCCGTAGGTATCTTCACCGTTTTCTTTCTTTGTCTTGCAAGCGCAGCCAAGGCATGCACCGATGCCGCAAGCCATACGCTCTTCCAGAGAAATCTGGCACTCGATCTGCTTCTCCTCTGCCAGGTTTGCCAGAGCCTTCAGCATTGGCATTGGACCGCAGGCAAAGATTGCATCAGCTTCTACGCCGTCCAGACACTCTGTTACGAGGCCGTGGTGACCAAAGCTGCCGTCGTCAGTTGCAACAATTACGTTGCAGCCAGCCTTTTCAAAGTCTTCCTTCAGAATCATTGCATCCTTATTACGGAAGCCGATCACAACAGTTGCGTTTGCACCAAATGCCTTTGCAGGGTTCAGGAGCGGAGGAACGCCGATACCGCCGCCAACGAACAGTGCCTTGCGGTTTGTATCGCCCAGCTGGAAGCCGTTGCCCAGAGGAGCCAGAATATCAAAGCTGTCGCCAACTTTAAAATCAGCCAGAAGCTGTGTGCCTTCGCCGCGGATCTCAAAGACAAAACGCAGTGTTTCGTTTTCTTTGTCGATATCACAGATGGAAATTGGACGGCGCAGTGTTTTGCCTGGAGCCAGAATGTTTGCAAACTGGCCTGGCTGTGCTGCCTTTGCCAGCTCGCCAGCCTTTACTGTGAAGCTAAAAATACCCTTTGCAAGTTCCTGCTTTTCCAGAATCTCGCATACTTTTACATCATATTTCATGGAAATTCTCCTTGCTGTTTAAATTTCAATCAGCCGATTTTACCCAGCTTGCCTACGATTTCGTCACGCATACGGATTGCTTCTGCACGAGCTGCCTTTGCGTAATCTTCGCCTGGGAGGCCCTGCTTCTGATATGCGCACATAATGCCTCTGGAGGAGTTGATAACTGCGCCGAGACCCTTCTCGTCAAATGCTGGCAGAACGTCGTCTGCGCCGCCGCCCTGTGCACCGTAACCTGGTACCAGGAAGAATGTTGTCTTCAGCTCTGCACGGAGCTCTTCCAGCTGCTGTGGGTATGTTGCGCCAACAACTGCACCAACACCGCTGTAGCCATACTTGCCCATGGTGCTCTCGCCCCACATTTCGCACTTCTTGCCCATTGTCAGGTAAACGGAGTCGCCGCCTTCCAGGTTCAGGTTCTGCAGTTCGCCGGAGGATGGGTTGGAAGTCTTAACCAGAACGAAGATACCCTTATCTTCATCCTTGCAGATGTTCAGCAGTGGGTTGATACCGTCGGAACCGAGGTATGCGTTTACTGTCAGGCTGTCGCCGTCAAATGGAATCAGTGCTTCGCCTTCTACATCAACCTTGCCCAGGTGTGCAGTTGCGTAAGCTTCCATTGTTGTACCGATATCATTGCGCTTACCGTCTGTGATAACAAACATGCCCTTTTCCTTTGCATATGCAATGGTGTCGTGGAGTGCCTTAACACCCTGCCAGCCGTACATTTCATAGTATGCACACTGTGGCTTTACTGCAGGAACGATATCGCACAGAGCATCGATGAGACCCTTATTGAACTCGAACAGTGCTGCTGCTGCGCCATCCAGTGTTTTGCCGTACTTTGCAAAGCAAGCTTCCTTAATGTGATCCGGAATATAAGCCAGCTTTGGGTCCAGACCTGCTACTGTTGGGTTCTGTGTTTTAATAATACCTTCGATCAGTCTATCCATTGACATAGTTAATTACCTTCCCTTTTCTTAATTTTCATCCTTATATACTACGCGACCTTTGCAAATCGTCATTTTCACTTTACTCTGGAGTGTGCCGCCCTTAAAGACAGCATTTTTGCTCTTGCCATGGAGCTTGTTTTCATCTACAACCCAACGCTCTTTCTCGTCGATGAGGATCAGGTCAGCGATTTCGCCTTTCTGAAGCACACCGCCCGGGATGTTGAGGATCTGTGCCGGATTGTAAGACATAACTTTCATCAGCTGCGGCAGTGTCAGCAGACCGCTCTCTACCAGTGCTGTGTAGCTTGCAGAAAAAGAAGTTTCCATACCAACAACACCGTTTGGTGCCTTGTGGAAGTCTGCCTTCTCTTCTGGTGTATGTGGTGCGTGGTCTGTTGCGATAGCATCGATGGTGCCGTCAATAATCGCATCGATCATTGCAAGACGGTCTTCATCGGTACGCAGCGGCGGGTTCATGCGGAAATCAGCATCCATGGAATAGAGCGCTTCATCAGTCAGAATGAGGTAGTGCGGTGCTGTTTCTGCTGTCACCTTTACGCCGCGTCTTTTTGCATCGCGGATCAGCGCTGCAGAAGTTTTTGTACTTACATGGCAGATGTGAATCGGCACATTATAAGCTGCTGCCAGCGCGATGTCTCTTGCTGTACCGCAGTCTTCTGCTGCTGCAGGAATACCCTGTACGCCCAGTTCACGGGAAACGTCGCCTTCGTTCATGATGCCACCCTTTGCAAGGAACAGATCCTCACAGTGGGAAACAACGTGGAGGCCAAGCTCCGGTGCCTTCACCATCGCTTCTGCCATAAACTTTGTGTTTTCTACCGGGCGGCCGTCATCGCTCAGCGCAATTGCACCTGCTTCGCGGAGTGCTGCAAGATCACACAGTTCACCGCTTGCCAGGTTGTGAGTAATCGCTGCTGTTACATATACTCTGGCATCAGCATCTTCTGCCTTATCGAGAATATATTTAATTGTCTCCGGTGTATCGGTGGTTGGAATTGTGTTTGGCATTGCCAGCACACTGGTAACACCACCTGCAGCAGCTGCCTTACAACCGGTAATAATATCTTCCTTCTGTGTCTGACCTGGGTCACGAAGGTGAACGTGCATATCCACAAGGCCAGGTGCAACAATGAGACCGGAAGCATCTATAACTTCAGCATCATCTGCTGTGAGGGTTTCACCAATTTCAGCAATCATGCCGTTTTCCAGAAGAACGTCTGCATCCCAGACCTGCTCTGTTTTTGGATCGATCAGGGTGCCGTTTTGAATCAAAATCTTACGCAAAAAAACCACTCCGTTCTGAAATAAATTTAGAAAAGGATATAGAAACTGCATTTTAGTTAATTATATCACAAACACAGTAAATATGCACCATAAAATAAAAAGAAAAAACGACAATCTGGCAGAAAAACTGCCAAATTGCCGCCTTATTTTTTGTATGCAATATAAGTCCTGCTATTTCGATATAGATTATTTAAAAACAAGCTCTCTGGTAATCGCCAGCAGCTCTCTGGAATAGTTTGCCGGGAAGGTATGCCAGGTGTGCTCTGCACAGAAAGGACTGGATTTCATACCAAGGCTGGCTGCCACGCGATTTGCCCTGAACTGATGGAACCCATCCGTTACCAGAATCACTTCCGGATTCCAGCCCAAAGATTCGATCATTGCTTTGGAATTCTGCAGATTCTGGAGCGTATTGACTGATTGGTCTTCTATCCGAATGCGCTCCGGTTCAATGCCTTTTTCCACCAGATAATCATAAATCACCTTGGCCTCAGAGACATTTTCGCCATCCCCTTTACCACCGCTGGCAATACAGTTTGCCTGCGGGTTTGCCTTAAGGTACCGCTCTGCCGCTTCAATTCGTTTGTATAAATGAAGACTTGGCACACTGCCATTAACTTTGCAACCAAGCACAACGACAGTTGCGTCTTCTGCGTGCGGTTTTTCCGCCATACCGGATACCATAAAGCCTGTCATTGTACCTGCCCAGGCAACAACTGCCGATGCCGCTACTGCTCCAACAATCGTAATCACGGTCGCTGCCACCTTCTTTCCTTTTCGTCTGCATATAGCTACAATAATTGTTACTGCAATTACCGCGGCTGCAAAAACCATTCCCAGTTCATTGCCAATATTGGAGATTCCAATAAAAAGCGGAATAGAAAACCAGATCAGCAACGCTGTGGCTAATGCTATAACAATTAATGCAATAATTTTGCCTTTTGTTTTCATGTGCTCCTTTCCTTTCTCAAAATAATTCTTCTTTCCCATCATTATGATTGTACCATAAAATAAACGGCAGTGTATGATTATTTTGAAAACAAAAACAGCAGGAGAATTCCCCTGCTGCCAAAATTCAGATTATGCTTCTGGAATTGTTGTTGTGTACTGTGCGTACTTTTCATCGTCGATTTCATAATATACGGTAAACTCAACACCTTTAGAAAGGTCGAGTTCCATATTATTGTATTTGATCCAGTACAGATCCGCTCTTGTGCTGCCGTTGGCATCGATCCACCAGTTCTCACGGTTCTGGTCATTGAGGCCAAAGGCAACTTCCTGACCATCAACAACAATCTTATCAAAAGTAAAGTTTACATCTTTACCGGTTCTGTTATCGAACTGAATGGTATAAATTCGTCTGCTGCCAGTTGCGCCGCCCCATTCTGCATTGAGAATATACGCGCTGCAGACAGAGTCATCCATCAGCTTCACGGCATTCTCGTTATTGGAAATATCATATGGCGCAATGTCATGCTTTTCGCCGGCAAAAAGGCGGAACTCCTGTGTATACTCGCTGTTGGCGCTGCTGTATGCAATATAACCTGCGTCAAAAGTAAACTCCAGAGAATCCCATTCTGTGATGCCGAAAACGTTCAGTTCATCCTGAGGGATCAAAACGTAAACAGGCAGTGTTGTATCACCTGTATTGTTTCTGCCCATGTACTCCTGTTTCACATCGCCTGCATAGTATTCCACGTTTACTTTGCAGCCATTCAGTACAACATTTTCCATCTCGTAGAATTTTTCGTAACCATCGTGTGCGCCGCCTGTTTTGTAATGGATCTCCATGCCTTTCTTTGTCATTTCGATCGCAGTAATATCAAGGAAAATATCATTATCTTCCGAAACAGAACCGCTCACAAAATTCTCATATACCAGAACACCATCTGCATCCATATTTTCCGGTGTGGTCAGGAATCCGCTGTCATCTGTTGATGTTACTGCAGATGTATCTTCAGAATTTACAATTGCGCCATCACCGACACCGTCCTCCGGAGAACTGCCGCATGCAGTCATGCCAACAGCTACAACTGCTGCAGCTGCCAGTGCAAGAAAAATACGCAGTGCTTTTTTATTACGCATATAGTATTTACCTCATTTCAAAAATAAATAAAAAAAGACCCGATGAGAACATTAAGAACTCATCGGGTCCTGTATCTCATTCAGGATTCATTATAGCATAAAATCCTGAAAAATCATACAATTATTTCTTGTATTTTTCACGTGCTACATAAGTTGTGTGCAGCAGTTCGTGTGCCTTGTGGCTGCCTGGCTCGCCGAGGTACTCTTCGTATACCAGCTTAACGATTGGGCTGTGGTGGCTCTTGCGGAGTGGCAGATTTCTGTCTTCCTCGTAGAGTGCTTCTGCTCTCTTCTCACGGAAGTCTGTGAAGCCACGAACAAGTGCTGGCTGTGTTGGCTGGCCGCCGCCGTTGATGCAGCCGCCTGGGCAACCCATGATCTCGATGAAGTGGTAGTCTGCTTCGCCGTTCTTGATCTTGTCAAGAATAACCTTAGCATTGTTCATGCCGGAAGCAACTGCTACGTTAACCTTCATGCCTGCTACATCATATGTAGCTTCCTTGATCTCGCCCATGCCACGTACTTCGTGGTAGTCGATCTGCTGAAGCTCTTCGCCTGCGAGAACATCAGCAACTGTACGGAGAGCAGCCTCCATAACGCCGCCTGTTGTACCGAAGATAACAGCTGCGCCTGTTGTTACGTCCATGCATGGATCGAACTCTTCGTCTGGCAGGTTTACAAAGTCGATACCGCACTTCTTGATGAGACGGCCCAGCTCACGTGTTGTGAGTGTGTAGTCGTTATCCATCAGATCTGCGCCAGCGCCGTTCATGTCGTCACGCTGAATCTCGAACTTCTTAGCTGTACATGGCATAATGGATACGCTTACGATGTTCTTTGGATCGATGCCCATCTTCTCAGCGTACCAGCTCTTTGTCAGTGCGCCCTGCATAGACTGTGGGGACTTACAGCTGGAGAGGTGTGGAAGCAGTTCTGGGTAGAAGTGCTCGATGTACTTGATCCAACCTGGGGAACAGGATGTGATCATTGGCAGAACGCCGCCTTCCTTTACTCTGTGGATGAACTCTGTGCCTTCTTCCATGATTGTCAGGTCAGCGCCGAAGTCGGTGTCAAATACACGGTCAAAGCCAAGGCGGCGCAGTGCTGCAACCATCTTGCCCTTTACGTTTGTACCGATTGGCATATCGAAGCATTCGCCCAGTGTTGCACGGATTGCAGGAGCAGTCTGAACAACAACGAACTTCTCTGGATCAGCGATTGCAGCCATAACGTCTGCTGTGCTGTCCTTTTCAACCAGTGCGCCTGTTGGGCAGTTTACGATACACTGACCACAGGAGATACATGCAACATCAGCCAGTGTCTGCTCAAATGCGCAGCCAATAGCTGTGTCGAAACCACGGTTGTTAGCACCGATAACTGCTGTGTGCTGTGCTTCGCAAGCAGCTACGCAGCGACGGCAGAGAACGCACTTGCTGTTGTCACGGATCATATGTACGGAAGAATCGTCATAGATTGCTTCTGGGAATGCACCGTCAAATGCGCCTTCATCTTCAACACCCAGATCGTGGCAGAGCTGCTGGAATTCGCAGGAGCCGCTTCTTACGCAGGAGAGGCACTTTCTGTCATGAACAGACAGGAGCAGCTGCATTGTCATCTTTCTGGATTCGATAACCTTTGGAGTATTTGTATAGATCTCCATGCCCTCGTTTACTGGGTGCATACATGCTGCAACCAGGGAACGAGCGCCCTTAACCTCTACAACACAAACACGGCATGCGCCGATTTCGTTGAGGCCCTTGAGGTAACATAAGGTCGGAATGTTAATGCCTGCAAATCTTGCAGCCTCAAGAATTGTGGAACCTTTCGGTACGGAATAAGCGATATCGTTAATTTTGATATTAAACATTTCTTGAAACACTCCTTTCTTTAGCCTCTGTAAATTGCGTCGAACTTACACTTCTCAACGCAAGCACCGCACTTAATACACTTGGATGTATCAATAACGTGTGGTTCTTTAACCTTGCCGCTGATTGCATCAACAGGACATACTCTTGCACAAGCTGTGCAGCCAACACACTTGTCAGCCTTGATGATGTAGTTTGTGAGAGCCTTACATGCGCCTGCTGGGCAACGGTGCTCTTCAACGTGAGCAACGTACTCATCGCGGAAGTATCTGAGGGTAGAAAGAACTGGGTTTGGAGCGGACTGGCCGAGTGCGCACAGGGAGTTCTGCTTGATGTACTCAGCAAGAGCTTCCATACGCTCCAGATCACCTGGCTCGCCTCTGCCTTCTGTGATCTTCTCGAGCATTTCGAGGAGACGACGTGTACCGATACGGCAAGCTGTACATTTACCGCAGGACTCGTCAACAGTAAAGCGGAGGAAGAACAGAGCGATGTCAACCATACAGGTAGACTCGTCCATAACGATGAGACCGCCGGAACCCATCATGGAGCCGATTGCTACCAGGTTGTCATAGTCAATCTCAACATCCAGCAGGGATGCAGGGATACAACCGCCGGATGGGCCGCCTGTCTGAGCTGCCTTGAACTTGCCGCCGCCCAGAACGCCGCCGCCGATTTCGTCAACAACTTCGCGCAGTGTAATACCCATTGGTACTTCTACGAGACCTGTGTTGTTGATAGCGCCGCCCAGTGCAAATACCTTTGTACCGTGGGAGCGCTCTGTGCCGATCTTGCTGAACCACTCAGCACCGTTGAGGATGATCTGAGCGATATTTGCGTATGTTTCTACGTTGTTCAGCAGTGTTGGCTTCTCGAACAGACCCTTAACTGCCGGATATGGTGGACGGGACTTTGGCTCACCGCGCTTGCCTTCGATAGAAGCCAGCAGAGCTGTCTCTTCACCACATACGAATGCACCAGCACCAAGACGGAGCTCGATGTCGAAACAGAAGTCTGTACCGAAGATATTCTTGCCGAGGAGACCCATTTCACCAGCCTGATCAATAGCGATCTGGAGACGGTGAACAGCGATTGGGTACTCAGCACGGATGTAAATGTAACCCTGGTCTGCACCGATTGCATAACCAGCGATTGCCATTGCTTCCAGAACAGCATGTGGGTCACCTTCCAGGATGGAACGATCCATAAATGCACCTGGGTCACCTTCGTCAGCGTTACAGCAAACGAACTTCTTATCAGACTGAGAAGCTGCTGCGAGGCTCCACTTGATACCTGTTGGGAAGCCGCCGCCGCCACGGCCACGGAGACCAGAAGCCTTGATTTCTTCAATAACCTGCTCTGGTGTCATTTCCAGCAGAACCTTGCCAAGTGCTGCATAGCCATCCATTGCAATGTATTCATCAATAACTTCTGGGTTGATAACGCCGCAGTTGCGCAGTGCGATACGCATTTGCTTCTTATAGAAAGGTGTATCATTGAGAGAATGAATAACATCTTCCTCTACGGTTTCTTTGTAAAGCAGACGCTTTACGATTCTGCCCTTAAGCAGGTGTTCTTCAACGATTTCCGGAATATCTTCAGCTTTTACTCTGCTGTAGAATGCGCCTTCCGGATATACGATCATGATTGGACCTTCTGCACACAGACCAAAGCAGCCTGTCTGGATAACGTTAACTTCCTTATCCAGGCCCTTCAGCTTGATTTCTTCCTGCAGCTTTGCAATAACATCTTTGCTGTGGTTCGCTGTACAGCCGGTACCGCCGCAAACAAGAACGTTGGAACGATACATACTCATTTCCCCCTTTTATTATGTATTTGCGCCAATTGTAAATTCAGATACTACGTTGCCATTTACCAGGTGGTCGTTAACAACACGAACAGCCTTTTCAGGTGTCATGTTAACATAAGTAACCTTCTCCTGGCCTGGTACGAGAACTTCGAAGATTGGCTCGAACTGGCAGATGCCAATGCAGCCTGTCTGTGTAACAGTAACCTTGGAAAGTCCTCTCTTGGAAATTTCGTCCATTAATGCTGTGAGAACTGGGCGAGCGCCTGCTGCGATACCGCAGGTAGCCATACCAACAAGAACGCGGGTATTTTCTTCGCCGTTCTCTCTTGCAGCCATCTGGCTGCGAGCTTTATCTCGAATTGCCTGCAATTCTGCTAAAGATTTCATGATAAATTTATCCTCCCTGAATCGAATCTAAATTCTCTTGTAAAAATTCTTTGATCCATTCTGCAACATCCGGTGTGTTCAGCGGAACGTCTTCGCCAAGCACAGTCCGGAGTTCCCTTGTATCCAGCGTAAATGACCGGTCGTCATGACATCGGTAGTAGACAAAATCGGAGTCCGGATTACAGGTAATTAATAACAAAATCGTCGACTCCATGTCACCAATTGGAATCATATCCACATGGGACATATCAAACGTGGCAACCACATCCGTGCCTTCTCCCGGTTTGGAGGTAATTGTCAGTCCGCCGCCTGTCATTTCCGCCTGCATTTTGAACAGAGGCACACCAAGGCCAACCTTGCGGGTGGTTCTTGTGGTAAAGAACGGATCAGTCACGTTTTTTACCTGCTCCTCTGTCATCCCTTTTCCATTGTCCCTGATTTCAATCTGTAAATGGTTCCCCTGCTCCACAACACGAATCGTTGTCAGCGTAGCGCCGGCCACAACCGAGTTCTGAGCCACATCCATTACATTCAGTGACAACTCTCGCATGGCGATTAATCCATGTACTTAGCCAGGATACCTGGGATATCATCTGCTGTCAGTCTGCCATAAACTTCTTCGTTAATGGTAAGAACCGGAGCAAGACCGCATGCACCAATGCATCTGCATTCTGTGAGAGAGAACTTGCCGTCTGGTGTGCAATCACCAGGCTGAACGTTGAGAACCTCAGAGATCTTGTCAATCAGATCCTGTGCGCCTCTAACGTAGCAAGCTGTACCCAAACATACAGAAATGTCGTACTTACCCTTTGGTGTAAGTGCGAACATAGAGTAGAAAGTGGATACGCCATAAATCTCTTCCAGAGCTACGCCTGTGCGCTCAGCCACCATGGTTTGAACCTCGATTGGCAGGTAACCATAGATATTCTGTGCTTCCTGAAGGATTGGCATAATTGCACCCTTTTCATCCTTCAGCTTGTCGATAGCCTCGAAAAGCTTCTGCTGCTGTTCTTCTGTACCCTGAAAAGGCATTTTACTGATTCGCTTTTGCATCGCTATTCCTCCCTTGCAAAATCTTCGATATAAATTATTAAGAACGAATGATTAATGGATCATTTTTAGTAATCGATATCTGCTTTATTTTACCATAAATATTTCAAAAAAGCTATGCATATTTTACATCTTTATCCGATTTTATAGTAAAAAAACAGGTTATTTTTTTCCTATCTACTACATAGGTGTCGATATAGATAAAATAATTCTGTTATTTTTAGATAAAATAAACAAAGCAAAACCCGGATCAAATTGATTCCGAGTTTTGCTTAAAAAGTTATTTATCAGCGAATCAAATCACTGCGATCAACATAAGTTGTGTGAAGTAATTCGTGTGCTTTATGGCTGTTTGGTTCGCCAAGGAATTCTTCGTAAATCTTTGTGATAACCGGGTTCTCGTGAGACTTACGTACTGGGAGATCCTTCTCAGCTTCGTAGATTGCCTTTGCACGAGCTTCAACCTTCGCCCATGTTCTTGGAGCATTACCGCCGCCGGAGATGCAGCCACCTGGGCAAGCCATAACTTCGATGAAATCATATGGAGCTGTGCCAGCTTTTACCTGCTCCATAACCTTACGAGCATTTGCCAGGCCGTGTGCTACGCATACACGAACAGGTGTGCCTTTCAGGTCGATTGTTGCAGTTCTGATGCCTTCCATGCCGCGAACTTCTTCCAGTTCCAGCTTTGGCAGTGTTTCACCAGTTACAACTTCATATACTGTACGCAGGGCAGCTTCCATAACACCGCCTGTTGCACCGAAGATCAGACCAGCGCCGGAGCCTGTATCTGTTGGAGAATCGAATGGAGTTTCTTCCAGCTCATCAAACTGGATACCAGCAGCAACGATCATGTCTGCCAGACCCTGAACAGTCAGAGCAACGTCAACGTCCTGATAGCCGCTTGCATTCATTTCTGCACGAGCTGCTTCGAACTTCTTTGCTGTACATGGCATAACGGATACAGAGTAAACATTTGCAGGGTCAAGACCCATCTTCTCTGCACACCATGTCTTGATCAGTGGACCAAACATCTGCTGTGGGGACTTACAGCTGGAGAGATGGTCGAGCTGATCTGGGAAGTATGTTTCACAGAACTTGATCCATGCAGGACAGCAAGAAGTGATCATTGGCATTACGCCGCCGTTCTTGATTCTGCCGAGAAGCTCTGTACCCTCTTCCATGATTGTCAGGTCAGCAGTAAAGTCGGAGTCGAGTACCTTTGTGAAGCCCAGTCTCTTCATTGCTGTTACGAGACGACCTGTAGATACTGTACCAGGCTCTGCGCCCAGACATTCTGCCAGGTTGATACGAACGGAAGGAGCGATCTGTGCAACAACAGCCTTGCCCTCGTCCATTGCCTGATATACTTTCCAGGAATCATCATGAATTGTGATTGCGCCTGTTGGACATACCTGATAGCACTGGCCACAGTTTACGCAAGCTGTGTCTGCCAGCTTAAGGCCATATGGCAGAACGATGTTGGTATGATAACCGCGGTTTTCTTTTGCGATACAGTCAACAGACTGCAGTTCTTTACATGCAGTGATGCAGCGTGTGCAAAGAATACATTTTGCCGGATCACGAGTAATAGATGGAGAACTGGTATCTACCGGGATCTTACGAACATCGTGGTGATAACGGTTCTTATGACGCTGTACACCCAGCTGTGCCGCGAGAGTCTGAAGCTCACATCTGCCGTTTTTCTGGCAGGAGAGGCAGTCGTGTGGATGACGCGCAAAAATCAGCTCCAGAATGTCACGGCGATAGCGTGTAATTCTGGAAGAAACTGTTTTAACGTTCATGCCCTCAGCAATTGGTGTGGAGCAAGCAGTCTGCAGTGTTGGGTTACCGTTTACCTCAACAACGCAGATACGGCAGTTTGCTTTAACAGCCTGGTCCTCATGATAACAGAGGGTTGGGATTTTAATATGTACCTGGCGAGCAGCCTCGAGAATTGTAGTTCCAGCAGGTGCAGAAACAGGACATCCATCAATTGTAAGATTAATCATTCTTCGTCACCTCCACTGATACTGCAATTGTGGCAATAATCGCCATCAATATGTGCAAGGAATTCCTTGCGGAAATTCTGAATACAGGTTGTGGTAGGAACTGTTGCAGATACGCCAAGGCCGCACAGAGCAGTGTTGCGCATAACTTCGCACAGTTCATCAATGGTATTCAGATCTTCGATAGAACCCTTACCCTGAGAAATCTTAGTTACCAGGCGATAGAGCTCGAATGTGCCTTCACGGCACGGTGTACATTGACCGCAGGATTCCTCACGGAAGAAGTCCAGATCGTTGCGCAGAATGTCAACGATGCAGTTTCTGTCACTATATACCATGATAGTACCGCAAGCCAGACGACCGCCGGATGCAGAAACGTGGTCGATATCCAGACTTACGTCAATCTGGTCAGCATTAACGATCGCACCGGATGCACCGCCGGTCTGAACGCCCAGCAGATTATAGCCGTCTGCTACGCCGCCGCAGAAGTCGAAGATCAGTTCCTTCAGGTTGGCACCCATTGGGAGCTCGAAAACGCCCTTGCGAGCA
The DNA here is from genome assembly GCA_045638545.1 of Acutalibacteraceae bacterium. GTDB lineage: Bacteria > Bacillota > Clostridia > Oscillospirales > Acutalibacteraceae > UMGS1071. Next base: position 41,082 of record JAZUBL010000055.1, on the reverse strand, counting down.
ATATTACCAGAAACAGTGAACAGCTTTGTGCCTGTGCTGCCTTCGGTACCATGGCTTGCATACCACTTTGCACCATTACGGAAAATCGGTGCCAGGTTTGCCAGTGTTTCTACGTTGTTCAGCAGTGTTGGCTTGCCGAACAGGCCGTGTGTTGCCGGATATGGTGGACGGAAACGAGGCTCACCGCGCTTACCTTCGATGGATTCAAACAGTGCAGTTTCCTCACCGCAAACATAAGCGCCGTTACCCATACGGATCTCAATATCAAAATTAAAACCGCTGCCAAAAATGTTGTCGCCGAGGCAGTTGTTGTCACGGCAGCTCTGCAGTGCAGCTTCCAGATCCGGAACCATGTAGCGGTACTCAGCACGGAGATACAGATAACCACGCTGTGCACCGATTGCCTTTGCTGCGATTGCCATGCCTTCAAAAATTGCGCATGGGTCAACTGTCAGCAGAACACGGTCTTTGTTTGTGCCTGGTTCGCCTTCGTCAGCGTTGCAGACTACATACTTTACTTCAGCATCGCCAGCGCAGAAAGACATCTTTCTCCAGGTTGGGAAACCTGCGCCACCGCGGCCGCGGAGACCGGACTCTTTCACTTCATTAATGATATAGTCGCTGGTCATTGTAAGAGCGCGCTTCAGGCCTGCAAAGCCTTCAGTAGCCATATACTCTTTTGCATCAAATGGATTATAGGAACCATCTTCATAGCGTTCCCGGTTTCGGAGCAGAATCAATACTTCTTTCATTACTTAATCTCTCCCCGGATATAAATTTTAATAAGATCACGAACGGAATCTGCAGTCAGATTACCATAAACTTTTTTATTAATCATGATAGCCGGTGCGATATCGCACAGACCAAGACATGGACAGTACTCTAAAGTAAAGCGGCCATCTTCTGTGGTCTCACCCATTTTGATGCCCAGCTGATCTTCGATTGCATGTACTACTTCTGCAGCACCGTTAACATGGCAAGGTGCGCTTCTGCAAATACGAATGGTGTATTTACCATGTGGTTTTGTAGAAAGCATTGCATAAAAGGTTACGAAGTTGTAGACCTGAGAAAGGCTCATGCCCATCTCACGGGCAATTACTTTTGCCACGTCATAAGACAAAACAGGCACGATTCTCTTTACTTCCCAAGCAACCTTGCTCAGTTGGTCCGGCTGTCCACGATAGCGTGCGGCGATCTTAGCGACCTCCACTAACAGCGAAGAAGGAGTGCGATAGTTGTAAGAACTCTCCGTCATTTTGTAAGCCTCCTTGGTTTTCCTGAAAATTCAATAAAATTACTTTTTGTACAAATTCGGACATATAAAATCGCTCTATGGAAAATTTATAAAATCATCCAAATAGAGCGAACAAATTGCACAAAATATAAAGTTTTGATTTGTAATAAAAATGAGCAATTTCAATTTTTTATTACGTAGTAATTGTCCGCACAATTAATATAGCATAATTCTTTTTGCGCAACTGTGACTAAATCACCTATCTACATGTTAAAAAATTAGCAGATTTCGCTAAAAATTTCACATACTTTTTTATGCAGAATATTATGGCAATCCCAGCAATTTCGCTACAGGTTCCACTCTGTTTCCCGTTTCCCCTGCAGTGTTTCAATCAGGCACTCCACCGACTTTTCCTCCAGCTCCAGCCATGGATATGGATCACGCATATGTTCCAGGTAATGCGCATCGGAATTCTGCAGCATAACTTTCCCGATAATTTCAGGGTTTGAACGCTGCATCATCATGATGTCTCCGTCATAGCTGATTTCCACAGTGGAAAAATTCGCATCATCCGGAATCACACCAAGACTAGCTACCAGGCTATAGGAAGAACGGTCAATATGAGCCGGAAATGCCGTTCCGTGATATTTTGCTGTTAAATCTACGATTGAGCTGGCGCTGATGTTTGCGGAATTGATCAGCAGATTCGGCTCTTCTCCCAGAATTTTATCTGTTTCATTCATCAGCAGCTGCCGTCCGAAAATCTCCGGCTGGTTTGGAATATGCAGTGTGTTCTCCTGAACATATGCATGAAAGTTCATTGCGTCATCTACAGTTGGAAACAGACACACAACGTGCGCTTCTTCCATCGTACAAAGTTCCATACCCGGCACAACAAGGATTCCAGCCTGCTCCCCTGCTTTTACAGCAGCCTCACAATTCAAACAGGAATTATGATCAGTCAGTGCGATCATGTCAAAGCCCAGAAACTTCGCCATGTTGGCAATATTGTATGGTGTCATGTCATTATCACCGCAAGGTGACAAGCAGGAATGCAGATGGAAATCATAATATACTCTTGCCATAATCTAACGTAACATCTCCGAAATCTGAATTGCAAGGTCAAAAGCGCCTTGTTTGCCGGAAAGAATCACTACATCCTGCTGGTTTGCTTTTGCTTCCGCATCTTTATCCAGTGATGCATTGTCTACCAGTACAATGCAGGCAGCATCTGTCAGAACAGAAACCGCTACCGCATTCAGGTTGCCCATTACGGTCAGCCAGACGTCGTCTGCCTGCACTTTACCCATAGCCCAGCTTAACAGGTCACCAATATAGCAGCCTCTAATTTCTCTATCCAGCTGATCAGGACAGGTAAGCACCTGCAGACCACACTGTTCTGCTAATTCTTTAATTTTCATTTTCTCCACCTTTTCTCTTGCGGTTTGATGCACCGGTCGGGAACTGGCTGCTGCTCAGTTCTGCCAGTTTCTCCGCCATCAGCTGAATTTCATCACGCAGAATAAAGATACAATCACTCTTTTTTGCGTCACCGCGTACAACATCTTCTGCAAGCGCACGGCAGGATGGTGCGCCACAGGAACCACAGTCCATGCCCGGCAGCTCACTGCAGATGTCATCAATCTCCATCATCATTGCCATTGCCTCAGAAATGTCGTCGGACAATTTCATTACAGGCGCATATTCCAGATCTTCATTCCACTCCATGCAATATGGGATATTGTTGATCAGATGGTTTCTGGAAATCGGCAGATATTTGCGCAGATGCTGCAGTCTTGCTTTTGCAACGTAAGCATTTTCCACACAGGCAACACCGCCAACACAGCCGCCGCTGCAGGCGTTCAGCTCAATGAAATCCAGGCCGCGGATTTTCTCATCTTCCAGATCTTCCAGAACACGAATACAGTTTTCAATGCCGTCTGCTGCCAGATATTTTTCACGGAGCAAACCTGCGGACTCGCCGCCGCTGGATGCCCAGCCAACGCCAATCACACCAGACTTGGCCAGATTTTCTGACTGTGTTACTTTTTTCATCTGATCAGCCAGCTTCGGGAAAATTTCGCTGATCGGAACCGCCAGATCCACATCAGAACGATCTGTGCCGATCGGTACTTTAATGTCGGTCACCTTTGCAGGGCACGGTGTAATAAATACAGCACCGATTTTCTCTTTTGGAATCTGCAGGCGCTCTGATACCTCTTCTTTTGCAAGGCAGGCAGCTGTTTCCATTGGCGCGTTCAGAGGCAGTACATGGCTGCACAGATCCGGGAAACGCACACGGATCAGACGAACGATTGCCGGACAGGCGGAGCTGATTACAGGAATCTGCAGATGGCCGCTCTGCATCAGTTTTCTGGTAGCCTCCGAGACAAGCTCCGCTGCTCTGGAAACTTCGTACACTTCATCAAAGCCCAAATCGCGCAGACCGGTCAGAACCAGGTCGATCTCGTCCAGATTGCTGAACTGGCCATATAAGGACGGTGCCGGCAGTGCAATTTTATATTCAAATTTATCCATGTCTGCAAGCGAGTCATAGCGTGCTTTTTTTGCCCTGTGCGGACAGACGCGGATACATTCACCGCAGTCAATGCAGCGCTCTGGTATGATAATCGCTTTGCCTTCTCGAATACGAATAGCTTCTGTTGGACAGTGCTTGACACAATTGGTGCATCCTACACATTTATCGTAATCTAATGTAACAGAATGAAAAAAACGATTCATCCTTTCACCTCTCGAATTCTTTCGACTGTTATGCCTTGATCATCATGAACAGCTTTGTGCCCTTGCCTACTTCGGACTCCAGCTTCATGCCATCTGTATATTTTTTAATGTTCGGCAGACCCATACCGGCGCCAAAACCAAGTGTACGTACATTATCAGGCGCTGTGGAAAAACCTTCCTGCATTGCCTTCTCAATATCTTCAATACCAGGGCCTTCATCCACCAGAGAAATCTCTACGCGGTCCGGATAAATCTCCACATAAGCAACACCGCCGCCGCCGTGGATTACCATGTTGATTTCACCTTCGTACATAGCGATTGCTACACGGCGAATACAGTCAGAAGAATAGCCAACACGCTTCAGCATGTTTTTCACTTTGCTGGATGCTTCGCCCGCACGGGTAAAATCATCACCTGGTACAACAAACTCTAAAGTTAACGGTTTCATTCTTTCTCACGCGCTCCTCTGATTCCATTTGCATACATACGGCCGCAGGCTGTAAACATTGTGCATTTTGTGGTCGCAATTGTTACGCCCATCTGTTCTGCAAGATTCTTCACCATGTCATCCACAACTTTGCCGCGTACAAAAATGATGCAGCGCATATCCATCATTTCTGCTGTGCGCACAACCTGCGGATTCATCAGACCTGTGAGAAATACAGACTGATCTTTCGCAAATGCAAGCACATCGCTCATCATATCACTGCCGCAGGCACATTTAATATCAGTGTCCAGATTGCCGGCGTCGACAACTATTTCAGCATCAATGCACTCTAAGAGTTCTTTTAATTTCATGGTAAGCTCTCCATTTCTGTTGCAAAAAGCATAAGTATTTTCTTTAAACGAAGTTATATGTATTATATTATAACATATAGAATACATATTTGGTACGGATTTCTGTTCTGTTCCATGTAGAATTTAAACAGCTATTTTTTGCAATTATCTCCATTTTGTTATTTAATTCACAGGCAAAACATACAAAATCAATGTGAAAAAGTCACATACATGACAAAATTTGGTGATTTCATACCATGAATTGTGCCATCCGTGTTGACATGATTTTCACAAAGGAATATAATGAAATGGTATCGAAGTTTGGCACGTTCGTCAATTGTGTCAAATTTCTGAAACTTTTTATCTATATTGGAGGTATACACTGATGAAACGTGTTTACAACTTTTCCGCTGGCCCATCCATCCTTCCAGAAAGCGTTCTGAAGATCGCTGCTGAAGAAATGCTCGACTACCAGGGCAGCGGCCAATCCGTAATGGAGATGTCTCACCGTTCCAAGGTTTATGATTCCATCATCAAGGACTGTGAAAAGCTTCTCCGTGAGGTTATGAATATTCCGGAAAACTACAAGGTACTGTTCCTCCAGGGCGGCGCATCTTCCCAGTTCTCCATGATCCCAATGAACCTGATGACAAAGAACGGCAAGGCTGACTTCGTTATCACAGGTCAGTGGGCTACTAAGGCTCAGAAAGAAGCTGCTCGCTATGGCGAAGCTAACATCGTTGCTTCTTCCAAGGACAAGACCTTCTCCTATATTCCAAAGCTGGATCCAGCTACATTCTCCAAGGATGCTGACTACTTCCACATCTGCATGAACAACACAATCTACGGCACAAAGTTCCACACTCTGCCAGAGACAGGTGACGTTCCGCTGGTAGCAGACATTTCTTCCTGCATCCTCAGTGAGCCAATCGACGTTTCCAAGTTTGGTCTCCTCTATGCAGGCGCACAAAAGAACATGGGTCCTGCAGGTCTGACAGTTGTTATCATCCGTGAGGATCTCCTCGGCGAGCCACTGGATAAGACACCAACAATGTTCGACTACAGAACACAGGCTGACAACGATTCCCTCTACAACACACCACCTTGCTACGCAATCTACATTGCTAAGCTGGTTCTCGAGTGGGTTAAGAATGACATCGGCGGCCTCGAGAAGATGAAGGAACTCAACGAAAAGAAGGCAGCAATCCTTTACGATTTCCTCGACAACTCCAAGCTCTTCAAGGGCACAGTTGTTCCGGAAGACCGTTCCCTCATGAACGTTCCATTTGTAACAGGCGACGAAGAACTGGATGCAAAGTTCATTAAGGAAGCTACAGCAAACGACTTCGTTAACATCAAGGGCCACCGTTCCGTTGGCGGCATGCGCGCTTCCATCTACAACGCAATGCCAATCGAAGGCGTTCAGGCACTGGTAGACTTCATGGCTAAGTTCGAAGCTGAAAACCTGAAGTAATTTCATTTTATAATATATCAAGGTGATAAAAATGTTCCAAATTAATTGCTTAAATAAAATCGCAGCCATCGGCACAGACCGCCTTGGCGATAACTATAACGTAGGCACAGAAGTTGCAAACCCAGATGCAATCATGGTTCGTTCCGCTGCTATGCACGAAATGGAATTCAATGACAATCTGCTGGCAATTGCAAGAGCTGGCGCAGGCACAAACAACATTCCGATCGACCGCTGCAGCGAAGCTGGTATCGTTGTATTCAACACACCAGGCGCAAACGCTAACGCTGTTAAGGAACTGGTTCTGGCTGGTCTCCTCCTCTCTTCCCGTAAGGTAGCTGCTGGTATTGAGTGGGCAAAGTCCCTCAAGGGCAACGGCGACCAGGTTGGCAAGATGGTTGAAAAGGGCAAGTCCAACTATGTTGGCCCTGAAATCATGGGCAAAACACTGGGCGTTGTAGGTCTCGGCGCAATCGGTGCTCTGGTTGCTAACGCAGCAGTTGCACTGGGCATGAAGGTTGTTGGTTACGATCCATTCCTGTCCGTAAATGCAGCACTTCACCTGAACCCAGCAGTTTCCGTAGTTGCTACTCTGGATGAGATCTATGCAAAGTCCGACTACATCACACTGCACCTGCCACTGACACCAGAAACCAAGGGCATGATCGGCGCAGCTTCCATCGCAAAGATGAAGGACGGCGTTCGCATCGTGAACTTCGCTCGTGGTGATCTGGCTAACTCTGCAGAGCTGATCACAGCCCTCAACGATGGTAAGGTTGCAGCTTATGTAACAGACTTCCCATCCGACGATCTCCTCGACGTTGCAAACGTAACACCAATCCCACACCTTGGCGCTTCCACACCGGAATCTGAGGACAACTGTGCAGTGATGGCAGCTGACGAACTGAAGGATTACCTGGAGAACGGTAACATCACCAACTCCGTAAACTTCCCGAACGTTTCCATGCCACGTGAGCACGGCCACAGAATCTGCATTCTCCACAAGAACATCCCTAACATCCTCAGCAAGCTGACAACAGTTGTTGGCGCTCAGGGTCTGAATATTGAGAACATGCAGAGTAAGTCCAAGAAGGATATGGCTTATGCTCTGATCGATGTTGACGGCGAAATTACAGACGCAAGCGTTGCAGTGATCGCTGCTGTTGATGGCGTTGTAAGAGTTCGTGTAATCAAATAAGATAACACCATAACATAAACATAAAAAAGGAACCGACAGAGTAATCTGCCGGTTCCTTTTTTGCGCTTATTTAATGTAGGAATCCCAGGAAACTGTCCAGTTATCTACGGGATTATATCGACTCTTTTCCCAATGATAAATATCTATTTTCGCTTCTTTAAAAAACTCAATATCTTCTTTGGTCATAAAATTAAAACGGTCTTCATTCTCGTGAGCAACACAGTAATACCAATTACTCTTTCCGCGATGAAAACAGAGTTCATCCGGTAAGTCATTATGGTAGCACCAGTCAAACACACTCTGACAGCGGCGGAGAATCATTTCCGTAGCATAACAGCAGCGATAATAGTGAATATCAGCATTCGGATAATTAGTGCCGGTATAAGGTGACCAATCATCACCTAGTTCAACTGTTTTAATCAGATATGGTTCAAGATCACGGAGAATGCCAGCATATCTGCCCTTTGGCTCACCGACCAGATCCTCAAAGTGGTCAATTACATGATTCAGACTAAACGAAGTACATGTGGATATTGCGTAGTGGATAAACTTTTCATATTTAGTCTGCAGCTTTTTCATCAGAGACCTCCATTTCAGCATAATCATCAAAAAGCCAATTATATTCCATAATGCCGTCACCATCTAATACATCAATATCTGCCTGCGTATAGTTTAATAAACCATCATGCTCCTCATGGGTAATGCAGTAATACCAAACATTTTCTTCTCGGAAGAAACACAGTTCCTCTGGAGAACCGACTTCAAATGACCAATCAAACACACTATTTTTCTCCAGTAAGATGGTTTCTGTTTCCGGACAACATTTGTAATGACAAATATGAGTATTCAGATAACAGGTGCCTGTATACGTTGACTGTCTATCACAAATATATTCTTTTCTCACCAAATATGGTTCCAGATTTTGTAGCACCGCGTGATACTGCTGCTTGGCATCTTTGTCCACGCAATCAAGTCCCATCAGATATTCTGAATTATCGCTGAGACAAAACGTATCACAGGTCTCACAAGCGTATTGGATAAACTTATGATAGTCTACAATATTCAGATAATCAAGCTCTCCTTTCGGACATGGCTTCATATTTTCAAAATTAAAATCCTGATATTCATCGAATCGAATTCGCTTGATCATGCAACTCACCCTCTTTACTTACATTATAACACAAAGAAATGCATAGAAAAAGCCCACCCGGCATAACCGAGGGGGCTTTTGTTATATATGGGATCGAACTTAGATGAGTTCGATGATAGCCATTTCTGCACCGTCGCCGCGTCTTGGACCGAGCTTAGCGATACGTGTGTAACCACCGTTACGTGCTGCATACTTTGGAGCAATTTCACCAAACAACTTGTGTGTAACGTCTTCCTTTGTTACGAAAGCCATAACCATACGCTTGTTGTGGAGAGTATTTTCCTTAGCGATGGTGATCATTTTCTCTGTCAAGGACTGCACTTCTTTTGCACGAGTTACTGTTGTTTCGATCTTGCCGTTCTCCAGCAAAAATGTAACCATTGCTCTGAGCATAGCTGTTCTGTGGCTAGTTGCTCTACCGAGCTTTCTTGTTCTTGCCATCGTATATCACTCCTTTACCTAGTTTGCTTCCTCAAGGAATTATTCGTCTTCCTTGTGAAGGTTAAAGCCGAGGGAAGCCAGCTTCCAGATGACTTCCTCTAAGGACTTACGTCCCAGGTTGCGGACCTTCATCATTTCCTCTTCGGTCTTGCTTACGAGATCCTCAACTGTATTGATTCCTGCACGTTTGAGGCAATTGAAAGAACGAACAGAAAGATCCAACTCTTCAATTGTCATCTCCAGTGCCTTTTCCTTGCCATTATCATCCTTTTCCACCATGATCTCTGTGGAGCTGCCTGCGTCAGACAGATCTACAAAGAGGTTCAGGTGCTCAGTAAGGATTTTAGCAGCCAGGGAAACTGCTTCCTGCGCTGTGATAATACCATTGGTCCAAACCTCGAGGCTGAGCTTATCGTAGTCGATGCTCTGGCCAACACGAGTTGGTTCAACATTGTAGTTAACCTTCAGAACCGGTGTATAGATGGAGTCGATTGGCAGCACACCAATTGCAATGGTGGAGTTTGCTGTCATCGCTGCCTTGTTGCGCTCTGCGGAGATATAGCCGCGGCCGCGATCAAGGGTAATTTCCATGTTCAGCTTTGCGCCATCGCTCAGAGTAGCAATGTGCATATCTGGGTTCAGAATTTCAACTTCGCTGTCGCACTTAATAGAGCCAGCAGTTACAACGCAAGGACCTTCTGCTGCAATTTCCACAGTTTTTGGTCCGTCGCAGTGCAGACTTGCGATCAGGCCCTTGATGTTCAGCACAATTTCAGTAACGTCTTCTTTAACTCCTGGAACTGTGGAGAACTCATGAACAACACCGTCAATCTTGATAGAAGTTGGTGCTACGCCCGGCAGGGAAGAAAGCAGTACTCTTCTGAGGCTGTTGCCCAGTGTTGTACCGAATCCACGCTCAAGCGGCTCTACGACAAAACAGCCATAGGTACCATCTTCAGACAATGTTTCCGTTTCAATCTTTGGTCTCTCTATCTCAATCATTCTTGCGAACCTCCTTCAAACACACTGTCGGCAAATAAATTGCCGCGATGTACATTATGCATACAACTTGACCCGCACCAGGCAGGCTAGGTGCAGCATTACTTGGAGTACAGCTCAACGATCAGAGTTTCGTTGATATCGTAGTCGATATCTTCTCTGGAGGACAGGGATACAACCTTGCCCTGAAGTGTGTTTCTGTCGAGGTCGAGCCATGCTGGAACTGGAGTCTGAGCGTTCTGCTCGAGAACTTCCTTCACTCTTACAGAGTTGCGGCTCTTTTCCTTAATGGAAACAACCTGACCTGGCTTTACGAGGTAAGACGGAATGTCTACTCTTGCGCCGTCAATTGTAATGTGGCCGTGGTTTACCATCTGTCTTGCTTCTCTTCTTGTGTTAGCAAAACCGAGTCTGTAAACAACGTTGTCCAGTCTGCTTTCCAGGATCTGGAGCAGGTTTTCACCTGTAACACCTTCCTGCTTTGTAGCCATTACGTAGTACTTTCTGAACTGCTTCTCGAGTACACCGTAAATAAACTTAGCCTTCTGCTTTTCATTCAGCTGCAGACCGTACTCGGACTGCTTTCTTCTGCCCTGCTTAGGATTTCTGTTAGTTGTCTTGTTTACGCCCATTGTTGTTGGGTCGATGCCAAGAGTCTTACATCTTTTAAGCACTGGCTGACTATTCTTTGCCATTCGTAACCTTCCTCCTTTGGGTTATTGTTATCAAAAACTATACGCGTCTTCTCTTTGGAGGACGGCATCCGTTGTGTGGGATCGGGGTAACGTCTTTAATCATGCTAACTTCCAGACCTGCACCCTGCAGAGCTCTGATTGCTGCCTCACGGCCTGCACCAGGACCCTTAACGAAAACTTCAACAGTCTTCATACCATGCTCAACAGCAACCTTTGCTGCTGTCTCAGCAGCTGTCTGTGCTGCGAATGGTGTGGACTTTCTGGAACCTCTGAAGCCGAGTTCACCGGAACTAGCCCAGGAAATAGCGTTGCCCTGAACGTCTGTAATGGTAACAATTGTATTGTTAAAGGTGGACTGGATGTGTGCAGCGCCGCGCTCAATATTCTTGCGCTCGCGGCGTCTACGAACTGCGGTCTTCTTACCGCCCTTTTGTGCTGCCATCTTTCGTTCCCTCCTGCTTATTTCTTCTTGTTCGCCATTGTCTTCTTAGGACCCTTGCGTGTTCTAGCATTGGTCTTGGAGCGCTGACCTCTTACAGGCAGGCCCTTACGATGGCGGATACCACGGTAGCACTGAATCTCGATGAGTCTCTTGATGTCAAATGCGATGTCTCTTCTCAGGTCACCTTCTACGCGGTAGTTCTTTTCAATATATTCTCTCAGTTTAGAAGCGTCCTCATCAGACAGATCTCTAACTCTTGTATCTGGGTTGATGCCTGTAGCTGCAATGATGTCCTTTGCAGACTTCAGACCAATACCGTAGATGTAGGTAAGACCGATCTCAATACGCTTGTCTCTTGGTAAATCGATACCAGCAATACGCGCCATTAAATTTGCACCTCCGTTAAATTAGGTTGCGCCATTAACCCTGGCGCTGCTTGTGTTTCGGGTTTTCACAGATAACCATGATTTTACCCTTGCGCTTGATTACTTTGCACTTTTCGCAAATTTTCTTTACAGAAGGTCTGACTTTCATGATATGAACCCTCCCTTTATCACTAAATAGTCACGATTAATTACTCTTACTTAGAACGCCATGTGATTCGGCCGCGTGTAAGGTCATATGGAGACATTTCCACAGTAACCTTATCGCCCGGCAGGATGCGAATGAAGTTCATACGCAGCTTACCGGAAATGTGGGCCAGGATCGTATGGCCATTTGGAAGCTCTACCTGGAACATTGCGTTTGGGAGAGCTTCTTTAACGGTACCCTCTAATTCAATTACGTCCTGTTTAGACATTTCAGAATAACCTCCCCTAATTGTGTTGTTGGAAGCGGCTTAGTGCGCTTCGAATTTCACGATTGGTTTTCATCGAACTGTCCGGCAACACGGTTGTTGTGACAGCCAGATGGATCTTTTTCTTTCGTTTCGGCTTTTCCAGACTGCGGCGTTTACCGTCACAGATCACTGCAAATTTTTCATCTGCGGAAAGCACTGTAAAGAATCCACCCTGGTCGTGTCCCGCCATAGACCGGACTACGAGCCCTCTAATATATTTCATTAACCCACCTCTTAATCCGGCAATGTTAAGATTACCGGGCCGTCTGGGGTAATGGCCACAGAATGCTCAAAATGTGCTGAAAGCTTACCGTCAGTTGTTTTGACGGTCCACCCATCAGACAAGGTCTGCACAGTGTGAACACCGGCATTGACCATTGGTTCGATGGCGATTGTCATTCCTGGCAACAGGCGCACACCTCTGCCGGGTGTGCCATAATTTGGGATACTTGGATCTTCATGCAGCTCCGCACCTACTCCGTGGCCGACGAAATCTCGTACCACCGAGTAGCCGCGCGCCTCAACATACCTTTGGACCGCGCTTCCAATATCGCCCACACGATTGCCTGGCTGCGCTGCAGCTATGCCCTCGTACAGGGATTCGCGTGTTGCGTCCATAAGAGCCTGGGCTTCTTTGCTTACGTCACCGCAGGCAAAGGTCCATGCGTTGTCTCCGTGGAACCCACCGAAGTATGCGCCAACATCAATGCTGACGATGTCGCCTTCCTTCAGTTTAATGCTCTTATGGGGTATGCCGTGGATGACTACATCATTTACCGAAATACAGGCGCTTGCGGGGAAGCCGCCATATCCGAGAAATGAAGGCTTAGCGCCTTCACCCTCAATGTACTTCCGTACAATCCGGTCTATCTCCATCGTGGAGACGCCCGGTTCCACTGCCTCACCCGCCAGCTTTAATGCTCGTGCAGAGATCTTACAGGCTTCTCTCATTGCTGAGAGCTCCCTTGAAGTCTTTAACACAACCATAAGCTTAGCCCTCTAAAGCGGCAATGGTCAATCGAGTGATCTCCTCGATTTCCCCTTCTCCTGAAACTACAGACAGCTTACCCTGTGCTCTGTAGTAATCCTCCAGAGGCTTTGTCTGTTCATGATAAACAGTCAGGCGCTGCTGTACAGTTTCAGGACTGTCATCTTTGCGCTGAATAAGGGTGCTGCCACAAGCATCGCATACACCTTCAACCTTTGGCTTGTTGTAGTCAAGGTGGAAAGTGCCGCCGCAGCTTTCGCATACACGGCGTCCGGACAGGCGATGAACGATTTCCTCGTCGGAAACATCGATATCGACAACCTTATCGATCTGTACGCCCATGCTATCCAGAGCCTCGGCCTGAGGAATAGTTCTTGGGAAACCGTCGAGGATGAACCCGTTTGCACAGTCGTCCTCAGCCAGTCTCTCTTTGATGATACCGATTACAACTTCGTCAGGTACCAGCTGGCCATTGTCAATAAAAGACTTAGCCTTAAGACCCATTTCAGTGCCGCTTTTCAGCGCTGCACGGATAATATTACCCGTGGAAATTGTTGGGATTTTAAGATAGTCGCAGATTACTGCGGCCTGTGTGCCTTTTCCGGCACCAGGAGCGCCGAGAAGTATGATGTTCATGTCGTTACCTCCGATTACTATCTTAAGTTAAATTGATTAATCCAGGAAACCCTTGTAGCTTCTCATCATCATCTGAGACTCGATCTGCTTTACTGTTTCCAGTGCAACACCAACGAGGATGATGATGGATGTACCACCCATACCCAGATCGCCCATGCCAGTAGCACCGGTGTAGATCATTGGGAGGAGGCAGATACCTACGAGGAAGAGTGCACCAAGGAATGTCAGCTTAGACAGCACTTTGGAAATGAACTCTGCTGTTGGACGGCCCGGACGAATACCTGGGATTGTACCGTGCTGCTGCTTCAGAGTGTTAGCCATTTCAAGTGGGTTGTACTGAACTGTCATGTAGAAGAATGCAAATACGAAGATAAGCAGTGCGTATACTACACAGTACAGCCAACCGGAAGAGGAGAATGCTTCGAAGAAGCCCTTCCAGAAACCGTCTTCCATGTTTTCGCCGCCAATGAATGTGTAAATGGTGCTTGGGATAGAGAGCAGAGAAGAAGCAAAGATAACTGGCATAACACCTGTAGAACCGATCTTGATCGGAATGTGAGTGTTCTGGCCGCCATACTGCTTTCTGCCAACAACTCTCTTTGCATACTGAACTGGAATCTTTCTCTCAGAGCCGTTCATGAATACGATGATCCAAACGAGCAGGAAGAAGATAAAGATGAATACCGGTGCCAGGATGAAGAAGTGACCAAACAGGCTTGGGAATTCAGCTGCCTGCTTGAAGTAGTCAACAAGCTGCATGATGATTGTTGGCATTCTAGCCACAATACCTGCGAAGAGGATAATGGAGATACCGTTACCAATACCACGCTTGTTAACCTGCTCACCGAGCCACATCAGCAGGATACCACCCGCTGTGAATGCACCGATGATTACGAATGCGGAAAATACCTGGGCTCCACCACTGTTGTACATCGTTACCGGGTTACCAGTTACCGGGTCAACGCTGTTGGCCAGGAAGAAATAATAACCCGTACCAGAACCGATTGCTATTGCAATCGTGAGACACCTTGTGATCAAGTTAATAACTCGTTTACCTTGCTCACCGCCATCGCGCGCCAACTTTTCTAGTCGAGGTATCGCGATAGACAATAGGTTCATAATGATGGATGCGTTAATATAAGGTGTGATCGAAAGTGCGAACAGTGTTGCACTAGCGAAAGCACCACCGGACATCATGTTCAGATATCCGAGTGCTGTACCATCAGCAGCACTCTCGTTCATCAGACCTGCGAGTGCTGTGGTATCAAGAAATGGAACCGGAATAACGGAACCAATTCTAAAAATTACGATGACAAACAGTGTGAACAGAATCTTCTTTCGAAATTCTGGAGTTTTCCAGGCGTTCGCGACTGTTTTAAACAAGTCAGATCACCTCTGCTTTTCCGCCAGCAGCTTCGATCTTTGCCTTTGCAGCCTCAGAGAAAGCAGTTACTTTCACTGTGAGGTTCTTTGTGAGATTGCCGTTGCTCAGAATCTTAACACCGTCGCATGGCTTCTTGATGATGCCAGCTTCATACAGTGCGTTGATGTCTACAACTGCGCCGTTGTCAAAAGCTTCGAGTGTACCAACATTTACTGTAAGGATTGTCTTAGCGAAAATGTTGTTGAAACCTCTCTTAGGAATACGTCTCTGGAGAGGCATCTGGCCGCCTTCAAAACCTGGACGGAAGCCCTTACCAGCTCTTGCCTTCTGACCCTTGTGACCCTTACCGGAAGTCTTGCCCCAGCCGGAACCGTGACCTCTACCGATACGCTTGCGGCCCTGTGTGGAGCCCTCAACAGCAGTCAATTCATGCAGTTTCATTATATCGCACCTCCTTCTTACGCTTCTGTAACGTCGATGAGGTGGATAATCTTAGCCACCTTACCCTTAGTCTGAGCGTTGTCCGGCTGGAATGTTACGTCGCCGATCTTCTTCAGACCAAGTGCCTGGGCAGTAGCGATCTGGTCTTTCTTACTGCCAATTGTACTCTTAACAAGTGTAATTTTCAGCTGTGCCATTGTTGCTACCCCCTATTACAAAATTTCTTTTACGGACTTGCCGCGGATAGCAGCAACTTCCTCAGCTGTGCGCAGGTTAGCAAGACCAGCAAGTGTAGCGCGAACTACGTTGCATGGGTTGTTGGAGCGCAGAGCCTTAGTTCTGATGTCCTTAATGCCAGCAGCTTCGATAACAGCACGAACTGGGCCGCCAGCGATAACACCGGTACCAGGTGCAGCAGGCTTCAGAAGAACTCTGCCTGCACCGAACTCACCGATTACTTCGTGTGGAATTGTGGAACCACGTGTGGAGATCTTTACCAGATTCTTCTTTGCATCCTCAATACCCTTGCGGATGGAATCCGGAACTTCACCAGCTTTACCAATACCAAAACCTACAACGCCGTTACCGTCGCCAACTACTACGAGAGCAGCGAACTTGAAGATACGGCCGCCCTTAACAGTCTTGGATACGCGGTTAATGGCAACCACGTGCTCTTTTAAATCAAGTGTTGATGCGTCAATTCTAGCCAAAAGAATACTCCTCCTTCTTAGAAGTTGAGGCCACCCTCACGGGCGCCTTCGGCCAGCTCTTGCACACGGCCGTGGAAAATATAGCCACCGCGGTCAAATACAACCTCAGTGATACCCTTATCTGCTGCACGCTTAGCAATCATCTTGCCAACTTCGCGAGCTGCCTCTTTGTTTCCGCCATTGCCAGTGAACTCTTTGTCCAGTGTGGAAGCTGCTACAAGAGTAACACCGTTAACATCATCGATGATCTGGGCATAGATGTTCTTGCTGGAGCGGAACACGTTCAGGCGTGGGCACTCTGCAGTGCCGGAGATCTTAGCGCGAACTCTACGGTGGCGCTTAAGACGAGCTGTGTTTTTATCAGCCTTATTTACCATTTCAATTCAACTCCTTACTTATTTACCCTTACCTGCTTTACCTTCCTTGCGGCGGATAACTTCATCTACATACTTAATACCCTTACCCTTATATGGTTCTGGGAGTCTCCATTCACGGATTTCTGCAGCCAGCTGGCCAACAGCCTGCTTGTCTGCACCGGAAACGATGATTTTATTAGCAGATGGGCATTCAATCTTGATGCCTTCTGGCTGTGGAACGATTACCTCGTGAGAGAAACCGATGTGCATAACCAGATCGTTACCTGTCATCTGTACACGGTAACCAACACCGTTAACGTCGAGCTCCTTCTTGAAGCCTTCTGTTACACCAACGATCATGTTGCTGATGAGTGTTCTTGTGAGGCCGTGGAGAGATCTGTTCTCCTTTGCATCGTTTGGACGTGTTACGTTGATAACGCCGTCAGCGATCTCAATAGCCATGTTGCTGTGGAACTGCTGTGTCAGTGTGCCCTTTGGACCTTTCACAGTGATAACGTTAGCGTCATTGAGGGAAACCTCAACGCCAGCGGGAATATTTACGGGTTTTCTTCCAATTCTTGACATAGTAGCACCCCTTTCTTTACCAAATGAATGCGAGAACTTCGCCACCCACGTTTTCCTTACGAGCCTGACGGTCTGTCATAATGCCCTTGGATGTGGAAACGATAGCTACGCCGAGGCCCTTGATAACCTTTGGCATGTTCTCTACGTTGGAATAAATTCTGAGACCTGGCTTGGAAACTCTTCTGAGACCCTTGATAACTGGAGTCTTGCCCTCGCCATACTTGAGAATAACTTTAATCATGCCCTGCTTGCCATCTTCAGCAACGGAGAAAGACTTTACGTAGCCCTCATCAACAAGAATCTGGCAGATAGCCTTCTTCATGTTAGAAGCTGGGATCTCTACGGAGTCGTGCTTTGCAGCGCTCGCGTTGCGGATGCGGGTAAGCAGATCGGCAATTGGATCTGTAATATGCATAACCGTTTACCTCCTTTGCTAAGCTGCTTTACCAGCTTGCCTTCTTAACGCCTGGGATCTCGCCCTTGTAAGCGAGCTCTCTGAAGCAAATACGGCAAATACCGAACTTACGAAGATAGGCGTGCGGCCGACCACAGATTTTACATCTGTTGTACTCGCGAGTGCTGAACTTAGAGCCTCTCTGCTGTTTGATCTTCATAGAAGTTTTAGCCACAACAATCCCTCCTTACTTCGCAAACGGAGCGCCCATCAGAGTAAGAAGCTCTTTGGACTCTTCGTCAGTCTTTGCAGTTGTAACGAAACAGATATCCATTCCGCGAACCTTGTCGATCTTATCATAGTCGATTTCAGGGAAAATCAGCTGCTCCTTGATGCCCATGTTGTAGTTGCCACGGCCGTCAAAAGAGTTACCGTTGATACCTCTGAAGTCTCTAACTCTTGGGAGAGCAATGTTGAAGAGTCTGTCAACAAACTCGTACATTCTCTCGCCTCTCAGTGTTACCTTAACACCGTTTGGCATACCCTCACGAAGCTTAAAGTTTGCAACGGACTTCTTAGCCTTGCAAACCTGACCGCGCTGACCAGTGATCAGGCCGAGGTCGTTCAGGATAGCTTCGATTGCCTTTGGGTTTTCCTTTGCTTCGCCTGCGCCTACGTTGATAACAACCTTATCCAGCTTCGGAATTTCCATTACGGAGCTGTAGGAAAATTTCTTCATCAGTGCAGGAGCAACTTCAGCTTTATAAAATTCCTTAAGTCTAGCCATTTGTATCCTCCTTACAGTGCCTTGCCGCACTTTGTGCAAACGCGAACTTTCTTGTCGCCTTCGATCTTGTGTGCAACACGTGTAGGCTTATTGCAGCCGGAGCATACGAGCTGAACCTTGCAAGCGTAAACAGCACCTTCAGCTTTTGCGATGCCGCCCTGCTCGCCAACTCTACGAGGCTTTACGTGCTTAGTTACGTAGTTGCAGCCCTCAACGATTACTTTGCCTTCCTTTGGGCTAACTGCGATAACCTTGCCCTGCTTGCCTTTATCTTTACCACTTAACATGATGACGGTGTCACCAGTTTTAACATGAAGTTTATTCATTATAGTAACACCTCCAATTAAAGTACTTCTGGAGCCAGGGACAGGATCTTCATGTAGTCCTTGTCACGGAGCTCTCTAGCTACTGGGCCAAAGATACGTGTGCCCTTTGGGTTTTTATCTTCTTTAATGATAACAGCTGCATTCTCGTCGAAGCGAATGTAGGTGCCATCCTCACGGCGAACACCAAAAGCAGTACGTACAATAACAGCTTTTACAACTTCGCCTTTTTTAACAACGCCGCCCGGTGCTGCTTTTTTAACGGAAGCAACCACAACGTCACCGACATTTGCATATTTTCTGCCTGTGCCACCCAGAACGCGGATGCACATGAGCTCTTTAGCGCCGGTGTTATCGGCAACCTTGAGGTAGGTCTGTTGTTGAATCACAGTGCGTTCCTCCTTTTATTTATATCTGCACAATTAAGCAAATTAAATTACTTCGCTTTTTCAATAATTTCTACGAGTCTCCATCTCTTATCCTTGGAAAGAGGACGGGTCTCCATTACGCGAACCTTATCGCCGATCTTGCACTCGTTGTTCTCGTCGTGTGCCTTCAGCTTGTAAGTGCGCTTAACGATCTTGTTGTAAAGTGGATGCTTAACGCTATCCTCGATTGCTACAACAACTGTCTTATCCATCTTGTCGCTAACAATCTTACCAACCATGGTTTTTCTCATGTTTCTCTCGCTCACAACTAATCCTCCCTTCCGTTACGCATTGGTGCCGTTCTTGATTTCGTTCTCGCGAAGGATTGTCTTCACACGAGCGATATCCTTCTTAACAGCGGAAATACGCATCGGGTTTTCAAGCTGGTTAATAGCGAGCTGAAAACGAAGGTTGAAAAGCTCGGCCTTGAGGTCCTTCAGCTTATTGTTCAATTCTTCGTTGGACATGCTTCTAATCTCTGCAGCCTTCATTACTTCTCACCCTCCTCTTCTCTTTTAACAAACTTGCACTTGATTGGCAGCTTGTGAGCAGCAAGGCGAAGAGCTTCGCGTGCAGTTTCCTCGGAAACGCCGCCGATTTCGAACATAACTCTGCCTGGCTTAACTACTGCTACCCAGTACTCTGGAGAACCCTTACCGGAACCCATGCGAGTTTCAGCTGGCTTCTCTGTGATTGGCTTATCTGGGAAGATCTTGATCCAAACCTTACCAAATCTCTTGCAGTAACGTGTCATAGCGATACGAGCTGCCTCGATCTGGTTGGATGTGATCCATGCTGGCTCGAGAGCCTGGATACCAAACTCGCCGTTTGTAACTTTATTACCACGGTATGCCTTACCTGTCAGGCGACCACGGTGAACTCTACGGTATTTAACGCGCTTAGGCAACAGCATTATTTATTGCCTCCTTCCTTACGAGGACGGTTGTAGTCAACGAGAACTTCGCCTCTGTAAATCCATACCTTAACACCGAGCTTACCATAAGTTGTATCAGCCTCTGCGAAGCCGTAGTCGATGTCAGCTCTGAGTGTCTGCAGTGGAATTGTGCCGTCGTGATAAGTTTCGGAACGTGCGATTTCTGCGCCGCCGAGACGACCGGATACCTGTGTCTTGATACCCTTTGCACCCATTCTCATTGCGCGGCCGATGCACTGCTTCATAGCGCGGCGGAAAGAGATTCTCTTTTCCAGCTGCTGTGCAATGTTCTCAGCAACGAGCTGAGCGTTCAGATCAGGAGCCTTAACCTCAACGATGTTGATAACAACAGGCTTCTTCAGCATAGCCTCACACTGGAGACGCAGCTTTTCGATCTCAGAACCACCCTTACCAATTACCATACCTGGCTTTGCGCAATGGATGTGAACGCGTACCTTAGATGCGTCGCGCTCGATTTCGATTTTCGGAACACCAGCTGCTGCGAGCTGTGCCTTCAGAGTTCTACGCAGGTTGTAGTCCTCAACCAGCACATTACCGAAGTCACTCTTCTTCGCAAACCAACGGGAGTCCCAGTCTTTGATAACACCTACACGGATACCGTGTGGATGAACTTTCTGGCCCATAGTCTTACCTCCTGTCCTTATTCTCTTTCCTTAAGCACGAGGGTAACGTGCGAAGTTTTCTTGTCGATTCTAAATGCGCGGCCCTGTGCTCTTGGACGAATGCGCTTCAGGATTGGACCCGGACAAACGAAGCACTCTGCAACGTACAGTCTGGAAACGTCCATGTTCTTATTGTTCTCTGCGTTAGCCATTGCGGACTTCAGCAGCTTCTGCAAATCTTCACATGCGGCCTTTGGGGTGTGCTTCAGGATAGCCATTGCCTTAGCTGCATCTTGATTACGGATCAAGTCAAGTACGATCTGTACTTTACGTGGAGAAATGCGGGCGTATTTCAGATATGCCCTTGCTTCCATACTAACAACTCCTTTCGGCCATTATCTGCCGCCGGTCTTGGAACCAGCGTGACCCTTAAATGTTCTTGTTGGTGCAAACTCACCAAGTCTGTGACCAACCATGTCCTCTGTTACATAAACAGGAACGTGCTTGCGGCCGTCGTGAACCGCAATTGTGTGACCAACGAAATCTGGGAAAATTGTGGATGCTCTATCCCATGTTTTCACGATAGCTTTTTCGCCGGCTGCATTCATCTGTTCAATCCTTTTCAACAGCACAGGCTGTACATAAGGACCCTTTTTAACGCTTCTACCCATGTTTAAGCTCCTTTCTGTATGCCTTACTTGCTGTCTCTACGTCTTACGATGAACTTATTGGATGCCTTCTTTGGATTACGTGTCTTGTAACCAAGTGCTCGCTTGCCCCATGGTGTAACCGGACCTGGACGACCGATTGGGCACTTACCTTCACCACCACCGTGTGGGTGATCGCAAGGGTTCATTACGGAACCACGAACTGTTGGACGCATGCCCATGTGACGTGTACGACCAGCCTTACCGATCTTTACGTTCTCGTGGTCTGTGTTGGAAACCTGGCCGATTGTTGCCATGCAGTTTACAGGAACGTTGCGCAGCTCGCCGGATGGGAGTCTGAGCAGTGCCAGGCCGTTTTCCTTAGCCATGAGCTGAGCCATGTTACCAGCGGAACGAGCCAGCTGGCCGCCCTTACCTGGGTAGAGCTCAACGTTGTGGATAAATGTACCAGTTGGGATGTTGATCAGTGGGAGAGCGTTACCAGCCTTGATGTCTGCATCTGGACCGGAAACAACTACGTCACCAACCTTCAGGCCGTTTGGTGCAAGGATATATCTCTTTTCGCCGTCCTCGTACTGTACGAGAGCGATGAATGCGGATCTGTTTGGATCGTACTCCAGTGTGAGTACTGTTGCGTTCATACCGTGCTTCTGACGCTTGAAGTCGATCAGACGGTACTTTCTGCGGTTGCCGCCACCTCTGTGACGAACTGTAATTCTACCATAACTGTTACGGCCAGCCTTCTTGTTCAGTGGAGCTAACAGGCTCTTCTCTGGCTCAACCTTGGACAGAACTGTAAAGTCTGTAACGGACATATTACGTCTGGAAGGTGTGGTAGGTTTATAATTCTTAATTGCCATTCGGTTTCACACTCCTCATGATGGCTTCGCGGGGAATATGGCGACTCCCCATACTTTGCCTCTGCTCTTTGATTGGGTCAGAGATTACATCATTTCGTCGAAGAACGCAATTGTCTTAGACTTCTCTGTCAGGGTAACGATTGCCTTTTTCCAAGCTGCTGTGAAGCCCTCGGAACGGCCACGACGGCGATGTCTGCCGCGAACGTGCATTGTGTTTACCTTTTCAACTTCTACGCCGAACAGTTCTTCAACTGCCTTTGCAATCTCGATTTTGTTTGCATCGTTTGCAACCTTAAAGGTGTACTTCTTAAGACCGAGACCTTCAACACTTCTCTCAGTGATAATTGGTCTGATAATGATATCCTGTGCTGTCATTAGCAATACACCTCCTCAATCTGAGCTACGGCATCCTTAACAACAATAAACTTGTCTGCGTTGAGAATGTCATATACATTCAGGGTATTAACCATAGCTGTCTTTACGCCTGGGATGTTAGCTGCGGAAGCGATAACCTTCTCATTCTTCTCTGGGAGAACGATGAGAGCCTTCTTCTCGGAGCCAACTGCCTTAAGCATTGCTGCAATTGTCTTTGTCTTGTACTCGTTCATTGTGATTGCATCGAGAACGATCATATCGTTATCAGCAACTTTTGTAGAAAGAGCGGACTTCATAGCGAGACGCTTTACCTTCTTGTTTAAGGAATAGCTGTAGTCTCTTGGCTTTGGAGCGAATACAACGCCACCGTGTCTCCACTGTGGTGCTCTTGTGGAACCCTGTCTTGCATGACCTGTTCCCTTCTGTCTCCATGGCTTTTTGCCACCGCCAGATACTTCGGCACGGGTAAGAGCCGATTGTGTGCCCTGACGCTGATTTGCCAGATAGTTCTTTACCATATCCAGCATAACAGCTTTGTTTGGTTCAATTCCGAATACGGACTCAGCAAGTTCGATCTTTGCAACTTCCTTGCCAGCCATATCAAGTACTGCTACTGTAGGCATTTCAATTCCTCCTTCCCTTACGCCTTCTTAACAGCGTCGTGGATCATAACTGTACCGCCGTTTGGACCTGGGATAGCGCCCTTGATAGCGATGAGGTTATTTTCTGCATCCACCTTAACAACTGTTAAGTTCTGTACTGTAACTCTTTCAGCACCAAGATGACCAGCCATTCTCTTGCCCTTGAAGATTCTTGCTGGGTCAATGGAACCGAGGGAACCGCCGTGACGTACGCATGGACCTGTACCGTGGGACTCTCTGAGTCTACCGAAGTTCCAGCGCTTGATTACGCCTGCTGTACCCTTACCTTTGCTTGTGCCAGTAACGTCAATCTTGTCACCAGCTGCGAAAACGTCTGCCTTAATGAGGTCGCCCACATTGTAAGCTGTGATGTCTTCTACTCTGAACTCACGAAGTGTTCTCTTCGGAGCAACGTCAGCCTTTGCAAAGTGACCTCTCATAGGCTTGTTCACCTTCTGAGCCTTCATGTCACCAAAGCCGATCTGAATAGCTTCGTAACCGTCGTTTTCGAGTGTCTTCTTCTGGGACACTACGCAAGGACCAGCCTCAACAACTGTTACCGGGATAACTTTACCCGCTTCATCGAAGATCTGTGTCATACCAATCTTCTTGCCAATAATTGCCTTTTGCATTGTTTTTACCTCCTGTTAGGTTATTGGTTGACCTTTCAGCCAACATGACCCCGACTGCTCGGTTGGTTGGTATCGGATCAATTAGAGCTTGATCTCGATGTCAACGCCTGCAGGGAGCTCTAAGCCCATCAGTGCTTCAACTGTCTTGTTAGATGGTCTCAGGATGTCGATCAGTCTCTTGTGTGTACGCATCTCGAACTGCTCACGGCTGTCCTTGTACTTGTGCACAGCACGCAGAATTGTGATGATCTGCTTCTCTGTTGGTAACGGCACTGGACCGGATACTCTTGCACCTGTACGCTTTGCTGTCTGAACAATCTTTTCTGCAGACTGATCTACCAGCTGATGATCGTAACCCTTGATTCTGATTCTGATTTTTTCCTTGACTGCCAAAGTAATCGCCTCCTTATTGTAGTTGGCGGGCGGCACTTCTTGTTCGTTGCAACTGTGCCGGGTGTTTCGTCCCTTCACATTTAAAAACCGGAGTTCGCATTTTCGCAAGCTCCGGGCAAGTAACAAAAGTGTCTGAGCGCAAAACGACATCGGGAGGACATATTTATATCCCCACAGCCTAACTATAGCTATAGCTAGGTCGTTTACAATCTCACTATTCTTTCGCCCGGTTTAAAATCGGACATACTCCACGGAAAAACCAGCCTATCGGCCGCAACCTCCCGCTTCATCGCATATCTATTGCAGTCACGCAAGATTATAATACCACATGGTTTAGTAGAATGCAAGCCTTTTTTGCAAATTTTTTAAATTTTTTTCAATTATTTTTTCGCATACCTATGGGATTCCTGATTTCACCGCATCCGGGTGTTCCCCGACCCCTGTTTTGGGGTTAAAAAACACTGTTTTGTATGATTGATCATCCAAACTCGTGCTTTTCAGATGGTTTCATCTTAAAAGCAACGGATCCGTCTGTTCCCTGTCTTTCCATACATATATAGTATAGGCAGAAATTCCCGGTGCAATCACATGCAACCCTTTATGGTATGCAAGAAAGTACTGAAAGATTTAAAAACTTTTCGCTTTCATTCGCTCTTGCGCTGCTGTTTTCTATTATATAAGAAACAGCTTCAAATTGCAACAAAATTATTACAGAAAAATGTCACAAAATTAAAGCAAAAAAGCAGACCGGATTTTCCGATCTGCTCATTGCTTCTTTATATAGTATAGGCCCCATCTATATTAGATAGATTAATATGCTTTGCCCCAGTATACCATCTTCTTAGCTGGCTTACCGCAGCATGCGCATACCTCGCCGATTTCTTCCTGCTCGAATGGCATACATCTGGATGTGAGACCTGCATCTTCCTTGATCTTCTCCTCACACTCCAGCTCGCCGCACCACATAGCCTTTACAAGACCTGGCTTTGTATCTGCGATCTCTTTCATCTCTTCCAGGTTTGCAGCTGTGTATGTCATCTCGTTGCGGCGGTTCAGTGCCTTCTCGTAGATGCCATCTCTTACTGCCTGCAGCTGCTCTGCAATTGCCTCTTCCAGATTATCGAGAGATACGAAGATCTTTTCTCTGTCGTGGCGGCGAACAAGAACACACTGGTTCTTCTCGATATCCTTAGGACCGATTTCCAGACGAAGCGGAACACCCTTCATTTCGTACTGTGCATACTTCCAGCCTGGGCTCTGCTCAGAGTCATCCATCTTAACGCGGAAGGAACCCTTCAGTCTTTCCTGCAGCTCTCTTGCCTTATCCAGAACGCCTTCCTTATGCTGTGCAACAGGAATGATCATTACCTGGATTGGAGCAATTGCTGGTGGCAGTACCAGACCATTGTTGTCGCCGTGTGTCATGATGATACCACCGATGATACGTGTGGACATGCCCCAGGATGTCTGGTGTGGGTAGCACAGGCTGTTGTCTCTGCCTGTGAATGTAATATCGAATGCTCTTGCGAAGCCGTCACCGAAGTAGTGACTTGTACCGGACTGCAGTGCCTTACCATCGTGCATCATAGCTTCGATTGTGTAAGTAGCTTCTGCACCTGCAAACTTCTCTTTGTCTGTCTTCTGACCCTTGATTACAGGAATTGCCAGAGCGTTCTCACAGAAGTCTGCATATACGTTCAGCATCTGCTCTGTTTCAAACTTTGCCTCTTCTGCAGTCTCGTGCATAGTGTGGCCTTCCTGCCAGTTGAACTCTACAGAGCGGAGGAATGGACGGGATGTCTTCTCCCAGCGCACTACAGAGCACCACTGGTTGTACAGCTTAGGCAGATCACGGTAAGAGTGGATTACTCTGGAGTAGTAATCGCAGAACAGTGTCTCAGATGTAGGACGTACACAGAGACGCTCCTGCAGCTCTTCGCTGCCGCCGTGTGTAACCCATGCTACTTCCGGTGCAAAGCCTTCTACGTGGTCCTTCTCCTTCTGGAGGAGGCTTTCTGGAATGAACATTGGCATGGATACGTTCTCATGACCAAGCTCCTTAAAGCGCTTATCCAGAATAGACTGGATGTTCTCCCAGATTGCAAAACCGTATGGCTGGATTACCATGCAGCCGCGTACGCTGGTGTAGTCCATCAGTTCTGCCTTCTTAACAATATCTGTATACCATTTGGCGAAATCTTCTTCCATCGGTGTGATGGCGTCAACCATTTTCTTTTGACTGTTATCTTTTGCCATAATTATAAACTCCCTTGACCTGTTATTTCACAATTCAATGTCTGTCGCAATACTTCTATACGCAGACACGCTTATACTATATTATAGCGATTGTTTCTGCTATTTTCAACTATATTTTCTGTTACAATAAAAAATCCCCGCCAATCATTACAACTGGCGGGGATTTTCACATATACAGGATCAATGGTAAATTAGGAGTTTGCCTCGATGTACTTTACCAGATCGCCAACAGTCTTCATGTTCTCGATCTCTG
Source organism: Acutalibacteraceae bacterium (assembly GCA_045638545.1). Taxonomy (GTDB): domain Bacteria; phylum Bacillota; class Clostridia; order Oscillospirales; family Acutalibacteraceae; genus UMGS1071. The sequence continues at coordinate 14,428 of JAZUBL010000055.1, read as the reverse complement.
TATCAGGAATCTCGATTTCAAACTCGTCCTCGATGGACATCAGCAGGTCAACAACGTCCAGAGAGTCTGCACCCAGATCTTCTGCTACGGATGTATCCATAGTAATTGTATCTTCCTCAACGTCAAACTGCTCAGCCAGAATTGCCTTTACTTTTTCCAGTACCATAACTTGTTCCTCCTAAAAGCTTATAAATGTTTATTGCAATAATATCATCATTGCAATGTGGACAATGTAGCATAAAATATGTTACAATAAACCACACGGATATTGTTTTGCATTGCTGCTTCAAATCCCTATCAACATCTTATTAATAAATCCATTGTTTGTCAATATCTATTTTCACATTTTTTATAAACTAAGTTTAATTTTGCATTATGCACAGAAATTATACACGCAAAATTGTAAGGGGTGTTTTTATGTCGTTATCCGAGATCAGAGAAAAAATTGATGCCATTGATAATCAGCTGCTTCCACTGTTTGTAGAACGAATGGAGTGTGCAGCATCTGTTGCTGAATATAAAGCACAGAACGATATGCCGATCTTTAATGCAGAGCGCGAAAATCAGATTCTGGAAAAGGTTGCAGCAGGCGCAGGCGAGTTTGATACAGAAGCAAAAATGCTTTACACTGTGATGATGTCCCTGAACAGAATGCGTCAGCACAAGCTGATGCACTCCGGTGAAGAAACACGCAGTACAGTTGCATCTGCACTGCAGAACAGCATTTCTTTGGATGAGATTTCTAATGATAAAATCGTAGCATGTGTTGGCTGCGGCTCCTATGCAAATGAAGCTGCTGATTTTCTTTTCCCTGGCTGTGAAATTCACTATCAGAATTCCCATGATGATGTATTCCATGCACTTGACAGCGGTATTGTAGATATTGGTATTCTGCCGGTAGAAAATTCCTCTGCCGGCTCCGTTGCTGAAGTTTACGATCTGATTATGAAATATCGCTTCTCTATTATTGCAGCAACAACCGTTCAGATCCGCCATTGCCTGGCTGCACCAAAGGGCGCTTCTATTGAAACGCTGCAGACTGTTACTTCCCACCCACAGGCGCTTTCCCAGTGCTCCAATACTATTAAAGAGCTGGGTCTGGAACCTATTCAGTTTGCTAACACTGCAATGGCTGCAAAAATGACTGCAGAAAAAGACGACCTGACCTGCGGCGTTGTCTGCTCTGAACTGGCCGCACAGAAATATGGTCTGGAAATTCTGAGAACAAATATTCAGAACAACCAAAACAACCGCACACGCTTTGTTGCAATTAAAAAGGATCTGTCTATTCCTGCAGAAGCAGATAAGATCAGTCTGTGCTTCTCTCTGGATCACAAAACAGGTACCCTTTACAGTGTTCTGGGCCGCTTTGCTGTAAATGGTCTGAACCTGACAAAGATCGAATCCAGACCGGCACGCAATGCAAATGCTGATGATTTCCAGTATGATTTCTACCTTGATTTTACAGGCACTGTAAACGACGAAAAAACACTGGATCTGATCTGTGAGCTTTCCAGCGAGCTGGACAACTTCTCCTTCCTTGGCAACTATGTAGAATAAAGTGGATTGTCATACACTATAAAAACAAAAGCCACCGGTTTTCCGGTGGCTTTTTTATTTCTGTAATTTTAGAACAGGAACTGGAACGCTGCTGTTACGTCAGCATCTGTCAGTGTACCGTCACGGCATGGCTGTGCTGCAATTGCAACCCAACCATTTTCCTCTCTGCGGTCGATTACTTCAAACTTTTCTTCCAGTGCGTTCAGAACATCCTGCTCACGTGTATCGATAATACCGCTCATAATATAGATGGTATCGCGATACATGTAGTCCTTAATATTCTCTGTCAGCTCAACAATAATATCTGCAACGATGTTTGCAACGATCATGTGATACTTGCCTGTAACCTTATCTGTCAGGTTGCCTGCAATCGCTGTGAACTTTTCACCAACACGGTTGATCTCTGCATTTTCCTTTGCTGTCTTTACTGCCAGCTCATCAATATCAACACCTGTTGCAGAGCGGCCGCCCATCAGCAGACCTGCTACGGAAAGAATACCGCTGCCGCAGCCTACGTCAAGAATGTCCATCTGTGGGCGGAGGTAATCCTCCATCAGCTCCATGCACAGTCTTGTTGTTTCGTGGGTACCGGTACCAAATGCCATACCTGGCTCCAGGTGCAGAACACGTCTGCCAGCAGGATTGTAAGCGCTCTCCCATGTTGGGCGAATCAGCAGGCTCTGGCCAACAGGCATTGGCTTAAAGTACTTCTTCCAGTTGTTCATCCAGTCCTCCATCACACAGTTTGCTGTGCCGATTTCGTGCTTGATGCCTTCTGCATTGTAGCGCTCGCTGAGGAAAGAAATTGCCTCAGCTGGATTTTCCTCTGGGCTGATATATACGTGGATAATCGCCTTTGTACGGTCCTTCTGCAGGAGATCCTCGTCGATCAGATCGATGTGTGCGATCTCCCATGCTTCTGCCTCCAGATTGGAGTAGTCTTCTATATAAATACCGTACGGTACCACCATCTGCGCAATATCGCCGGCACGGTCAACGTCTGCCGCGTCTACTGTAATTGTTACTTCTGTCCAGTCCATAATTCCCATCCTTTCTGTTTTGCCTTATTTTACAATAAAATGCCGCACGATGCAAGCCATCTGCTGTTTTTTCATATTTGAAATCTTTTCCCCGTATCAATAGTATTGAAAACAACTGGAAACGGAGGCGGCAGATTGAACAAGCGAACTTTTCTAATAAACGCCCTGAGTCTGACAATTTCTGCTTTTTTCATGCGCGCCATAAACATCATTTACCGCATTTATCTCACCAATAAAATCGGCGCAGAAGGTATGGGACTATATCAGCTGATTTATTCCGTATTTATATTTGCTGTCACAGTTTCCACTGCAGGAATCAGTCTTTCCGTTACACGAATGATCAGCGAAACGATTTCCTCCGGTAAACAGAACACTATAAAAAGCTGTATGCGCAAATGTTGTCTGTTCAGTCTTTGTTTAAGCGCCTGCGCCGCCGCAATTCTGATCTTCTCCTCCGGTTGGATTGGAGCATTCATCCTTAATGATCTGCGTATTATTCTCCCCCTGCGCATTCTGGCAGTTGGCCTGCCTTTTATGGCAACGTGTGCTTGTCTGAAAGGCTATTTCCTGGCTATTCGCGGAGTTATCCCCTCTGCCCTCGGAGAATTGCTGGAGCAGTTTGTTACGATTATCATTCCTGTAGTGCTGTTCAGTATCCTGGCATCCCCCTCCGTTGAGGATTGCTGCTGTGCTGTCATGATCGGCTCTGCTGCCGGAGAAGCAGCCTCCTGTTTTTTCACATACCTGATGTACCGGCTGCATTTACGCAGACAAAAAACATCACACTATAAAAAGAGTAGCGGTATTATGAGGAAGTTCTGTCATATCACATTGCCGCTTACGATCAGCTCCTCTCTGCGCAGCGGACTGGGTGTAATAGAAAACCTGCTTATTCCTATTGGCTACCGCAAAAACGGCGTTGCAGCCGCCTCTGCATTAGCAGAATACGGCATCTTAAACGGTATGGTCATGCCGGTTCTCTTTTTCCCCTCTACCTTTCTCAGTGCCTTTGCGTCACTCCTTGTTCCGGAAATGACGGAGGCAATGACGCAGAATCATCATCGCACGATTCAATCTGTTTCAGGACGTGCCATCAGAATGTCCTTATTATTTTCTCTCTTCACTGCCGTTTTTATTGGATGCTTCGCAAAACATATCGGGCTCCTGTTCTATCAAAGCACAGAATCAGCCAGACTGCTGCAGATCCTGGCTCCACTGATTCCCCTGTGGTATCTGGACATTGTTGTGGATAATCTGCTGAAAGGACTGGACCAGCAGCTGGCCTCCATGCGGTACAATTTTTACGATACAGCGATTCGCGTTGTTCTGGTATATTTTCTGATTCCAATGGCTGGCACAAAAGGCTACCTTGTTATTATTTTCTTCAGCACAATTTTCAATGCAGTCCTGAGCCTTCATCGGTTAATCCGAACTACCTCTCTTTTCATTCCGATTTTTCGATGGATCTGCGCACCTGCTATTCTTGCTATTCTTTCCATAGTCTCTGTAAAATCCCTGCTCAATCATATCCCTGCCCTTCATTATTCCGAGTGGGCTTTGCTGCTGTGTACTGCAATCTGCGCAGTGCCTTTCTATTTTCTGTCATTAAGGCTCTGCGGTATCCTTCAAAAAAAGACACAAAAGGGGGCAGCCCCGAAGGACTGCCCCTTTCTAAAACAATATAACGATTACAGGTGAGCGATTACGTCGATCTCTACCAGTGCGCCCTTTGGCAGTGCGCTAACTTCAACACATGTGCGTGCTGGAGCACCCTTGATGTACTGGGAGTAGATTACATTGAACTTAGGGAAATCTGCCATGTTTGTCAGATAGCATGTAACCTTGATTGCGTTCTCCAGGGAGGAGCCTGCATCTTCCAGAATAGCGCTGAGGTTCTTCAGAACCTGCTCTGTCTGATGGATAATGTTGTCGCCTACCATAGCGCCTGTTGCTGGATCAAGAGCGATCTGGCCGCTTGTCATGATCTTGTCGCCAATGATGATAGCCTGAGAATATGGGCCAATTGCTGCTGGTGCATTTTGGGTGTTGAATTCAGTTGTCTTTTTCATTATAAGAGTCCCCCATTAAAATAGATTTATCGCCACAGATTATTGCCAAAGCAATTATCTGGAACTAACAATTTTATAACCGCCGGCCTGCAGTGCCTGCCGGATCGCATCAATTTGTTCAAAGTCTCTTGTCTCCAGACGCAGACGGAGATAACAACCATTAACATGAGTGTTCTCACCAGTCTGGTCATAGTGAACAGATACAACGTTGCCGCCTACATCGGAAATGATGCGGGAAACATCGCTGAGCTGGCCCGGCTTATCGATAACCTCCAGAGTAATCTCTGTAGAACGACCGGACTTCAGCAGGCCGCGGCTGATCACTCTGGAAAGGATATTAACATCAATATTACCGCCGGAAACAATACAAGCAACTTTTTTACCCTTGATGTCAAATTTATTAAACATTGCTGCTGCAACAGCAACGGCGCCGGCACCTTCTGCAATCATCTTCTGTCGCTCGATCAGCGCCAGAATTGCAGTGGAAACCTCGTCGTCAGTTACAGTGCAGATGTCATCTACATATTTTTCACAAAGCTCATAAGTCAGCTCACCCGGACGTTTAACCGCAATACCGTCCGCAATGGTGGAAACGCTTTCCAGTGTTTCAATCTGATGATGCTCAATAGAATTGCGCATGGAAGGCGCACCGTTTGCCTGCACACCGTACACTTTAATGTTCGGGTTCAGAGATTTGATTGCAAACGCAACGCCGGAAATCAGACCGCCGCCGCCAATTGGTACAATTACAGCATCCATGTCCGGCAGCTGATCCAGCAGCTCCAGACCAATGGTACCCTGGCCTGCAATTACGTCAGGATCATCGAACGGATGGATCAGTGTCAGGCTGTTCTCCTTCTGCAGTTTCAGTGCATGCTTGTAAGCGTCGTCATATGCGCCTGGAACCAATGCAACCTTTGCGCCAAGGCGCTTGGTTGCTTCAATTTTAGAAATTGGCGCTGCGTCCGGCATACAGATTGTGCATGGAATACCGGACTTTGCCGATGCCATTGCAACACCCTGTGCATGGTTGCCTGCGGAAGATGCCACAATACCAGCAGCCTTTTCCTCCTCTGTCAGCTGAGAAATCTTGTAAGAAGCACCGCGCAGCTTAAAAGAACCGGTGATCTGCAGATTTTCTGTTTTCAGATAAATATCAGCATTCGGGTTCAGTGCCGGCGCATTGATCAGGTCAGTTTTGCGAATCACGTCTTTCAGCACAAAGGCCGCGTGATAGATTTTATCTAAGGTCAACATTCAAACAATTACTCCTTCAAGCCCACTAAACAATTACAGTTCCATAGCCATGGTACCGGTACGGAGAATTTTAATAATCTCGTACGGACGGTAGCATTCCACAAAAGTATCCAGAGTACGTGGTGTGCCTGTCAGCTCCACAATGATATTTTCTGCTGTTACATTCAGGATGTTCGCACGGAATACACTTGCAATGGAAACCAGCTGCTCGCTGTTGGCATCTGTTCTGGAAACCTTCAGCAGAAGGTGTTCACGTACAACAGAATCGCGATCATCCAGGACACTTACCTGCTCGATTTCTTCCATTTTGTACAGCTGCTTACCTACCTGACGAACAATACGGTCATCACCATGAACGACGATCAGGATCTGGGAATGTGCTGCGTCTTTTGTCTGCGCTGCAACAATGCTCTTGATGTTATAGCGTCTGCGGCTGAACAAACCGGCAATACGCAGCAGAACACCGGAGTTGTTCTGCGCCAGAATGGAGACGATATAATCCCGCTCCACAGTATCGTGATGATAAGTCACAGTATATCCCTCCTAAATCTTCAGCAATGGCTCTTCCGGAGACTTGCCTGCCGGAACCATTGGCAATACGTTGATATTTTTGTCGATGAGGCAGTTTACAAGAACAGGACCGTCCTGAGAAAGTGCTTCGCGAAGAACCGGCTCTAATTCTTCCTGACATGTGATGGTATAACCTTTAATGCCAAATGCTTCTGCCAGCTTTACGTAATCGGTTGGCTTCTGCAGAACAGTATTGGAGTAGCGCTTTTCATAGAACAGATTCTGCCACTGATATACCATACCTAAAACTGAGTTATTCATGAGAACTTCCACGATCGGCACATTGTATTTTGCTGCTGTGGAAAGTTCGTTGCAGTTCATGTGGAAACTGCCATCGCCTGCCACGTTGATCACGCGTCTGTCCGGACAGGCAAATTTTGCGCCGATGGATGCACCAAGACCGTAACCCATAGTACCGAGGCCGCCGGAGCTGAGGAATGTTCTCGGTTTGCGATACTCGTAAAACTGTGCAGCCCACATCTGGTGCTGACCAACTTCTGTTGTGATGATATCATTGTCATCTGTCAGCTTGCGGAGTGTTTCCATCAGCATCTGCGGTGTTACGCCGCCTTCCGTTGTTGGTTCCTGCATCAGCGGATATTCCTGCTTCCATGCAGCAATCTTGCTCATCCAATCCGGATTGGACTTCTGCTCCATTCTCTCAAGCAGCACTTTGAGCACTACTTTTGCATCGCCGCTGAGCTTTTCAGAAATGCTGATCTGCTTATCAAACTCTGCAGGGTCAATGTCGATCTGAATCACGTGGCAGTGGCGTGCAAAAAGATTTGCATTGCACAAAACACGGTCAGAAAAACGAGTACCAACTGCCACAAACAGGTCACAGTTTTTTAATGCCTGTGCAGAAGTCATAGTACCATGCATGCCCAGCATACCCATATAGCGGTCGTTGCTCTGGTCAAAACCGCCCTGGCACATGAGAGAGCAAGCAACCGGAGCATCCAGCTTTTCAGCAAACGCAGCCAGCTCTTCACTGCAATCAGATGCAATAATGCCGCCGCCTGCATACAGGAATGGACGCTCACATGCTGCAATCATCTGCAGCGCATGCTCCAGCTTCTCCTCCTTCAGTCTTGGCAATGGCTTTGCGACCGGAAGATGCATTTCGCGGGCATCATCTATGCTGAATGGCTCAGATGGATCTTTTGGTGTATACTCACATACTGCTGCGGTGATATCCTTTGGAATATCTACAAGAACAGGACCCTTTCTGCCGCCATTTGCAATACGGAATGCCTGGCGAAGAGTATCTGCCAGATGCTCAACTTTTTTAACAATAAAGTTGTGTTTTGTAATTGGCATAGTAATGCCGGTGATATCTACTTCCTGGAAACTGTCCAGACCCAGCAGACCAAGGTTTACGTTGCCGGTAATTGCAACCATTGGAATAGAATCCATATATGCAGTTGCAATACCGGTTACCAGGTTTGTTGCACCTGGGCCAGATGTTGCAATGCATACGCCTGTTTTGCCGCTTGCGCGGGCATAACCATCTGCAGCATGAGAAGCACCCTGTTCGTGTGCTGTGCAGACATGATTGATACGATCCTGATATTCATAAAGGGCATCATAAATATTCAATACAGCGCCGCCCGGATAGCCGAAGACTGTGTCAACCTTCTGCTCCAGCAAGCACTCCATGATGATTTGTGCACCTGTTAAACGCATAAGTAATTTCTCCTTTGCTGTTAATTCGAATAGATAAAAATATAATAAAAAAGTCTTCGTCTCCAACGCAGAGACGAAGACTGAACGCTCCGTGGTACCACTCTAATTCCACAGCTAAGCCATGGCACTTAACGCATCGAAAACCAATGCTCGCCCCTGTAACGTGGAGCTTACGGGCTGCCGCTTACTACCAGATTCCGGGTTCAGCTGCCTGCTGTGGAGGGATCAACATAGGGCTTTGCGCTGATTTCCACCAACCATCAGTTCTCTGTGCCAAAGGGACCTATGCGTGTTCTCCGTCATCGCATTTTTTCTATTATATGTATACTTTATGATAATCTGTTTCCACAAATTTGTCAAGAGAAAATGCGACGTCTTTCGTGCGTTTTTACTGGTTTTTTACTTTTGCCATGGTTCCCAAATCCACTTTATCCAGAATACCGGCCAGTTTTGCCAGTGTTACGCCATAGTTGGTAATTGGTGTTTTCTGCTCAGCTGCCTGTTCAATGCGGGACATCACGTGTTTTTTGTTAAACATGCAGGCTCCGCAGTGAATCACCAGATCATACTGACTGAGATCCTTCGGAAAGTCAGCGCCGCTGACAATATCCACCTGCAGTTCTGCGCCGTAACGTTTCCGCAGTGCTGCCGGAATCTTCACTCTGCCGATATCTTCTTCCAACGGTGCGTGGGTGCAGGCCTCTGCAATGAGGATTTTCGACTGCGGTGTCAGCTTATCAATAGCGGCTGCGCCATCTACAAAAGACTGCAGATCACCTTTATACGCTGCAAACAGCAGGGAAAAAGATGTCAGTCGGCTCTCTGCCGGCTTTTTCTCATATACCAGCGGAAATACCTGGGAGTCGGTAATGATCAATGCCGGCGGCTTTGCCAGTGCTTTCAGTGCCGTATCAATCTGGTCTGCAGTGGTACTTACAACAACACACTTGTTGTCCAGCAGATCCCGGATGGTCTGCACCTGCGGCAGGATCAGTCTGCCCTTCGGCGCCTGAATATCCTGCGGCATAACCAGCAGCACTACGTCATCGGTCGAAACAAGAGCACCGGTAATGGTCTTCTGCTCAAAATCTTCCGGTACAGCACGGATGATTGCTTTTTTCAGATCATCAATTCCATCACCGGTCTGTGCACTGACGAGAATTGGTGGTTCTTTCAGCAGTTCCTCAATGGCTGTTTTCAGTTCCTGAATCTCTGCTTCGGAACGGATATCTGTTTTATTGATAATTGGAACAATTGGTGTTTTCTGTTTTTTCAGGTCACGGATCCATTCTTTTTCCATATCCAGATCCATGCCCGGGAACAACATCAGCGCAACGTCTGTTTTGTGCAGCGCTGCCTTTGTTTTTTCCACACGCATCTGTCCCAGGTGGCCTTCATCATCAAATCCGGCAGTATCAATCAGCATACAAGGACCGATGCCGTGGATCTCCATTGCCTTGTAAACCGGGTCTGTTGTCGTACCCGGCACATCGCTGACCAGCGCGATGCTCTGGCTGGTAATGGCGTTAATGAGTGAAGATTTGCCGCTGTTGCGCTTACCGTAAATGCCAATATGCAGTCGGTTTGCACTTGGTGTGTTTGTCAGGCTCATAATGGCACCCCTTTCTATTTTAGAAGCGGAAGTCACGCTTGCCTTCCAGCATTTCAACGAGGAAACGCTCCGCTCTTTCCTTTACCTTTGGATTTGGAATTGTCTCCAGTTCGCTTGCAATAACAGCCTCGCCCTTTGCCTTTGTATCAGGGGATGCATAGTCTTCCAGATACTCCTTCAGTGTCATGATCGCATTTGGCTGGCAGCAGTTTGCAATCTGGCCGGACTTTACCAGCTGCATGAAGCGATCACCTGTTCTGCCTTCGCGGTAGCAGGCTGTGCAGAAGCTTGGTACAAAACCTCTGCCCAGCAGCCAGTTTACGATCTCGTCCAGTGTACGTGTATCTTCAACGTCGAACTGCTCTGTTGTGTTCTCGTCGATCTTCTCTGCTTCCGGATCTGCATAGCCGCCAACGCTTGTCTTGGAACCGCCGCTGATCTGAGATACGCCCAGCTCAAGAACGCGCTCACGGGAAGCCTGAGATTCTCTTGTGGAAACGATCATGCCTGTGTATGGTACTGCAATACGGAGAACAGCAACGATCTTTGCAAAGATATCGTCGGAGATGGAGTTATTGAAATCTGCAACGTCGATGTCGTTTGCAGGACGGATTCTTGGAACACTGATTGTGTGCGGACCAACGCCGAATACTGCTTCCAGGTGCTCTGCGTGCATCAGCATACCAACGAAATCATAACGGTACTTGTCGAGGCCAAACAGAACGCCGATACCTACGTCATCGATGCCGCCTTCCATTGCACGGTCCATTGCTTCTGTGTGGTAAGCATAGTTGTGCTTTGGACCTGTTGGATGGAGCTGCTCATAAGATTCCTTATGGTATGTTTCCTGGAACAGGATATATGTACCGATGCCAGCCTCGTGGAGCTTGCGATAGTTTTCAACTGTTGTTGCTGCGATATTTACGTTTACGCGGCGGATCGCACCGTTCTTGTGCTTAATGCTGTAAATTGTTTTGATGCTCTCCAGGATGTACTCGATTGGGTTGTTAACCGGATCTTCACCAGCTTCCAGAGCCAGACGCTTATGACCCATATCCTGCAGTGCAATAACTTCCTTAACGATTTCTTCCTGTGTCAGCTTCTTACGGCAGATATTCTTGTTTTTAAAATGGTATGGGCAGTATGTGCAGCCGTTTACGCAGTAGTTGGAGAGGTAAAGCGGCGCAAACATAACGATACGGTTGCCATAGAACTTTTGCTTGATTCTCTTTGCCAGTTCTTCAATTCTCTGGTTCAGGTCAGGCTCTGTGCACTCCAGCAGAACAGCAGCTTCTCTATGAGTAAGGCCTCTGCAGTCTTCCGCTCTGTCCAGCAGAGATTCGATCAGTTCACGGTTGCTCTTGTTTTCTTCTGCATATTTCAGAGATTCCAGGATCTCATCATGATCGATAAATTCAGTTGCGATTTTAGATTTTGGATTATACATAACAGGTTCTCCCTTCGTTTTTTTACAAAATAATTTGATATGCAGGTATTTCCGTCAAACTTTATTGTAGATGACTTTTACGCTGATCTCCGGTACCATCCCCAGCTTACCACACAGGGCGCTGATAATATTATTCGGCGCATCTACTACAACGCTGATGACGTGAACATTTTTTTGTCGATAAGGCAGTCCCATCCGGCCAACGACATATTGTCCGTATTCGCCAAGAATGGTGTTCACCTGATCTGCCGCAGTATTGTTCTGCAGCATGATTCCTACCAGTGCTACTCGACAGTCCGTTGCGTTACACAAATCAGATTCTCCTTTCTCCCTTGCATTTTCTGTAAAAAAGCAAACGCCCTGTGTTCTGGAACAACACAGAGCGATAGAGTTCATTGGAAACATATCAAATTTAAAGGGAATGATCCCCGGTTAAATTCAATTGTCACAGTGATGCTATCGCCTTATCGTTCGGCAAAACACGCCTTACAAGTCAGTACGATTTGCTTTTTAACCCTCTCATTCCTCTTTCCGGTCGGGTGCCCCCTCTCGGGTCAGATTGTAGTGAGAGTGCTTTTATTATAGCACAACAGCCCTAACCTGGCAATATTTTCTTTCAGAAACTGTAACTATGTCACAAAGACTATTTACACAGTAATTGACAAGGTATTGCCGTATCCGTTATAATATGAAGGTTAAAAGACAATATTTTCAGAACAAATCAGCAGTTATGTCTGCTTTTCAATAACATTACAAAGGAGCGATACAGAACATGAAAATCTCTGCTTTACTGCATACAGATAAACCCTGCATTTCCTGCGAGATCTTCCCGCCAAAACCAGGCGCTGCACTGGATAAAATCACACAGGTTGTGGATGACCTTGCAAAAAGCAAACCGAAATTTATCAGCGTTACTTACGGCGCATCCGGCAGTAATTCCAACCGTACCGTTGAGATTGCTGCGGACATTCAGAACCGACACAATATCCCTGCTCTGGCCCACATGACCTGTATCTGCGCCGATGAACAGAAGGTAGAGGATACGCTGAAGACATATAAAGAAAATGGCATCGGCAACATTCTTGCGCTTCGCGGCGACTTTCCGCAGGATATGGACCAAAACACACCGCGCACCTATCAATACGCTTATCAGCTGATTGAAAAGATCAAGTCTTATGATGAAAGCTTCTGCATTGGTGCTGCGTGCTATCCGGAAGGCCATGTGGAATGCAGCAACAAAGAACTGGACATTGACCACCTGAAACAGAAAGTGGATGCCGGCTGCGACTTTATGACAACTCAGATGTTCTTCAATAATGATATTCTGTATCACTTCTTATACAGAACACTGTCTAAGGGCATTCATATTCCAGTTGTCGCTGGTATTATGCCTGTTACAAATGCCGCACAGGTTAAGCGTATTATTGATATTTCCGGCACTTATCTGCCGCCTCGTTTTAAGGCTATGGTTGAAAAGTTCGAAGACAAACCGGAAGCTATGATGCAGGCCGGCATTGCTTACACAACAGAGCAGATCATCGACCTGATCTGCCATGGCGTAAACAATATTCATATTTACACCATGAATAAACCGGAAATTGCCGCAGCAATTTTGGCAAATCTCTCCTCTATTATCGAAGATTAAAAGGACGTTCACCTATGAAAATTAATCGACAGGAAATTTTACGGTATCTGGGTTATCGCGGTGCACAGGCTGACGAAACTGTTATGCAGGCTGTAGAATCTGCTCTGGCGGAACTGGAACGTGTTATGATGCCAAAAGCAGTGACACGCCCAGTCACGATCAGGCAGACTGATGAAAACGTACTGGAGCTTGATAACATTAAAATTGAAAGCAAAAGCCTGCGGATGCACCTGAACGGCTGTGAAGAAGGCATTCTTTTTGCCGCAACACTGGGCGCACCGGTGGATCAGTTGATTCATCGATATAATGTAATTGACGTCAGCAAAGCAGTCATCCTACAGGCCTGCTCCGCAGCGGCAATCGAAGCCTTCTGCGACGAGCAGCAGGATGCTATAGAAGCGCTGGCAAAAGAAAAAGACCTGTTCCTGCGGCCGCGTTTCAGTCCCGGTTACGGCGACTTCCCGCTGACATACCAGAAAGACGTGCTGGAACTGCTTAACGCACAGCGAAGAATCGGCCTTACCCGTACAGACAGCAATATGCTGGTACCGACCAAATCTGTTACGGCTATTATCGGCTTCACTACGGAAGCAACAAGCTGTCATGTGGCAAAATGCATGACCTGTCAGGCGAAAAACTGTCCATTCAGAAAGGAATAAATCCCCCATGAAACAAGCAATTTTAGAACAACTGGGCAAAAAACTGATTTTCTTCGACGGCGCTATGGGTTCTATTCTCCAGCAGAATGGCCTTGGTGCTGGCGAACTGCCGGAAACATGGAACATCACCCGCCCGGACGTGATTTTAAATATTCATAAAGATTATCTTAATGCCGGCTGCGATATTATCAAAACGAATACCTTTGGCGCTAACGGTGCAAAATTTAATGACGATACTCACTCTGTGAAAGACGTAATTTCTGCAGGCGTTGCCGTTGCAAAGCAAGCTGTCGCTGAATGCGGCCACGGTCTCGTTGCAATGGATATCGGTCCTACCGGCAAGCTGATGAAGCCGCTGGGCGATCTGAGCTTTGATCATGCGTATGAACTGTTTGCAGAAATGGCTATCTGCGGTAAAGAAGCCGGTGCTGACGTGATCCTCATTGAAACCATGAGCGATACTTATGAGGTAAAGGCTGCAGTTCTTGCCGCAAAAGAAAATACGGATCTGCCTGTATTCGTTACTATGATCTTTGACGAACACGGCAAACTGCTCACCGGCGGTGACATTCCAGCCGCTGTTGCTCTGCTGGAAAGTCTCGGCGTTGACGGTATTGGCTTTAACTGCGGCCTTGGCCCGGAGCAGATGAAAGCACTGCTGCCGCAGCTGCAGGCATGTGCATCTATTCCACTGGTTATTAATCCAAATGCCGGCCTGCCAAAAATGGTAGACGGCAAAACTGTTTATGATGTTGGCCCGGATACATTTGCACAGTCCATGATCGACATCGTTAACGGCGGTGCATGGCTGGTTGGCGGCTGCTGCGGCACCTCCCCTGCTCATCTGAAGAAGATGATTGAAACCGTCCGCGAAATGGAGCCA
>JAZUBL010000054.1:0-45364 GCA_045638545.1 Acutalibacteraceae bacterium | reverse complement strand
TGTTTGGCGGAGAGGATGCGACTCGAACGCACAATGCCTTGCGGCACACCACATTTCCAATGTGGCTCCTTACCATTAGAATACCTCTCCATGGCTATTGCCTGTGTGTCACTCGTGACAACGTTTATTAGTATATACCATACTGCAACAAAAGTCAACCCCTAATTTGCAATAAAATAAGAAATTTTGTAATATTGGATGTTTTTTGCCCTTACGGAATATTTTCAGCAAAATCACGTTCTGATGAGATCGAAATTTATTATGATAAGCAGAAATGAAAAAAGCACCACCCCGGCAAAGGATGGTCCTTTTTTTGAAGTTCGACAGAAACGAAAAAAACCACCGGCGAACCGGTGGTTTTGTTTGGCGGAGAGGATGCGACTCGAACGCACAATGCCTTGCGGCACACCACATTTCCAATGTGGCTCCTTACCATTAGAATACCTCTCCATGGCTATTGCCTGTGTGTCACTTGTGACAACGTTTATTAGTATATACTATGCTGCAATAAAAGTCAACCCTTTTTTGAAAAAATTTATTTTTTATTTTTCATCCTGTATTTTCACATTTTCTGCGTAAAATAATAAGATAAAAATGCATGACAAAGGGTGAATTTCATTCATTTTAAAACTAAAACTATTTTTAAGGAAAAAGAATTTGCGAAATTATTGCAGGAATCAAACTTTATCTTGCATTTTTCGTAAAATTATATTAATATAATACCAAGTTATTATAAATTTGGGGAAATTTGAGAATTCTGCAAATTTTCACTTAAAGGAGAGACGCAACTATGGCAACACAGTATCAATCTTTATCTAAAGAAGAGCTGCTGAGAGTAAAGGCGGCTTTGAAAGAAGAATATCAGGAGTTCAAGGCACTGGGCCTCACCCTGAATATGGCACGCGGTAAGCCATGCTCCGAGCAGCTGGATCTTTCTCTGGCTATGCTGGACGGCCTTACTTCTGAAAGCTGCCTGCTGGCTGCTACCGGTGATGACTGCCGTAACTACGGTATTGCAGATGGTCTTCCGGAAATGCGCCAGTTCTTTGGTGAACTGCTGGGCGTACCTGCAAAGAACGTATATGCAGGCGGCAACTCCAGCCTCCACCTGATGTTCGATACCGTTTCCTGCGGCGATACATCCGGTTTTGACGGCTGCGACCCATGGTTCAAGCAGGGCAGCGTAAAGTTCCTCTGTCCGGTTCCTGGTTACGACCGTCACTTTGCAATCTGCGAATACTTCGGTATTGATATGATCAACATTCCAATGACAGAAACCGGCCCGGATATGGACATGGTAGAGAAGATGGTTTCCGAGGATCCATCTATTAAGGGTATCTGGTGTGTACCAAAGTATTCCAACCCACAGGGCGTTACTTACAGTGACGAAACTGTTCGCCGCTTTGCAGCACTGAAGCCTGCAGCAAAAGATTTCAAGATTTTCTGGGATAACGCATACTGCGTACACGAGCTGACAGATAACCCTGCACAGCTTCTGAACATCTATGAAGAGTGTGAGAAGAACGGCACAACCAATATGCTGTTCATGTTCTGCTCCACATCCAAGATCACCTTTGCAGGCGGCGGTGTAGCTGCTATGGCAGGCGGCGATGACAATATGGCTAAGATCCGCAAGCACTTCTCTTTCCAGACAATCGGTCCGGATAAGATCAACCAGCTCCGTCACATCCACTTCTTCAAGCACGTAGAAGGCCTGAAGGAGCACATGGATAAACACCGTGCAATTCTGGCACCAAGATTTGAGAAGGTTCTCCGTGCGCTGGAAGGCGAACTGGGCGGCCTCGGCATTGCAGAGTGGATCAAGCCAAGAGGCGGCTACTTTGTTTCTATCGACGTAATGGAAGGCTGTGCAAAGCGTGTTGTACAGCTCTGTAAGGAAGGCGGCGTAGTGCTCACAGGCGCAGGCGCAACATTCCCATACGGCAAGGATCCAAAGGACAGCAACATCAGACTGGCACCAACATTCCCACCAATCATCGAGCTGGAGCAGGCAATGCGTCTGTTCTGCGTATGCGTAAAGCTGGCTGCAATTGAAAAAT
Organism: Acutalibacteraceae bacterium; assembly: GCA_045638545.1. Taxonomy (GTDB): domain Bacteria; phylum Bacillota; class Clostridia; order Oscillospirales; family Acutalibacteraceae; genus UMGS1071. The sequence continues at coordinate 43,304 of JAZUBL010000054.1, read as the reverse complement.
TACTGGAAGCATAATCTGCTTCGTTTTTGCCACCGTGAAAGCGGTGGCTTTTTTATTGCGAAAAACAAAACCATATGGGAAATTCACGATTTTTAGTGCAATCAGAATGCAGATATGCTATAATAAAAAATAATTCATTGGGCATTGTGCCGCATATGAAAGGAGGCTTTGCCATGGGAGCAGATTTACACGTACATTCCAGATATTCTGACAGTTCAGTTTCGGTGAAGGATCTTGTTTTAATGGCAAAAATGCATCATCTTGACGCGATTGCCATTACAGATCACGACACCATGGCCGGTCAGGAGGAAGCACTGCGCTATGGCGCAGAATATGGTGTTGAGATCATTCCGGGCCTGGAACTTTCCGGCTATGACTATAAGCGGAATGAAAAATCTCATATTCTGTGCTATTTTCCAAAAGAGCCGGAAGCCTTACAGGATATCTGCGATAAGGTGCAGACAAGCCGTGACGTGACCACACGGAAGATTGTGGAAAAGGTAATGGAAATCTATCCGATTACCATGGAAATGGTGGAAAGCCGGGCAAAGGACAGCACCAGCATCTATAAGCAGCACATTATGCACACGCTGATCGATACCGGTTATTCCCGACACTTTTTCGGCAAGGTAAACCAGCAGCTGTTCAATCATCGTGACGGTTTTGCTCATATTGAGATCGTCTATCCTGACGTCTACGAGGTGCTGGAAGCGGTGAAAGCAGCTCGCGGTGTGGCCGTTGTTGCCCACCCGGGCGAAAGCCGCCGGAAAGGCCTCCTGGAGGAGCTGGCAGCACAGGGACTGATAGACGGCGTAGAGTTGTACTGCCCGAAGAATAATGAGGAGGAAATCAGACGTGTGCAGGCGATTGTGGATCAATACGGATTGCTGATCACCGGCGGTACTGATTTCCACGGGATGTATTCTTCCCGCAGTCAGCATATCGGCACCTTTACCACCCCAATGGAACATCTGGAAGCATTAAAGAAGCGTGCAGCTTCTAAGTAAGTGATAAAAGGAGATTAATCAAAATGGAATATCTTTACAAAACATCCGGCGTATGTGCTGGTGAAATCAAAATCAAGTGTGATGGTGACATCGTTGAGTCTGTACAGTTCTTCGGCGGCTGCAACGGCAACGGCAAGGGCGTAGCAGCACTGTGTGCAGGCAGAACCATGGACGATATCATTGAACGCTGTGAGGGCATTACCTGCGGCTTCAAGAAGACATCCTGTCCGGACCAGCTGACAAAGGCACTTCGTCAGATCAAGGCACAGCAGGGTAAATAAAAAAATCCCCCGACATTGCGTCGGGGGATTTTTTGCTTACAGGGTGAAATCTTCCTCACTGTATTGTTTCAGTGGCGGCAGCACTTTTGGTTTTCTCATCAGAGGATCATAGGAAAAGAAAGTGCAGCCTTCGTCTTCGTCCATTTCCAGAAGATACGCACAGGTTGGATCTTCGCCGTCTGGTGTTGTGTTGCGGCAGCAGTAATCACAGGATGGCTGAATGGAATTGCCGAATAATTTTGTAACAGCCATAAAATCACCCTTTCGTTTCAGAATGATTTTCAGTATAGCACATTACCGCAGTTTTTCAAGCGGATTTTTCTTGCTGCAGATCAGAAATACAGCGCAGAGTGCCAGCAGTACGCCGCCGCCGACAGCAGAAGTAAGCGGCGTGTTTCCGGTGGAGGAAATCTGTTGTGTGATCCTCTGTGCAGTGTTATGGAAGACGCTGACAGTTGGTTCCGGCAGAAAAAACAGTGGTTTCAGCATCAGAAAGAAGAGAAGGGAAAGGGCAGCGTGAACGATTCTTGAAAGAAAAAATTTCAATTTAGAAATCTGAAGTGATGCGGAAATAGCGAAGATCTGGCACAACACACATAGGCCGCCGAAGGCTGTGAAAAAAACAAGGCAGGAAAGCGGTGCACCAAGCCAGTGGCCAAAAGAAGCGCCGGATGAGATTTCCCAGCTGAGAGGAAACACAGCGGCAGAAAAAGGTGCGGAAAGTCCAAGTTTTTGCAGAAAACCACTGAGCCATCGGAGAATACCGCAGCTGTTCAGCGGTTCGATCAGAGCGGTGAACAACATGACAAAACAGCATAAATTGATGATACCGCGGGCGCCGTCGTTAGCGGCAGAAACCAGCGCGTTTGTCAGTGGAATACCAGGGCTGCTTCTATCCGTTCCGGCGGCCGTGCAGCCGTTTTTATGTCGAATGCGACTCCAGATACCTGTAACAATTCCAATCAGCAGCAGGGCGCCTGTCTGGCAGAGAAAGAGAAGCAAGCCAAAGGATGGACTTTGATAAAATCCGGCACCGATGACAGAAACAGTAAAGGATGGTCCGGCACTAACGCAGAACCACAGCATCCGCTCTCCCTGATGACGGGAGATATTTCCGTTCTGGTAAAGAGAAGCAATGCCCCGGGCACCGGAAGGATACCCGCCAAGCCATCCCAGGGCAATCACACTGCCGCAGCAGCCGGGCAGATGAAACAGCAGTTTTGTGATGGGATTTAAGATTCTGCCAAGAAAACCGGAGAAACCGGAGTAAACACTGAAGGAAGATAAAACGAGAAATGGAAATGTTGCGGGAATCAGTGTGTAAAGACAAAGAGAAAGCCCGGAGGCCGCGCCGCCTGCTGTTTCTGCCGGAAAGCAGAGAATTCCAACACCAAAACCGAAGATCATCAGGCACAGAATGCCGGAATAAATTTTCTGTCCGAGCAGATTTCGGATTTGCTTCATAAGATCACCGCCGCTGATTTTATAGTTTATGTGTATTCGCCTCTGGTGATTTTTATGGCATTTGCCGCATAAATTAGCGTAAATGAGTTTGAGAACATGGAGGAGAACCATGGAGCAAAAACGAAAATTAACGGCAATGCAGCGGTTGGCTGGTATGCTGGAAGTGCCTGCACCGTCTATTGCTAATGTGACGCATATGGAGCTGGAGGGAAATTCACAGGTTCGCATAGAAAACAGCAGTGGAATTCTTCTCTATGACAGCAGTGAGATCCGTATTAAAACAGGAAAAACCATTACACAGTTTCAGGGCAGCAATCTGGAGATCCGGTGTCTTTCCGCAGAGGTGATGGAGATTTACGGATGTATTGCAGCGATTCATTTTCTGATCTGACGCGCGTGAGAGCGAGGTGAAAGTGTGATTTTATGGGTCGTTCGGTGGCTGGTGGGTTATGTACAGTTTGAGATTATCGGAGCAGATGCACAACAGTTTTTAACAGGCGCTTCCACGCGCGGATACAGCCTTTGGAATATGAAAAAAGCGCGGGAGAACTGCTGCTCTGCCTGTATTGCCGGAAAGGATTATCGTCATTTGCGGCAGATTGCAAAAAAGCGGCGTCTTCGTTTGAAAATAAAGAAGCGCAGAGGGTTTCCATTTTTACTACGGAAATGGAAGCAGAGCAGAAAGTATGGTCTGATGATTGGAGCAATATGTGCATTTGCGTTGTTGTGCGTATTTTCCACACGGGTATGGGTAGTCAATATTTCCGGCAGTACGTCTCTTCCTGTGGAAGAAATCCGTGCAGCGGCGGCGGAGTTTGGGTTGGAGGTAGGAACAGGCAAAAGCAGTTTTGATCCGTTGTTTGTTGAAAATGAATTGATGCTTCGTTTTCCTGCGTTAAGCTGGGTAACGGTTAACACCTGGGGCAGCACCGTGGAAATTATTGTTCAGGATGGAGATGCAAAGCCGGAGGTGGAAGATCCGTCGGAATACAGCAACGTAGTTGCAGCAAAGAGCGGACAAATTATACGCATGGACGTATATCACGGCAAAGCATTGGTTAAACTGGGAGATGGTGTGGCAGAAGGGCAGCTTTTAGTCAGCGGTGTGCAGGAGTTTGAAAACGGCAACGTAACGTTTACCGGTGCATCTGCAAAAATTATAGCGCGCACCAGACGACAGTTTGCCGTATCGATTCCCAAGGAGGAAACGTGCTATGAAGAAACGGGACAGATCCTTACTCGAAAAAGTCTGCACATATTTGGGATTCCAATTCCATTAACGGCACAGGGTATACCAGAAGGAGACTATGAAAAACAAAGTGACAGAAGAAGTATCCGATGGAATGGTGTGGACTTGCCGCTGACGATTTATGAAGAAGTTTACAGGGAACGATCCCCTTATACTGCTGTTATTTCCAAAGAGGAAGCGCTGCACCGCGGAGAAGAAGCATTGCAGGAATGGATGGAACAGACGCTTGCTGACGGAGAAATTTTATCGAAGGATCTGGTGATCACAGAAGAAAATAACAGCTGGAACCTGGCGTGGAACTGCATCTGTTTAGAGAATATTGCGCGGAAAGCGCCGTTTTTTGTGGAGTTGAATGAAAATAACACATCCGTTGAGCAATAGGCTAGGAAACTGAGTCGAAAATTGTGACTTTTTCAACAAAAAAACTGATGACTTTTTATGAAAAAAGTGTTATACTATCGTCATATTCCTCAATATTCCGAGGGAACCATTGAGGAACCACGTAGTAGAAAGGTGATGGGATGTTCGAGCAACGCATTAACATTGACAGAATGGAGCAGGCAGTCGCATTATTCGGCAGCTTTGATGAAAATGTCAAATTGATTGAAAGTGTATACGGCGTAAAAATTGTAGGCCGTGGCGGAGAAATTAAAGTTTCCGGTGATCCGGAAGGCGTGGCAAAGGCAGTTCGTGCCATCGACAGCCTTTTAGCATTGATCAATCGTGGAGAAGCGCTCAATGAGCAGAATGTTCGTTACTGCATCTCCATGGTGAACGACGGCAACGAAGATAAGATTGCATCATTAGCCAATGACTGCATCTGTCTGACAGCAAAAGGCAAGCCGGTTAAGCCAAAAACATTGGGACAGAAAACCTATTGCAATGCCATCAGTCAAAACACAATTACCATTGGTGTTGGCCCTGCAGGTACTGGTAAAACCTACCTTGCAGTTGCTATGGCAGTAACAGCGTTCCGTGCACAGCAGGTAAACAGAATTATTCTGACAAGACCTGCTGTAGAAGCCGGTGAGCATCTTGGTTTCCTGCCGGGCGATTTGCAGCAGAAGGTAGACCCATATCTTCGTCCGCTTTATGATGCGCTGTTCGATATGCTTGGCGCAGAGAGTTTCCAGCGTTATGTAGAGCGCGGCAACATTGAAGTTGCGCCGCTGGCTTATATGCGAGGCAGAACATTAGATGACAGCTTCATTATTCTGGATGAGGCGCAGAATACTACACCGGAACAGATGAAAATGTTCCTCACAAGACTGGGTTTTGGTTCCAAAATGGTAATTACAGGTGACATTACCCAGATCGACCTGCCGGACGGCCGCCGTTCCGGTTTAAAAGATGTTATGACGATTTTAAAAGATATCGATGACATTGCGCAGATGCGGTTCAGTGACAAGGACGTAGTCCGTCACAGACTGGTTCAGAATATCATCAAGGCTTATGAAAAGCATGATGCGGCAAAGCTGAAAGTGGAGAGAGGAGATAAATGTAATGAGCAACAAGGTTCGCGTAATCATCAGTAACCATCAGAAGGCAGTTAAAATTCCAACCGGTGTTCGTATGCTGGTTCGCCGCTGCTGCAACGCTGTGCTGCAGCTGGAAGAGTTTCCGCACCCGGCGGAAATCAGCGTTGTGTTTATTGACAATGCGCAGATCCATGAACTGAACAGAGATTACCGCGGCAAAGATGCACCGACAGACGTGCTGTCTTTCCCGCTGAGTGAAGGTGATCAGTATGAGATCAACCATGACACCGGCGCTGTGCTTCTCGGCGACGTTGCCATCTCTATGGAAACAGCAGTGGAGCAGGCATACAAGTACGGTCACAGCCTGGAGAGAGAGATCGGCTTCCTGACAGCACACTCTGTGCTGCACCTGCTGGGCTATGATCACGAAAACGGTGGCCTGGAGCGTGTTCGCATGCGTGAAAAAGAGGAGCAGGTTATGACACAGCTGGGTCTGCCAAGCTCCAGCAGCTATGTAATGGACGAAGAATAAGAGGCAGACTGTGAAGGTAGTGCGTTCATTTGGATATGCATTTCAGGGATTATGGCGCTGCATGAATTACGAGCGGAATATGCGGATACATATTGTTGCGGCAGTCTTTATTTTAATTTTCTCCCTGTTCTTCACGCTGACAGGTGTGGAGTATGCAATTCTTTTTGTGCTGATCGGTTTAGTTATGGCGCTGGAATTGCTGAACACCGCACTGGAGGCAGTAGGAAATGCCATCTCCAAAGAGAAAAACCCTTATGTAAAAATTATCAAAGACACCGCCGCAGGCGCCGTGCTGATTCTTGCGATTGCAGCGGTCGCAGTTGCGGCTGTCTTTTTTTGGGAGCCGGAAGGATTTATCCGGATCTACCACTTCTTTACAGGACAACCCCTCTGGTTTATTCCATTGGGTGTGGGCGGCATCGCTTCGCTGATTTTTATCTGGCGAGGTCCGCTGCAATTATTTGCCCCGAAAAAATATGAACGAGAAAAATAATCCTGCGCCGTTGCTTTGCGCAGATAAAGGAGAATACAATGACTGATTGGAATCAGAATAACAAGACGGCGTTTATCGCGATTGTAGGCCGTCCAAACGTAGGTAAGTCCTCTCTGCTCAACGCAATGCTTGGCCAGAAGGTTGCTATCGTTTCCAGCAAACCGCAGACAACAAGAACACGTATCATGGGCGTTCTCACAGAAGGCGAAGACCAGCTGGTATTTATCGACACACCAGGTCTGCACAAGCCAAAAAACAAGCTGGGCAGCTACATGGTAAAATCTGTAACAGACTCCGTAGCCGGCGTTGACGCAGGCCTGCTGGTAGTTGAAGCAGATACAAAAATTTCCCCAGCTGATCTGGAGCTGATTGAAAAGTTCAAGTCTCTCGATATGCCTGCAATCCTGGCGATCAATAAGATCGACATGGTAAAGGACAAGTCCGTTCTCATGGAGCAGATTCAGGCAATGACAGAGCTGTTTGACTTTGAAGCAGTTGTACCGCTTTCTGCAATGGATGGCAGCGGTGTGAAAACACTGGTAGAAGAACTGAAAAAGCTCTGCATGGAAGGTGGCCACTTCTTCCCGGAAGATACACTGACCGACCAGCCGGAGCGTGTGCTTGCAGGTGAGATCGTTCGTGAAAAGATCCTTCGTCTCACAGATAAGGAAATTCCACACGGTGTTGCTGTTTCTGTAGAGCGTATGCGCGAGCGTGAAGATGGCAGCGGCATCACAGATATTGACGCAACTATTTACTGCGAGCGTGACAGCCACAAGGCGATCATCATCGGCAAAAAGGGTTCCATGCTGAAAAAGGTTGGCATGTATGCAAGAACCGATATGGAACGCTTCTTTGACTGCAAGATCAATCTGCAGCTTTGGGTAAAGGTTAAGGAAGACTGGAGAAACCGACAGAATATTCTCCACTCCCTTGGTTACGACAAAACTGATTTTAACGCATAAACCAGCTGCTATAGCATAAAAGCAGCGCAAAATCTGCCGCAATTTGCCGCACAAAGATATATTTTCCGTTCATAGAGCGGCTGTTTCCGAGAATACTCATTAATGTCAATCGGTTGACAGTACCTTTGAAACGGGAGGAAACGGCATGGATGAACGATCCGCCTGGGAAATCTTTACGCACACAGGGAGCGTCGCTTCCTATCTGGCATATTGCAGCGTGAAAAAACAAGCATCCGGAACAATGGAATCCGGTGAGGAGGAAACTGATGCAGATCAACACCGATGGACTGGTAATCGGCGAGAAGAGCGTGGGGGAGAGTGACCGTCTGGTTACACTGCTGACAAGAGAAGAGGGACTGCTGCGGGCATTTGCGCCGCAGGCAAAAAACCTGAAAAGCAGCAAAGTGTCTTCCACACAGCTGCTCAGTTATTCTCAGTTTTCTATTTACAAAGGCAAAGAAAAATATGTGATCAATGACGGCCATACGCTGGAAGTGTTTTTCGAGCTGCGCCGTGATATCGAAAGTCTTTCTCTCGCTCAGTATTTCTGCGAGCTGGCATCTCTGCTGGCTCCTGAAGAAATGGAGGCGGGAGATTTTCTGCGTTTAATTTTAAATGCCCTGCACTTCCTTGCAAAGGGAACAAGGCCGCATCTGCTTTTAAAACCAGTGGTGGAAATGCGGATGCTGGCACTGGCCGGTTATATGCCGGATCTCGTCGGCTGCGACGGCTGCGGCGCCTATGAAAGTGACCCGATGTACTTTCTGCCGGCAAAAGGTATGATCATCTGCAGCGACTGTATTCACGAAGTACAGGAACAGGCGATGGCAGTGGCACCCGGTGTAATGACCGCGCTGCGGCATACGATTTATGCTGATTTTCAAAAGCTGTTTTCCTTTTCATTGCAGCCGGCCGGCCTGCAGCAATTAGCGCAGATCAGTGAAATCTATCTGCTCCACGTGGTGGAAAAACGGATTCCCACCCTGGAGTTTTATCATCAGATGGCATCCTATGGGGGATAAACTATGACAGACAACAAGAAGCTTACACAAAAATATATGCAGTCCATCGAACTGGACAAAATCCTGAAAATGGTAGCGCAGCGCTGCTCCTGCGACGACAGCCGCGAGCTGGCAGAATCCTCTGTTCCGGCTGTGGAACTGGAACGTGCACAGCGTCTGCTGACAGAAACAGATGATGCGTACATTCTGATGGCGCGTTTCGGCTCTCCGTCTTTTCACGGTCTCACCAATATTGTGAATCCGGTGCGCAGAGCAGAGGCAGGCGGCGTGCTCAACCTGGCAGAGATGCTCCGCATTCGCTCTGTGCTGATGGTGCTGAAAAATGTAGCCAAGTGGCGCAGCAAAAGCGAGGGTATGAAGACAAGCCTTGATCCTCGTTTTGATAACCTGTTTCCAAATCAGTATCTGGAAAACCGTATCGGTATGACAGTGCTGTCTGAGGATGAAGTAGCAGACACAGCTTCTCCGGAACTGGCGGCCATCCGCAAGCGTATTCAGAGAGCAGAAGCAAAGGTTCGTGATCATCTTGATGCGCTGATCCACAACCTGGCAAAGCAGAAGTTCCTGCAGGAGACGATCGTAACCATGCGTTCCGGTCGTTACGTTGTACCGGTAAAGGCAGAGTGCCGCGCTGAGATCCCTGGTCTCGTTCACGATACTTCTTCCAGTGGTGCGACTGTATTTATTGAGCCAATGAGCGTTGTAGAGGCCAATAATGAGATCCGTGTGCTGCAGGCAGAGGAAAAGGAAGAAATCGAGCGCATTCTGGCAGCGCTTTCTGCAGAAATCGGCAGCTTTGCAGAAGAACTCTGCACCGGCTACAATATGGCTGTGGAGCTGGATCTGATTTTTGCAAAGGCAAGTCTTGCTTACGATATGAAAGCGACCATGCCGAAGCTCAATGATAAAGGCCGTATTTTCCTCAAGCAGTCCCGCCATCCGCTGATTGATGCCAAGAAGGTGGTACCAACCGATATTATGCTGGGCATGGAATTTGATACACTGATCATCACCGGCCCGAATACCGGCGGTAAAACAGTAGCCCTGAAAACCCTTGGACTGCTGTGTGCTATGGCGATGTGCGGCCTGATGCTGCCGGTTGCTGAGGAAAGCGAAATTTCTGTATTTCAGAAAATTCTGGTAGATATCGGTGACGAGCAGAGTATTGAGCAGTCTCTTTCCACATTCTCCGCACATATGACAAACCAGATTGCCATTCTGGAAAATGCCGATGCAGACAGCCTTGTCCTTATGGACGAAGTAGGCGCCGGCACAGACCCGATTGAAGGTGCAGCACTGGGCATTGCGATTATTGAGGAACTGCGCCGCAAAGGTGCAAAAATCGGTGTAACCACCCACTATGCGGAACTGAAAGAGTTTGCATTGAAAACAGAGGGCGTGGAGAACGGCTGCTGCGAGTTCGACGTAGCAACACTGCGCCCAACTTACCGTCTCTTAATTGGTGTTCCTGGCCGCTCTAACGCGTTTGCAATTTCTCTGAAGCTTGGCATCAGCCCGGCGGTGATTGAGCGCGCAAAGGAGCTTGTGTCGGCTGAGAACGCAGAGTTCGAGAACGTGGTGCAGAGTCTTGAAGACCGCCGTCAGGCATTGGAGCAGGAGCGTAAAGATGCGGAGCTGCTGCGCATCAAAGCACAGAAGATGCTGGCAGAAGCGGAAGAAGAAAAGGCGAAAATTGCGGAGTACGCTGCAAAGGAAATGGAAGTTGCGCAGCGTCAGGCAGCAAACCTTGTTTCCCGTACAAGAGCGCAGGTTGACGCACTGATTGAAGAACTGGATCAGGCGAAAAAGGAGCAGAATCTGACAGCTGTGCAGAAGATGCAGATTCGCAGCGGTATGCGCCATCTGGAGCAGACTGCAGACCCGGTTCATAAGCGTGAGAAGGGTGTTTATGTTCTGCCGCGGCCGCTGAAGGTTGGCGATACGGTTCTTATTTTTGACATCGACAAAAAAGCAGTGGTTACAGAGATCAATCAGAATACAGAGCAGGTTACCGTGCAGGCTGGTATTATCAAAACAAGAGTACCGCTGTCTAATCTCCGCTTAATTGAAGAGGAGCAGGTGAAGGTACCGAAGCGCAGCGTCACAAAGCAGGTGACAACCGGATCTGCCCGCGGCGGCAGCATGAGTGAACTGGATATCCGCGGCGAAAGTGCGATTGACGGCCTGGTTGAAGTGGATCGCTTCCTGGATGGTGCGATCCTCAACGGTCTGAATCAGGTAACGATTATCCACGGTAAGGGTACCCGTGTACTGCGCAAAGCAGTGCAGGATCACCTGAAGCGACATAGCGCGGTAAAATCTTATCGTTTGGGTGTGTTTGGCGAGGGTGAGAATGGCGTTACCATTGTAGAATTAAAAAAATAGCCAAGAAAATAGTAAACTTTAGTTGAAATGTAGGTTATAATGTGGTAAAATACAATAAATTATAACCTACTCAATTCATAAGCAGAGGTGTTAGAATGAAAATTTCTACTAAAGGTCGTTACGCGCTGAGAATGATGCTGGATCTGGCAAGACATAGAGGCGGCGGCTTCATCGCATTAAAAGATATTGCACAGAGACAGAATATTTCAAAAAAATATCTGGAGCAGATTGTTCCGCTGATGAACAAAGCAGATATCCTCAAAACAAACAGAGGTTATCAGGGCGGCTACAAATTGGCGCGTGAACCACATGAATATACAGTTGGTGAAATTCTTCGCATCACAGAGGGAAGCATTGCGCCGGTTGCCTGTCTGGACCATCAGCCAAATCAGTGCGCGCGCTGCAATGAGTGTTCCACATTGAAAATCTGGACAGGTCTGCAGAATGTAATCACAGAGTATCTGGATGGTATCACCCTGCAGGACATTCTGAAAGACGAAGAAAAGTGTATGCACGAATACATTATCTAATAACATACAGCAAATAAAAAGCCCCCGGCATTGCCGCGGGCTTTTATTATGTTTATTCAGGGAAAGCGAAAGAGAATGGTTTTACACTTGGATCAAGGAGTTCAAAGTGATAGCCTTCTGCTTTTGCTTTCTTAATGATGTCATCCACCTGATTCACGGTTGCCTTTTTGGAACCGGAATTGTGCATCAGAACAATCGACTTATTGTTGTTAACAATGCCGGATACAGTATCCTGATAAATGGATGCTTCTGTTGCAGCAGTCATGCTGTCACCGCAGTCAACGTTCCAGTCAAAGTAAGTGTAGCCGCGGCGTTCCATCTCAGCAATGATATCCTTGTAAATTTTTTCGTTGTAGCTGTTGATGCTGCCGCCGGCAAAACGGAACATGGTTGGTTTTTCACCGGTTGCTTCGTAAATCACGTCATTCATCAGAGCAAAGTCATCCAGGAACGCTTCTACAGATTTATAAATCTGTGTGTAGTCATGGCTGAAGGTATGAATACCGATGGCATGGCCACGATCATGCATTTCTTTCAGCAGACGCTTTGTGTCGCCTGTCAGACTGCCGTTGCAGGAAACAAAGAAGGTTGCTTTAACTTCCTGCTTGTCCAGTACGTTCAGCAATTCCTCCGTGAGAATGGAAGGGCCGTCATCAAAAGTCAGGTAAACAACGTTTGCACCTGCTGCTGCCGGGATCTTTTCTACGATTGGCACATACATCTCCGGATAGAGAGACTGATAGGACAGTTTGCCTGTTGTTGCAGCTGTTGCGGCATTCGGGTTGATTGCCGCAATTTCATCGGCAGGATTGGTGGAAACAGTGCTTGCAGTGTCGTCTGCCATAGAAGAAATAACAGCGTTTGGATCATCTGCCGGCTGTGTGAATTTAGGGATCAGAATGATCAATGCAACGACGATTGCCACCGCAATGACCAGAGCGCCGCCGAAAATTGCCAGCGCCATGAAGATCTTTGTTCGATCTGATCTGCGGCGTTTTCGGCGGTATTTATTGCTTCGAATTGTTTTCACGGGTGCACCCCCAGAATTGATTTAATCAGAGATTCCGATAGAAACAGTATAGCATAAACTGCTTTCGGAAGGCAATCCTATCGAGGACTGCGAGACGGATTACGGGAATCTTGCAACGATTGCCTTAATTTTAATACCCTGCGCAGTAAAGCGGTCCTCATGTTCAGAGGTAATGGTAGTCTGTGGGGAGTCAGCAGCATTGTGCAGGTCTGTAGTGTGCCACAGAGTTTCCAGGCCGCTTTCTTCCAGATAGCGCAGTGTAGCCAGATACAGATCATCGTCATCTGTCTTGAAATGCAGTTCTGCACCATGCTTCATGAAAGTCTTGTACAGATCCAGCTGCTTGGTATAGGTCAGGCGCTTTTTGTGATGACGAATCTTTGGCCATGGGTTACAGAAGTTGATGTACAGCTTCTCAATGCAGTCGTTTTCGTCCAGCATCTGCAGAATTCGCTCAATGTCGTGGGACATGAGGGTGATATTTGTTACAGGCAGATTGTCCTGTGCATAGCGGTGCTCAATATTGCGGCGGGCAACACCCAGCACGTCGCTGCTGATATCAATGGCAATGTAGTTGATGTCCGGGTTCTGTGCTGCCAGTTCTGCAGTGAAGGTACCCTTGCCGCAGCCTAATTCCAGGTGCAGCGGCTGCTCCTTTGGAAACCAGGATTTCCACTTACCTTTCAGTTCTGTTGGATTTTCTATAAAATATGGGCATTGTGCCAGTTCTGGGCGGGCCCATGCTTTTTTACGCATTCTCATTTATTAATCACCTTTATCCTTTAACTTGTCGTCTCATTATAGCAAAATTCTCACTGCTTGTCGATTCTTAAATAAAGAAATTGTTTCGTTTGCTCTTTTTCGCAAAAAATATTGAAAATAAGGTGATTCCGTAGTATAATGCATTAGGAAAATTTTAATCAGAAATGATAGAACGAATACGGGAGGATAAACATAATGAGACATTTAATCGATCCACTTGATTTTACTGTTGAAGAAATTGATTCTTTTATGGACCTTGCAGATCAGATTATTGCAGATCCAAAAAAATACAGCCATGTTTGCGATGGCATGAAGCTGGCCACTTTATTCTATGAGCCGAGTACCCGCACCAGATTAAGTTTTGAGTCTGCAATGCTTAGTCTTGGTGGCAGTGTGCTTGGCTTTTCTTCTGGTGAGAACAGCTCTGCTGCAAAAGGTGAGAGCGTAGCAGATACAATCCGTACTGTTTCTGCTTTTGCAGACATTGCTGCAATGCGTCACCCAAAAGAAGGTGCGCCAATGGTTGCTTCCCGTTATTCTGAAATTCCTGTGATTAACGCAGGTGATGGCGGTCACCAGCACCCAACACAGACCCTGACTGACCTGATGACCATTCGCTCTTTGAAAAAGCGTCTGGGCAATATGAAAGTTGGTCTGTGCGGCGACCTGAAATTTGGCCGTACCACACACTCTCTGATCAAATCTCTGGCAAGATACGAAGGCATTGAGTTCATTCTGGTAGCACCGGAAGAACTGCAGATTCCGGAATATATTGTTGAGGATATTCTGAAGAAGAACAATATCTCCTACAGAATGGAAACACGACTGGAGAAAGTAATCGGTGAGATGGACGTTCTGTATATGACAAGAGTACAGCGCGAGCGTTTCTTTAACGAAGAAGACTATATTCGTCTCAAAGACAGTTATATTCTGGATGCTGCAAAAATGAAACTGGCAAAGGAAGATATGATCGTTCTGCATCCACTGCCAAGAGTAAACGAAATTGCCGGTGAAGTTGACAGTGATCCGCGTGCACAGTATTTTAATCAGGTAAAATATGGCAGATACATTCGTATGGCACTGATCATGAAGCTGTTGGAATTGGAGGTTGAGTAAATGTTAAACGTTGATAGCCTGACAAAAGGCATTGTAATTGACCACATCAGAGCAGGCAGCTGCATGGAGCTGTATAAGTACCTGGAGCTGGACAAACTGGATTGCAGCGTTGCAATCATCAAGAATGCAAAGAGCGATGCGCTGGGCAAGAAGGACATCATCAAAATCGACGATATGATCGATCTTGACTTAAACGTGCTTGGCTTTATTGACTGCAACATCACTATCAATATTATCGACAACGGTAAGATCATTGAAAAGAAAAAGCTGACACTTCCAGAGAAGGTAAAGAACGTTGTTTCCTGCAAGAATCCACGCTGCATCACTTCTGTAGAGCGCAATATTGATCAGGTATTCAAACTGACTGATGCAGAGACCCATACTTATCGCTGCATTTATTGTGAGCAGAAGTATGAAAACAAGGACAGCAAATAAATAAATTGCACTTTAAAATAGAGCATAAATAAAAATCTCCTCTGCTGCAGAGTTCGAAAGGAACGGCAGAAGAGGGGATTTTTGTATTTTCAGATTATTTTTATGCAGCAAAGCAATAAAAAAGACCGGCACAGAAAGTGTGCCGGTCCCTGAAATTCAGAACTTATTTTTTCTTTGCTTTAGGTGCAATAACACCATTGTAGTAAGCTGCCAGCAGCAGTTCCAGATCCTTCACTTTTGCGCTGAGTGCTTTTCCGTTATCTGTGCCGGAAACCATAATGCGCTGTGGTGCAGCCTGGAAGTAATCTACATCGGTATCCATGTCTTTGTTCTCTTCCAGAGCAGATTCAATGCCGCAGAATGGATCGTGAGAAACGATACGCATACCGTGAGAGTTGAAGATGAGGGTGTAGCCTGCAATACCGGTTGTCTTCTGATATGCCTTGCAGAAGCCGCCGTCAATTACCATCATCTTGCCGTTTGCCTTTACAGGGTTTTCGCCCTTTGCAGCTTTAACCGGCACGTGACCATTGATGATATGGCCGAATTCCGGATTCAGTCCGAACTCTACAAGAATCTTATCGCAGTATGCTTCATCAGAATAGAAGGTGTAGTAGTCGTCCTTATGCTCTGTCCAGATAGATTTATCTTCGATAAACTGACGCTCGAAGGTTGTCATAGCAGCACGGCCAAAGATAGGAGATTTTGGACCACACCAGAGATAGTACATGAAGTCCTGACCATTCAGTTGTTCTGCCGGGTCGTTGCCGTAGTATGCACGGCGAGCCAGGTCTTCAGAAAGATCCATCAGTGCTTTGCCGCTGACCTTCTGGCCTTCCAGTTCAACTTCTGTGAAGCTGCCGTCTGCGTTCATTGGTACGCAGGCGTGGAACAGCAGGTTGTTGTTTACGCACTTATACAGATTGCCAACTTCGTACAGGAATGCTGTATGACGGTGCAGTCTTTCGCTGTCCTTAAATGCCTCTACCAGGCCGTCCATAATTTCACGCTCTTCTGGAGTGAGGGTATATGGATCATTGCGGTCAACAGTTGGGAAATCAACAGTGGTCAGTTCATAGGTATTGCCTGCAATTTCAATGCACTTGTTTTCGTAGTCTATCTTCTCCAGCAGCAGGCGCTGATCCATTGCATATTCCGGATGACGCTTGATTACCTGTGCTTCCAGCTTATACATAATAACAGCCATTGCTCTGTGCATTGCGTCGCGGATATCCTTGCTGGTTGGCAGGTATACTTCGTTTGCAAATACGTTCAGCTGGCGCAGGCTGATGCCGTAGCCGCTTTCCAGCAGGTTCATGCACTTATGGTTTACGCACAGGCGCACAACAGTTGCAATACATACTTCACTGCCTGCAGCAGCACCCATCCAGAGGATGTCGTGATTGCCCCACTGAATGTCGCAGGAGTG
Source organism: Acutalibacteraceae bacterium (assembly GCA_045638545.1). Classification (GTDB taxonomy): domain Bacteria; phylum Bacillota; class Clostridia; order Oscillospirales; family Acutalibacteraceae; genus UMGS1071. The sequence goes on along the minus strand of JAZUBL010000054.1, from coordinate 27,126 downwards.
GTGATCCATCAGCATATCCATAATAGTATCAGGACGTGGACCGCGGTCAAAAATATCACCAACGATGTGCAGATCTGCAACAGCAAGGCGCTTGATCATGGAAGCGATTGCAGTAATAAAATCATCTGCCTTATTAATGGAAATGATAGTGCTGATAATATCATTGTGGTACTTCTGCTGGTTAAAATCAGCATCCTCGTATGTATGGAGCAGTTCTTCAATAATAAAGCTGTAATCAGCCGGCATTGCTTTGCGTACTCTGGAGCGGGTATATTTGGAAGATACCAGCATTACAATTTTCAGCAGGCGCTGCAGGGTGATCCAGTACCAGTCTTCGATATCGTCGCCCAGTCTTTTCTTTTCCAGCTTCAGCTTCTGCTCTGGATAGTAGATCAGTGTGCAAAGTTCGGAACGCTGTTTTTTGGACAGTTCCTTGTCAAATGCCTGATCTACTTTTTCACGGATAACACCGGAACAGTTGTTCAGAATATGCTGGAATGCTTCTGCTTCACCGTGCAGGTCACTCATAAAGTGCTCTGTGCCCTTTGGCAGGTTCAGAATCGCTTTCAGGTTAATGATTTCTGTGGAAACTTCCTGAATGGTTGGATATTTTTCCGCAAGCAAAGTTAAATATTTTAAATCTTTTTCGTCGATTTTTGTAAACATCTGTGCTGCCTCCCAAATGAAATAGTATACCTAGTTTATTATTTTACATTATATCACATTGCACATAAAATTTTAAGATGTAATTTCAACTTTATCATTTCTTATAGTTTTTGGCTATGAATTTTTACAATTCCTTCTCTCTGCTCGAAAATATCAAATCCCCCTTGCAGATTTTTCATTCTCATACTATAATAATATGAATCAATAATTTTTCGGAGGATCGATCACTATGGGCTACAATCCAATTGTAACATTCGAGACAAACAGAGGTACCATCAAAGCTGAGCTGTACCCTGATATCGCACCAAATACTGTTAGAAACTTCATCGAGCTGGTTCAGAAGGGCTTCTATGATGGCCTGACATTCCACCGTGTAATTCCTGGCTTCATGATCCAGGGCGGCGACCCAGACGGCAACGGCTGCGGCGGCCCAGGCTATGCAATCCGTGGTGAGTTTTACATCAACGGTTTTGCAAACGACCTGCTCCACACAGAGGGCGTTCTCTCCATGGCACGTTCCAGCATGCCAGACAGCGCTGGTTCCCAGTTCTTCATCATGGTAGACAATGCTCCACACCTGAACGGCAGCTACGCTTCCTTTGGTAAGGTAATCGAGGGCATGGAAGTTGCACACGAGATCGCACTGGCTCCACGCAACAGAAACGATATGCCACACGACCCACAGGTTATGCTGAAGGTTACTGTTGATACCTGCGGCGAAGAGTACGAGCCTGCTGAAAAGCTCCACTCCAGATTCTAAGAAACAGATTGCGCAGGATGCAGATTTTCTGCATCCTGTTTTTGATGGAGGGAATACTATTGACCGTATCAAAAAGCCACGTTTGTGTGCGCTATGCAGAAACAGACCAGATGGGTGTGGTGCATCATGCCAATTATCCGGTTTGGTTTGAGCTGGCCCGCACAGACTTTATTAAAACCATCGGCGTTACATACTCTGAGATGGAGGCCATGGGCATTATGCTGCCGGTAGCAGAGCTGAATGTTCGCTACCGCATCCCGGCAAAGTATGAGGACGAGCTGACTGTGGAAACACACATCGAGCGCATTACTCCGGCCAGAGTTGTATTTGGATATAAAATCTACAAAGATAACGACCCGGAGCAGACAGTGATGATCGAAGGCAGCTCCACCCACGCATGGGTAGATATGTCCATGAAGCCAATGAATATGAAAAAATGGCACCCGGATCTTTTTGAAAAGATCGCTGCTATGGCATAATTGTTCTTACAAAGAAAACAGGAGAATTATACGTAGATTTTGCGTATAAATTTTCTGTTTTTTTTATTTTTTTATTTAAAATTAATGTAAAATTCAGAAAAATGTGTTATAATATTTTTTCATTATTATGATGAAACATCTACATTTTTGGTTTCTGCGGATTGCTTTCTGTGAATGATCCCGGATGCAACAAAATGAATTTTATATATTTAAACGAAAGAGGCTTTGCCATGCACCAGAACTGGAAAGAAATATTAAAGAACAGCATCCGCACCGTGGATGATTTAAAAACATATACAACAATGACAGAAGAGGAAACTGCTTTAATGGCGGATATTATTGCACGTTATCCGCTTTGCACAAACAGCTATTACATGGATCTGATCGACTGGAATGATCCGGCTGATCCGATTCGCAAAATGAGCCTGCCGGATGCCCACGAATTTACACCGGGCGGCCAGGAAGACACCAGCGGCGAATCAGAGAACACTGTAATTCAGGGTATGCAGCACAAGTACAAGCAGACTGCGCTGATCCTTTCTACCAATCAGTGTGCAATGTACTGCCGTCACTGCTTCCGTAAGCGTATGGTTGGCGCTACCGCCAATGAGATCGCAGAACATCTGCCGGAAATGGCTGCATATGTTCGTGAGCACACAGAGATCAACAACGTACTGATCTCCGGCGGCGACGCATTCCTGAACAATAACGATGTGCTGGAAGAGTATCTGCAGACATTTGCAGAAATTCCAACACTGGACTTTATTCGCTTTGGTACACGTACACCTGTGGTGCTTCCACAGCGAATTACCTCTGATCCGGCGCTTGTGGAACTGCTGAAAACATATGGCCAGAAGAAGCAGATCCTGATCATTACACAGTTTAATCATCCGCGAGAGCTGACAGAAGAAGCGGTTGCTTCTATCCGCGCGCTGCAGAGCGCAGGCTGCGTTGTTCGTAACCAGACTGTTCTGCTGAAGGGTGTTAACGATGACCCGCAGACCATGGCGCAGCTGATGAATGGACTGGTTTCCTATGGCGTGATTCCATACTACATTTTCCAGTGCAGACCGGTTGCAGGCGTGCAGAATCAGTTCCAGGTACCATTTGTACAAGGCATTGAGATTGTAGAAAATGCAAAGAAGTTTATGAGCGGCCAGGCAAAAGCAGTTCGCTTTGCAATGTCTCATCCAACAGGTAAAATTGAAATTGTCGGTAATCTTGGCAGCAACAAAATGCTGTTTAAATACCACCAGGCAAAATATGAGAAAGATCATTCCCGCATCTTTATGACAGACGTAACAGACGACCAGTGCTGGCTGGGTGATATCAAATAAAAAAGGGCTTCCAAAGTCAACTTGACTTCGGAGGCCCTTTTTCTATGTAAGGCAGCGATTATTTTTTCGCTGTTTTATTCTGTTCTTTTAACAGGTCACGAATTTCAGTGAGCAGAACTTCTTCTTTGGATGGTGCTGGTGGTGCAGGTGGAGCTGCAGGAGCTTCTTCCTTCTTGCGGCGGATTTTGCCGATGATTTTGATAACCATGAAGATGGAGAATGCAATGAGCAGGAAGTCCAGAATGTTCTGTGCAAAGAGACCGTATGCCAGGGAAATTGGTTCGCCTGTCCAGGATGGAAGATCAACGGAAAGATCAGCCAGATTTACACTGCCTGTGAGCAGAGAGATAGCTGGTGTGATAATGTCGTTAACGAGAGATGTAACGATTTTACCGAACGCACCGCCGATTACGACGCCGACTGCCATGTCGATGACGTTGCCCTTCATCGCAAATGCTTTAAAGTCCTGGAAGAATTTTTTCATGAATGTCAGATCCTTTCAATGTGTACAACTGGTACACTATAGATTAAAGTACTATAATTTTAACAAAAAGTTCAAAAAAAATCAACAGTAAGTACAAAATTACTGTTGATTTTCTGAAAAATATTTAGTTATTGTGGAGCTTTTTCTGCAGATTTTCTCTGCCAACAGCCAGCATCAGCTTAATTCTGTTCTCCTGGTTTACGCGTGTAGCACTTGGGTCGTAGTCGATCGGCACGATATTTGCACGGTCATCGATCTCCTTGATCTTACGGATCATACCCTTACCAACAATATGGTTTGGCAGGCAGCCAAATGGCTGTGCGCAAACGATATTCTCATAACCAGCTTCAACCAGTTCCAGCATTTCTGCTGTCAGCAGCCAGCCTTCGCCCATCTTGCTGCCGTAGCCAACAACACCATTTACCAGAGACTTGATGTGTGAATAAGTTGCTGGTGCCTGGAAGGTGCCCTCACGCTGAATTGCGTCGATCAGCATATTGTTGTACTTGTTGATGTAATCGAATACCAGCTGGAATGCCTGCTTCTTTGCAGGGTTGCCGCCGTAGAGCTTGATGTCTTCAATACGGTTATCGATCTTAAACAGCAGGAAGTTGTTGAAACCAGGCAGGTTTACTTCACAATCCTGCTCGTGGAGGAACTCTACCAGATCGTTGTTTGCAAATGCTGCATACTTAACGTAGATTTCGCCAACGATGCCAACCTTAACCTTTGGCACTCTGTTCATAGGGATAGAAGCGAACTCCTTGATGATGCGGTTAACAGCGCGTGTCATTTCAGATGTTTTAAGACCCCTGTTATCACGGAGCATAACGCTGAGGCCCTTGATCCACTTCTTTACCATTTCCTTTGTAGCGCCCTTGTGCACTTCGTAAGGCAGTACCTGGTTCTCCAGGAGCATCAGCAGGTCGCCGTATACCAGCGCAGCAACAAACTTGCGGAGGATTGGGAGAGAGAGCTTAAAGCCAGGGTTCTTTTCCAGACCGGAGAAGTTCAGAGAAATAACCGGTACATCCGGGAAGCCTGCAGCGATCAGTGCCTTACGGAGCAGGTGGATGTAGTTGGATGCACGGCAGCCGCCGCCGGACTGTGTCAGCAGCAGTGCTGTTTTATGCGGGTCATATTTGCCGCTCTTGAGAGCGTCAATGAACTGACCGATAACAAGCAGGGCAGGGTAGCAGGTATCGTTATGCACGTACTTGAGGCCTTCCTGTGCGATGTTAGGGTTAGTAGTTGTCAGCAATTCAGCGTGGTAACCATAAGCATTAAATACGTTTACCAGCAGGCTGAAGTGTGTTTCCAGCATATTTGGGCAGAGGATGGTATAACCCTCTTCTACCATTTCTTCGGTAAATATTACACGACCGGTTTCGTCACGAATAATTTCTGCCATGTATGTCTACCTCCTTTATTGATCAAGGGCTGCGAACAGACTGCGGAGTCTGATGCGAACTGCGCCCAGGTTTGTAATTTCGTCAATTTTGATCTGTGTATAGATCTTGTTTTCGCTTTCGAGAATCTTGCGAACTTCGTCTGTTGTGATCGCGTCAACGCCGCAGCCGAAGGATACCAGCTGAACAAGGTTCATGTTTGGCTTATCAGCAATGTATCTAGCAGCAGAGTACAGACGTGCGTGGTATGTCCACTGGTTCAGAACAGTTGTTGGCAGCTTTGACATCTTCCAGCTAACTGCGTCTTCAGAAACAACAGCAGCGCCAAGACCTGTGATCAGCTTGTCGATACCATGATTGATTTCCGGATCCAGATGGTATGGACGACCGCTGAGGATGATGATTGGCATATTCTCTTTTTCTGCCATAGCAAGGATCTGCTCGCCCTTTGCGCGAATCTTTGCAAGGTAAGCGTCGTAAGCGTTATAAGCCATGATTGCAGCTGCGTTAACTTCTACCTGAGAAATGCCCTTGTAATACTTCTTCAGTACGTTGAACATCTTCTTCGGGAAGTCTTTTTTACGGTGAACGCCAAGGTAATCATGCATAAAGCGAATGCCTTCCTGCGGGATCTCCGGTGTATTTCCGGCGATAACTTCCGGATAGTAAGCAACAACAGGACAGTTGTAGTGGTTGTCACTGAGGCCTTCGTCGAAGTTATATGTAAGGCAAGGATAGAAGATATCCTTGCAGCCCTGCTCGATCAGTGTGAGCACGTGGCCGTGCATCAGCTTTGCAGGGAAGCATACTGTATCGGATGGAATAGTATGCTGACCCTTAATGTACATATCACGGTTGGACAGTGGGGAAGTAATAACTTCAAAGCCAAGCTTTGTGAAGAAGGTGTGCCAGAATGGCAGCATCTCGTAAATATTCAGACCCATTGGGATGCCGATCTTGCCGCGGCGGCCAGGTACAGGCTTGTAGCTGAGCAGCTGCTGCAGCTTGAAGTCATACATATTCGGGATCTCTTTTTCCTGCTTGGTGCGCAGCGGCTTTTCACAGCGGTTGCCGCCGATGAACTTTCTGTCACCGCCAAAGGAGTTGATTGTGAGACGGCAGTGGTTGTTGCACAGGCCGCAGTTTGCTACCTTAACTTCGTGTACAAAGGAATCCAGCTCATCCAGCTTGATGAGAGAGGACTTTGTCTGGCCTGCCTTTGCAGCCTTATCCTTTGCGTATACAGCAGCACCGTATGCACCCATGAGGCCGGCGATGTCAGGACGAACAACGTTTACGTTCATTTCCTGCTCAAATACGCGGAGAACAGCGTCGTTGAGGAATGTACCGCCCTGTACAACGATGTGGCGACCCAGGGACTCTGCACTGGCTGCACGGATAACCTTATAGAGTGCATTCTTTACAACGCTGACGGACAGACCAGCAGAGATATCTTCTGTGGTTGCGCCGTCCTTCTGCGCCTGCTTAACAGAAGAGTTCATAAATACGGTGCAGCGGGAACCAAGGTCAACAGGGTGCTTTGCAAACAGACCCATCTTTGCAAAATCAGAGATGTCATAGCCCAGTGTATTTGCAAAGGTCTGCAGGAAGGAACCGCAGCCGGAAGAACATGCTTCGTTGAGGAAGATGTTGTCGATTGCGCCATTGCGGATCTTAAAGCACTTCATGTCCTGACCGCCGATGTCGATGATGAAGTCAACGTCTGGCAGGAAAGTATGCGCTGCTGTGTAGTGTGCGATTGTCTCAACAATGCCGTAGTCCAGCTTGAATGCATTTTTCAGCAGTTCTTCACCATAACCGGTAACTGCGCTGGAAACGATGTTGATGTTCGGGAACTCCTGATAGATCTCTGTCAGGTAGTCCTTGATTGCAGGAACCGGGTTACCGCTGTTGCTGCGGTAGATGGAGTGAAGCACTTCACCTTCGGAGCCAATAAGGGCAGCCTTGATAGTTGTGGAGCCTGCGTCAATGCCCAGGTAAACATCGCCTGTGTAAGAGTAGATGTCGCCGCGCTTAACCTTTGCTTCATCGTGGCGCTTTACAAACTCTTTATATTCTTCTTTATCGTTGAACAGCGGAGAGATAGACAGGAACTGGCCCTTGTGGGTATAGTTCTTGATATTCTCAATTGCCTTATCAATTTCAATTTCTTCTTCACTGCACATTGCAGCACCGATTGCTACATAGTGGAGTGAGTTGGAAGGGAAGATACCCTTCAGCTTCAGCGCAGAGTCAAAACTCTCGCGAAGACCGGACAGGAAGGTCAGCGGACCGCCCAGGTAAACAACATTGCCCTTGATTTCACGGCCCTGTGCCAGACCTGCGATAGTCTGGTTTACAACAGCTGCAAAAATACTTGCAGAGATGTCGCTCTTTCTTGCGCCCTGGTTCAGCAGCGGCTGAATATCAGACTTTGCAAAAACGCCGCAGCGGGAAGCGATTGTATAGATCTTCTCATGGTCAGCAGCAATGCTGTTCATTTCTTCCGGTGTAATGTGGAGCAGTGTAGCCATCTGGTCGATGAATGCACCGGTACCGCCTGCGCAGGAACCGTTCATACGAACCTCGAGACCACCGGTCAGGAAGAGGATCTTTGCATCCTCACCGCCCAGCTCAATGATTACGTCTGCTTCCGGGATCAGTCTGCTGGCAGCAGTTCTTGTTGCGTAAACTTCCTGCACAAATGGCAGGCCGCAATCCTGCGCAATACCCATGCCGGCAGAACCGGAAACGGAAATCTTGGCAGTATCACACTTGATTACTTCCTTGTGGATCTTATCCAGCAGTTCAGACATCTTCTGAATAATCTGGGAATAGTGTCTGTCATAAGACTCAAAAACGATTTTGTCATTTTCGTCCAGTACAACACATTTGATGGTTGTTGAACCAATATCCAAACCAATTTTCATTCTCAATCACCATTTCTCCACACCAGAAAAACTGATAATCTAACAGGGCAAAACGAAAACTGCGGCCGGTGTGGTAAGCAGCAGCTTGGATTCGCTCCCTTAAAAACAGTCAAACTAACTCAACTCTATCTTACCCCATTTTGTTGTGGATTGTCAACTGCTGTAGGATATTGTTGGCGATTAATTAACAGACTGGTTCTGCGTGAAATTTCGGCATACAAAAAAATCCTCCCATTCTTTTCTGAGAACGAGAGGATTTACAGATAAAAGAAAAGAGCGGGAGAATTGCTTCTCTCGCTCTTTTTTCTGCTTGATTACTTGAAGTATGTAATGCAGTTCTTTGGACAAGCTTCGATACACTTGCCGCAGTTTGTGCACTTGCTTGGATCAATCACAGCGTGGAAGTTTACAACCTTGATTGCGCCTTCCTCACAAACCTTAACGCACTTCATACAACCGATGCAGCTAACCTTACATACCTTGCCGGCTGCTGCGCCTCTGTCGCAGTTCTTACAACGTACGACAGCTTGTTCCTTAACAGGAACCATTTGAACCAGTGCTCTTGGGCAAGCCTTAACGCACAGTGTGCAGGCTTTACAGAGCTTTGGTGTTACTCTTGCAATACCGTTGCAGATCTGGATTGCATTGTGCTCGCAAACTTCAGCACAGTCGCCATAACCGAGGCAACCGTATGCGCAGTCGGAGTCGCCGCCTGCTGTCTGATGTGCCGCTGCACAGGTCTGAATACCGTCATAGTGTGCTCTCTGTGTTGTGTGGTCCAGGGAACCCATGCACAGAACAGTTGCTGTCTTTACTTCGATTGCGCCAGCAGAACCGCCTGTCAGTTCAACGATTGCTGCGATGCAGTCAGCGCCGCCAGGGGAGCACAGGTTGTTCTCAGCTTCGCCCTTAGCCAGTGCTGCAGCGTAACCGGAACAGCCGGAGTAACCGCAGGCACCGCAGTTTGCGCCAGGGAGAACTTCCAAGATTGCATCTGCCTTTTCATCGGTTGGAACATGCAGCACGATGGAGGCGATTGCAAGGATAACGCCGGCGATGATACCGATACCAGCGATAACAATAATTGGAATCAGAATTGCCATAATGATACCTCCTTAACCCAGCATGCCGTCTACAATGCCGGAGAAACCGGTGAAGGAAACAGCCAGGAGAGAAGCAGCTACCAGAGTGATCGGAATACCCTTCATGAACTTCGGAACGTTGCAGGTTTCCATCTTCTGACGAACGCCTGCGAACATAACCATCGCTACCAGGAAGCCTACGCCTGCGCCGAATGCGCTGACGAGAGCGTGGAGGAATGTGAAGGATTCTGGGCTTTCCAGAGTTCTGTCGATAACTGTCATTGTGATACCGAGAACAGCACAGTTTGTGGTGATCAGCGGCAGGAAGATACCGAGTGCATTGTACAGCGGAGGCATGAACTTCTTCATTGCTGTCTCAAGGAGCTGTACCAGGAATGCGATAACGAGGATAAATGCGATTGTTTCCAGGTAGTCGATGCCCAGCGGAGCAAGTACAAATGTGTAAAGCGGCCAGGTAACGGCTGTAGCCAGAATCATAACGAAGATAACAGCGGCACTCATGCCAACTGCAGTGTTTAACTTTTTGGAAACGCCCAGGAATGGACAGATACCAAGGAACTTGGCCAGAATGTAGTTTTCTGTCAGGATCGCTGCCAGGAAGCAGGAAACCAGAGTTTTAATAAAAGTACCAGCATCAATCATTCTTGCCACATCCCTTCTTGGAGCAGCTTGCGTTCATAGGACATTTTGCGCAGCTGAACTCTTCAATAATGACTGCCTTTGGAGCTTTCTTTCTAGTAATTGCGTTAACAACAGCAATCAGGATACCATATACGAAGAACCCGCCTGCAGGGAGGATGAAGATGAGCATTGGAGGCATGAAGCTTGTGTAGATGTCGATACCGAAGAAGGAGCCAGCGCCGAGGATTTCACGGATGATACCCATAGCCAGCAGTGCTGCGGTAAAGCCAACGCCCATGCCGGCACCGTCGATTGCAGATGCCAGAACTCTGTTCTTGCTTGCAAACATTTCGGCACGGCCAAGGATGATACAGTTAACAACGATCAGCGGGAGGAACAGACCAAGCGCTTTATCGATTGCTGGGATGTATGCTTTCAGAAGCATCTGAATAATGGTAACGAAAGAAGCGATAATAGTGATATAGGCCGGAATACGAACCTTATCAGGAATTACATTACGGAGCAATGAAATTGCAACGTTTGAGCAGATCAGTACAACAGTAGCTGCAGCACCCATGCCCAGACCGTTGAATGCGCTGGTGGTAACCGCCAGTGTAGGGCAGGTACCGAGGATCAGACGCAGAGCCGGGTTTTCAATGAGAATACCACGGGTAAAAATACTGCCGAGGCTCTTTTGCTTAGGATCTCTAGCCATGTTATGCCGCCTCCTTTACTTCATTGAATTTGTCCATTGCCAGGTTAACGGCATTGGTTACAGCATCGGAGGTAATGGTTGCACCGGACATAGCCAGGATCTGGCCGTCACCGGCGGTGCCGCTTTTAATTACAGAATAGTGTTCACCAGCTACACCGTTATCGATGTACTGCTGACGGAAAGTATCTTTCTCTGCGTTAGCGCCAAGGCCTGGAGTTTCAGCGTGGCTGAGAACTACAACGCCTGTAACTTTACCGTCAGAACCGATACCTGTCATAACACCAACGGAGCCGCCGTAACCGGAAGATGCTGTGGTGAATGTGTAGCCAACAACATTGCCGGAAGCATCTTTACCGATGTAGTATTCGGTGCCGCCTTCGCCGGCGCCTTCAAACTCAGCAGCTTCTGGCAGAACTACCAGTCGAGACTCTTTTTCAGCCTGTGCGTTTACCTGAGCGATGGTATCAATTGTTAAGAGGTTGATACCTGCCAGAGCTGCAGTAGCTGCGAGACAAACACAGAACAGAACCAGGGTTGGAATAAAAATTGCTTTAAAACTAAGCTTCATTCTTTTTCCGCTCCTTTCCAAATGGTCTTGGTCTTGTCAGTCTCTCAATGTGAGGAGTCAGGATGTTCATGATAATGATGGAGAAGGATACGCCTTCCGGCAGGGAAGCGAACAGACGAATCATCATTGTGATAACGCCGCAGCCGATGCCGAAGATGATCTTGCCTCTCCAGTTCATTGGAGATGTAGCATAGTCAGTTGCCATGAAGATTGCACCCAGCATAACGCCGCCGGAGAGGAGGTGTGTCAGGATGCCAACACCGACGTTCTGGCCCATGATTGGGGAAGCGATCAGTGCGAAGATTGTTACTGTACCCATGAAGCACAGTGGGATGATCGGGTTGATAACTCTGCGAACGATCAGGTAGAGACCGCCGAGGATGAGAGCAGCTGCGCATGTTTCACCAAGACAGCCAGCCTGGTTGCCCAGGAACATATCCAGCAGAGATACATCTGTGTTGCCGCCGAGAACGGTAGCTGTTGTTGTGCCGTCCAGGCCGCCGTTTGTGTAGAAGAATGGTGCGTTCCAGGTTGTCATCTGTGTTGGGAAGGAAACCATCAGAACGATTCTTGCTGCCAGGGCCGGGTTAACGAAGTTCTGGCCAATACCGCCAAACATCTGCTTAACAACAACGATTGCGATAACCGAGCCGATACCGGCCATTACCGGGTGGAGACCAACCGGCAGGTTGAATGCAAGGAGAAGGCCGGTAACGATGGCACTCAGGTCACCGACAGTTTGTTCGCGTCTCATAATGATGCGGCAGAGCCATTCTGCCACGATACATGTGCCAACGCAGACTGCAACGAGGATCGCTGCATTGTAGCCAAAATAAACAATGGAGGCTACGAGAGCCGGAATCAGCGCGATGATAACATCCAGCATGATTCCTGTTGTAGTACGCCCACATCTTAAGTGAGGCGATGACGATACAATCAGTTTACTTTTCATAACGCGTAGTACCTTTCTTAACGGAATCGAATCTTACTTGTTCTTTTCAGCTTCTGCTTTTGCCTTTGCTTCGGCATCTGCCTGACGAATCAGTGTTTTACCGAGGCGGATAGACTGAACAAGCGGTCTCTTTGCCGGGCAGTTGAATGCACAGCAGCCGCACTCAATGCAGTTCATGATCGCGGCGTCGCGGAGAGCGTCAAGATTCTTGACTACCGTATATTGTTCTAAAGTAGTTGGCATCAGGTTCATTGGGCACACACCCAGGCAGAAGCCGCAGTGAATGCAAGCTGATGGATTTTTAAGGGTAGCGTCCTTCGCGTTAAATGCCAGAATGCCGTTGGTCTGCTTCAGGATTGGGGACTCATCGGTAAAGAGAGCCATACCCATCATCGGACCACCGTACATGATCTTCTTTGGTTCCTGCTTGTAACCGCCGCAGAATTCAACCAGGTCACAGATTCTTGTGCCGATTGGAGCGATTACGTTTTGTGGTTTAGCAATAGCGGAACCATCAACAGTTACACGTTTTGTAATCAGCGGCATACCTGTTTCCAGATATCTGCCAACAAAACCGACAGATGTGATGTTCATAACCATGCAGCCTACGCTGGATGGCAGTTTGCCCATCGGAACAACACGGTTTGTTGCTGCTTTTACAAGTGTTTTTTCAGCGCCCTGCGGGTAGATGGACTTGAGTGTAAGCACGCCGATCTGCTTGCCGCTGCTGCGCTTGTCTTTTGCAATCAGATCACGAAGATGCTTGATTGCCTTTGGCTTGTTGGCTTCAATACCAATAATGGTGCGCTTGATGCCGAGCCAGTGCATAATTGCGAAAATACCGTCAAGAATGTGTTCGCCTTCTTCCAGTGCTTCGCGATTGTCAGCAGTGAGGTAAGGTTCACACTCAGCGCCGTTTACTAATAATGTATCGGCGTTATCCTGGTGAGCGGATTGTTTTTTAACGTGAGTTGGGAAGCCTGCGCCGCCCAGACCAACCAGACCGGATTGCTTGATTGCATCAATAAAATCATCTCTGGATTTGATCACTGGTGGCTTAATGTCAGGGTGAAGAGTCATCAGACCGTCGGATTCAATGGTAACAGCATCAACACTGCCGCCGGATCCAAGGTTGATTTTGCCAACTGCTTTTACCTTACCAGAAACACTGGAGTGAACCGGAGCGGATACAAAGCCTTTTTCTTCACCGATTTTTTGTCCAACCAGAACTTCTTCACCAACTTTTACTGTTGGGGTACAGTGTGCACCAATGTGCATGGACATTGGAATAACGACCATGCCTGGTGCAGGCATCTCAACAGATTGGGAGTTGGCTGTGTGTTTGCGATGCGGTGCGTGTACGCCGCCAGGTGTTCTGAATGGGTTTGCTGGAATTGAAAACTCCATTTCATACTCCTCCTTAAGTTGAGCGAGACGAGAAGTTTGTTCAGAATCTCGTTAAATTTTTATCATAGAAAGATGCATGGTTCTGCATTTATGATTGCAATGTGAAGCTTCCTTCTGTGATTGTAAGACAGTCTTTTAAACCGTCTGTAACGATGACCTTATTTTCATTGGTAATGAAAACAGCATCAGCGTTATATGCCTCCAGCAGAGGCATGGATTTTTCCACGCCAAGTACTGTGCAGGCAGTGGAGAGCGCGTCAGACAACGCGCCGTTGTCACAGTGAACGGTAACAGATACCAACTGGGTATCTGCAGGGTAACCGGTCTTCGGATCCAGAATGTGGTGATAAAGAATACCATTTTCTTCAAAATACCGTTCATAAGTACCAGATGTAGATACAAAGCCGCCTTCAATAGAAAGTGTGCCCATAGAAGCATTTGCATCGGTACTGTTTGGATTGCGGAGACCGATCAGCCACTCAGAGCCGTCCGGTTTGGTACCATAAATGCCGACGCTGCCGCCGACAGCGATGATACCATGTGTAATCTCGGATTCTTTATACGCGTTGATTGCGGCGTCGCAGGCGGCGCCCTTACCAATTGCTCCCAGGTCAACAGCAGCGTGTTCTTTTGCAAGATACGCTTTGCCGGTTTCAGGGTCTGCCCGCAGGTTTGTATAACCTACATACTGCAGGTAGTTCTGGATCTCTGCTGCTTCCGGAACTGCCTTGACACTTTCGTCAAAGTTCCAGAGGAGAGAGAGCGGAAGAATGGTAGGATCATAGGCACCGCCTGTTTTTTCCGCAACATCCAATGCCGTTGCCAGAACAGAAGCTGTAAAAGAATCCAAAGTGACTTCTTTGGTTCCGGCATTGTTGTTGAGCGTTTGAACAGCAGAATTGCTTTTACGCCAGGAAATCTGATTGTCGAGCTCGGTTACTGCTTCGTTTGCGGCTGCAGTAGCGGCGATTCGTCCATCATGGTCACTTCCATATACAGTCTGGTTCACATAAGTGCCCATTGCAAACGTAGTGGCCTGATAGTTTTCTTCTGCCGGTTTCTGCGCGCCAAAAATAACCCAAATCGCAATCAATACGCCAACTGTTACTGCTAACAAAATGGAGAGCAGGATCAGCGGAGTTTTGTAAGGGGATGCTTTTGTTGATTTCACTGAATTCCTCCTTGGAAAAACAGTATAATTATGATCGGTATCATTATAACATACAACAAAATGTTAGTAAATTATTAATTTTGTTTTTAATTTAACACTCTGGCACAAAAAAAAGAGGAAAAATTGGAAGAACTCACAAATAGCATGGTGAATCTATCCCAAAACTCTCTTTTTCATAACACTTTACAGTGATTTTACATTCACTTAACGGTTAAAAATGCATATTACTTGATACCACAGCGGTATTTGGCAGCAGTAATGATCAGATCAGCTGCATTTTCGTAGCCAACAGAGGTGCTGTTCAGAGTCAGGTCATACTGTTCCAGATCCATCCAGCGTTCGTCTGTATAATAGCTATGATAATGTGCGCGCTGTTTATCCATTTTGATCAGACGCTCTTTGATCTTTTTTTCCGGAACATCGTACAGACGAATGATGCGTTCCATGCGGTCTTCCAGGTCTGCATTAATAAACACGCTGAGATGTTTGACCTCATCGCGGAGCACATAACTGCCGCATCTGCCGATGATCACACAGGACTGTTCCTTTGCCAGTTTTTTGATAGCATTGGACTGCGCAACAAAAACTTTATCGTTGATTGTCATTTCATTGCCAAAATAGGAGTGAATACCGCCTGCTGCAAACGCCTGACCAAGTGGATTTCCAGCTTTTTCGTCATTGTTGCGGATAAGATCGGCGTGGATGCCGCTCTCTGCAACAGATTGTGCAATGATTTCTTTGTCCAGAAATGCAATGCCCAGCTTATCTGCAACCATTTTGCCGATTGCACGGCCGCCGCTGCCAAATTGACGAGCTATTGTAATTACGATTTTGTTTTCCATAAATAATCACCAGTATCTTTCATCATGAATTTGATTTGACCGAAGCGTCCTTTTACAGATACTATACTAAATCGGTAAACAAACCTAATTATAATAGTACTATAGCGGAAAGAAAATTGCAAGTTAGGCCTGCGTAAAAGGCCAGACAATTTCCCACCCTATCCTAAGTTATCATACTACAACAAGTGCAACAGTGATTTGGTCACAATAACAGAGGTTCTTATCACCTGCTGCTCACATAAGGATATTTCAGTCGAAATCAGGAAATGTTGAAAGATAACACACGGCAGCTATATATTATAATGAAAAGGAAAAGGCAGCTGTTTTTGGTTAAAAATGGAAACGCAGACACTATAACAAAAGAGAATAAAGGAATAAAATGGCGTGGATTATGATACCGTGCTTTTTCTTGTGATGGAATTTGTATGTATATAGTGCATTTTAAATTGGATTGTGCTATAATCTTCTCTAGAAGTTTTATTAGATATGAATTTTAGAGGAGAGATCCTATGAAAGTTTCCGTAATTGGATGCGGCAGATGGGGCAGTTTTATCGCCTGGTATCTGCATAACATTGATCACGACATTATGCTGTATGGCAGAAAAGGCTCTGCGCACCTGCAGCAGTTTAAAGATACAAATACAAATGGTATGGTTACCTTTGACAAAAAGGTGTCCTACACCGATTCTCTGGAGGAGACTGTAAACCACGGCGAAATGATCATCATTTCCATTGCAGCGCAGAATCTCCGCAGTCTGATGAAAGATCTGGTGCAGTATGACCTGACCGGCAAAACCATCATTCTCTGCATGAAGGGCATCGAAGCTGCCACTGGTAAGCGTCTGACACAGATTGTGGAAGAGTTTACCGATGCAGACGTTGCAATCTGGGTTGGTCCGGGCCACGTGCAGGATTTCACCAAGGGTATCCCGAACTGTATGGTAATCGACAGTAAAGAGCAGGAAGTAAAAGAGCGGATCGTAGAAGCATTTTCCAGTCCGCTGATCCGTTTCTACTACGGTACCGATCTTATCGGCAACGAAGTAGGCGCAGCTGCGAAGAACGTAATCGGTATTGCTGCCGGTATGCTGGACGGCAAAGGTCTGACTGCGCTGAAGGGCGCGCTTATGTCCCGCGGCACCAGAGAAATTGCCAGACTTATCAAGGCGATGGGCGGCAATGAAATCACTGCTTACGGCCTGAGCCACCTTGGCGACTATCAGGCAACTGTATTTTCTGAGTACAGCCATAACCGCCGCTTTGGCGAGCTGTTTGTACAGGGCAAAGAGTACGGCGAGCTGGCAGAAGGTGTTGCAACAACAGGCGCGCTGGTGCGTCTGGCAGATCTCTATGACGTAGAGCTTCCAATCTGCAATGCTGTGTATCAGTGCCTGAACGATGCAGAGGATCATGATAAGATTCTCTCTAATCTGTTCCTGCGCAGTATTAAATTAGAGTTTTAACAAATCATATATACATATATAAAGGATATTTAGTTTAAGTCTATTTTCAAAGGAGTAATTCAAAATGAGTGAATGCACACATAACTGCAGTACCTGCGGTGCAGATTGCCCTTCCAAAGGCAAGCCACAGGATCTGACAGCACCATTACATCAGATGAGCAGCGTTAAGAAGGTTATCGCTGTTGTAAGCGGTAAGGGCGGCGTTGGCAAGTCCATGGTAACTTCCATGCTGGCAGTTCAGATGAACCGCCGCGGCAAGAAAACAGCAATTCTGGACGCTGACGTAACAGGCCCATCTATTCCAAAGGTATTTGGTATTAATCAGAGAGCAATGGGCAACGAGCTCGGTCTGTTCCCTGTAACAACAAAGACAGGCATCGATGTGATGTCTGTAAACCTGCTGCTGGAAGACCTGGAAGCACCGGTTGTATGGAGAGGCCCTGTTATTGCTGGTACTGTAAAGCAGTTCTGGTCTGACGTTATCTGGCAGGATGTTGACTATATGTTCGTGCATATGCCTCCAGGAACAGGCGAGGTTCCGCTGACCGTATTCCAGTCCATTCCGCTGGACGGCATCGTAATCGTAACATCTCCACAGGAGCTTGCTTCTCTGATCGTTTCCAAGGCTGTAAACATGGCAAAGATGATGAACATTCCGATCATCGGTATTGTAGAGAACATGAGCTACTACAAGTGCCCTGACTGCGG
Source organism: Acutalibacteraceae bacterium (assembly GCA_045638545.1). GTDB lineage: Bacteria > Bacillota > Clostridia > Oscillospirales > Acutalibacteraceae > UMGS1071. The sequence continues at coordinate 9,511 of JAZUBL010000054.1, read as the reverse complement.
CAAGGAAATCAAGGTATTCGGCGAGAGCCACGTAGACGAAGTTGCTGCAAAGCACGGCCTGAAAGTTCTGGCTAAGCTGCCAATCAACTCCGATATCGCTGTAAACTTCGATAAGGGTCTGGCAGAGCTGGTAGAAGTTCCGGAAATTGACGGCGCAGTAGACGCTGTGGAAGAACTGAAGTAAGTTCTATATTATAATGAAAAGGGAGCAGTTGGGCAATTTTGCCTGGCTGCTTCTTTTTTGCACAGAAAACCCCTGCGAGGTTTAAAACTCGCAGGGGTTTCACTGTCTATTTTACACGAATAAATTTAGTGAAAACTCTTTGCCCAGCCGATGAGGGACGGAATGTGCTGGTTTTCATAAACATCTTTTGCCATTCGATCAGTTACAGGGCCGTTTGCTTTCATTTTGCCGATAATAACAGCATGGAGTTCTTCCATGGTCATAGATTCCAGAGGCTTGTTCAGGTCAAGCTCTGCAGGCTTTGCCGGTTCTTCTTTCTTTACAACCGGAGCAGCAGGTGCTTCTGCTTTTTTAACGTCTGCTGCAGTAACAACCTTTACATCCGGCTTTTTGCCTTTCACTGCTTTTACTGCAACGCGAACTTTTGCTTTTGGAGCTTCTTCTGCCGGCTCCTCAACAGGAGTTGCTGCAGGTGTTTCTGTTACAGTTTCCACAGCAGCAGGTGCTGGTTCTGCAGCGGCTGGTGCAGGTACTTCTGTTTTTGCAATTTCTTCCAGAACAACAGGCTGTACGCTTGCATCATAAGAATCTGCAGGAACCCAGATATCACCGGAATTGCGGCAAACATTTACGCAGATAGTGCCGTTGACAACATGAACACGCTGACCGGACAGAGCGCCTACATATTCTGCGCAGTTTCCGCATGGAAGAGTCATCACAAAGTCGCTGTCGTCATTGTTAACGGTAACAATGACGGACTGACCATTATAATTTCTCGCAAAAGCATATTGTCTTGTTGTCAGCTGCAGTTCTTTGTAATCACCGTAGGAGAGTGCCTTGGTATTGTTGCGAACTTTACCCAAAGCGGCAATCTGCTTTGCAAACTCATTTGTTTCCAGTGCATTTGCATACTGCTCATAAGACAGAGCAGGGCGCAGAGAATCATCAGAATTTCTGTTCTTTTTGCCTTCGATGCCAAACTCAGAACCGTAGTAAACGGATGGAACACCTGGCAGAGTATACAGCAGAATGTGAGTTGGCAGGAAATGATTCTTGCTGTTCAGTTTGTTGATGATACGCTCTACGTCGTGGTTGTCTACAAAGTTATAAAGGTATGCACAACCCATGTCAGCAAGACGTTTTACGGTGTGGGCAATTTCAAAGTAGTTGTGGTCATTGTGGCCGGAGTACAGCGCCTTGTGCAGTGTGTAGTTGGTGACGGAGTGCAGAGTGCTGTCGTTTACCCAACGGTTGTAATCTCCATGGATTACTTCACCCATGAGCCAGAAGTCCGGCTTTACCTCGTTGGCAACGCGGCGCATTGCTTTCATGTATTCAAAGTCCAGCACGTCAGCAGCATCCAGACGAATGCCGTCAATATCAAACTCGCTGACCCAGAAGCGGATCACGTCGCAGATATAGTCGCGAACAGCCGGATTATGCTGGTTCAGTTTTACAAGCAGGTTGTAGCCGCCCCAGTTTTCATAGGTAAAGCCGTCATTGTACTCATTATTGCCCCAGAAATTCACATTGCAGTACCAGTCTTTGTACTGAGAGCCTTCTCTGTTGCGCTTGATGTCCTGGAAAGCAAAGAAGTCACGGCCTGTGTGGTTGAATACGCCGTCCAGAATGACGCGGATACCATTTTTATGGCATTCTGCAACAAAAGTAGTCAGGTCTTCGTTGGTGCCAAGGCGGCTGTCCAGCTTTTTGTAGTCTGTGGTTTCGTAGCCGTGGCCAACGGACTCAAACAGAGGACCGATGTAGATCGCATTGAAGCCAAGTGCCTTAATGTGGGAAATCCACGGCAGCAAAGTGAGCAGACGGTGTTCTGGTGCACCATAGTTATTCTGCTTTGGAGCGCCGGTCATACCAAGTGGATAAATGTGATAGAATACCGCTTCATCGTACCATGCCATAAATATGCCTCCTAAAAATAATATCTGAAATTTGTTTAAGTTGTTATAAGTAAAAAGTATACTATTTTTGGGTAGTTTGTTATAAGAAGTTTTATAGTTTCTTAAGATTATTAAACAAAGTAACCATAAATAATAACCATGCACATTATACACCATAACGAACTACCATGACAATAGGCTTTAGAAAATTATTTCAATTTTATTTCAAATTTTCATGTAAAATCCGGGAATATCGGTATTTTTATATTTCTTACAAAGAAGATTGGTGTCGTGAAATATGTTTATACAGGCTGCTTTTTTATCAAAAAAAATAGCTCCCTTCCGATTTCGCAGGGAGCTGTCATCACTTACTTCTCTTCTGTTTTGGTGTCTTTAAAGCGCAGGACAGGGGAAGAAATTCCGGATTCATCATCCATTTTCCAGATGTTGCTGAAATTAAATCCGTCATAGGAATCTTTGCTCTTCATCTGATCAGCCGAAATCCACTTTGTACCTTCAGGATCACCGATGCCGGTAGAAGGAATTCCGTTGTCCAGATAATAACAGTTCTCAAACGTATTTTCAGACATTTTGGAAACATCGCCTGCCAGAGAACCTGTATCGCTGCCGCCGGCAATCATACCGCTGTTGTAGCAGGAAGAAACCGTGGTATTTTCCATGATACAGCCGAAGAGGCCGCCGGTGGTATTTTCACCGGTAACTGTACCGGTATTAAAGCAGTTCATTGTGATGACATACTGATATGCTGCTGCGGAGATACCGCCTGTCATGGTTTCGCCGCTGACGTTTCCGCCGTTCCAGCAGCTGAGCAGATAAGCGGCATATTTGCTGCTGACGCCGTCAATTCTGCCTGCAACGCCGCCTGCATAAATGCCGTTGCCAAAAGGATTCTTTTCCATCGGATCCACGCCTGCGCCGCTGTATGCTTTGACACTGCCGGCATTAAAGCTGTTGAGGATATACATTTCTGAATAAAGAGTGTCGCAGGCATTACCTACAACACCGCCGACGGTAATGTCACAGAACCGTTCTGCGCCGCCGGAAACATTGCCATTATTGTAGCTGTAAGAAACGAGGGAACCCTGGCCGCTGATGCCGCCTGCATGAACATCGATGGAGTATTCGTTGAAGGTATTTGCGGTAGTGGCATATGTTTCAACATTACCACTGTTATAGCAGTTAGAGAGCATACCGCTGTTGCCAACGATACCACCGACATTTCCGCCCTGACGGGAGTTCACTTTGATGTCAGCTTCATTGTAGCAGTTGCTGATTTCCACATAGAAGGCGTCGCCGATCAGACCGCCCACGTTACCCTGACGGAGCTGGATATCAACGGTACCAATGGTATAACAGTTATCCACAATACTGGTTTCTCGATAGAGATTGCCATAGAGAGAGACGGCGCCTCTTTTTGCAAGACCGCCATAATCAAGGCTGCTGTCATTGTAGGATTTGATGTTGCCGAGACTGATGCCGAGATTGCGGATTTCAGCACCGGAGATCAGTTCAAACAGCGGTTCTGTTACATTGTAAATGGCATAGCCATTGCCATCCAGAACACCGCCAAAGCCGACGATAGACTCATAGCCATCTGGGCAGGTAATGTTATCCATGAGAATAAACTTGGAGCAGTTATATTCGTTGAGGAGTTTCCGCTCTGAGGATTTCGGCTCATTATCTTTAATTTTCTGGAAATCAGCGTAAGAATAAATGCCGATATAGCCTTCCGGCACCTCTGTTTTCTGTGCGACAGGGACGATATAGTTATTGTACAGCTCAAAGGTATCGTGCACAACAAAGGTTTCTTCCGGCTCAAAAATGCTGGCAATAGCAGATTCATAGGTGGTAAGATTCTCCAGCAGGTAACCGTAATATTTATCTGCGCCGTCCTTTTTGTCGCCTGTTCTGCATTCTACGTTGCAGTAATCGCCGCGGAGATGGGTCAGTGTCAGTGCTTTTGCAATAGAAGTAAAGTTGCGGATCGCATCGTAATCTTTTGTATCTGCCTGATCTTTAGCTTCTTTCAACGCCGGGTAAAGGGCATCGGAGATGGCATTCATAGCCAGCATTTCACGGTAGCACTCATATTTATTGCCGGCAGCAACTTTCATGATTTCCAGGCCGATTTTAAATCCGGCGCCTGCATAGGAAAGTGTTTTCAGCGGCTTTGCAAGTTTTCCGGCAAAAATCAGCACAGAATTCGCTGCACTGCCGGCTTTTTTGCCGACAGTTTTTGTGAGCCATGGAACAAATTCAACAGATATTTTTCTGGTGATATACGGCATCAGATTTTTAAAAGGCTCTATGCCCATCAAATTGTAATCAAATTTTGCAGCTTCTGCGGCCATATCCATCGAGTAGTTGTCACAGATGTAAATGAACTCCATATTGCATACATGGATCATGTCATCGGCTGCTTTTTTCAGTGCTTCATCTTCTGTATGGTCACGAATCGCTTCCAGCACAGTCAGTTTCTGTTCCAACGAAACGCAGGCAGTAGAGTAAACGGCCAGCTGGTTGATGTCTTTGATTGCGTCAATGCCCAGTTCACTGAATTTCAGGCCGCCGGAAACCAGCTCATAGGTTGCTTTTACTTTTTCATATCTGCCGCCAAGCAGGTCGGAGCATGCAATTTCCGCAGCGCCTTTGGCAACATCCCAGCCGCTGACTTTTGCAGTGTAAGAAGCTTGTGCGGCAGAAGTTTCTGCAAAGCTGGTTTCCATCATGGCAAGCAGGTTGGAGAGATAGTCCACGTAGGCGTTGGTATCCAGCAGTTTATCCATCATGAAGTTGGTGCTCCACAGGTACGCCTTGGTGAAAGAATCTTTGCCGTTGATATCATCGGACCAGTCTTTATATTGGAACATGGTCTGATCCAGCAGGCTGTGATAGTAGCTGCTGTTTTCAAAGGATTCCTCATATCGTTCAATGACACCATTTTTGTATTCATCGGTTGTTTGTTCCGCGGCACCTACAAGCTGTAATGGTGCAGCAGTGCATAACAGCAGCATACTCAGGAGAATACTGATAAATCTTATTCTTTTTTTCATTTGTCAGCAGCCTCCTTCAGGGAAGGTGCTTCTTCCATAATCTGTTTGTAAGCAAATTCTTCTGCTGCTTTATCAAAAGCAGCCTGTTTTGCGGCCTCTTCCAGTTCTTTTTCAGACCACTCTGTTTTGTCTGCGTTCAGATCTGAAAGATTTACAGTAACAGAAGTTGTTTGTTTTACAGAATTTCTGGCGTCATTCAGCATCAGATCATACAGGCGCTTTTCATAGTCATTGTAATCACCTGCGTTCTGTTCTGCTTCTGCGTGATGTTTTTCCATCAGTTTCTCATAGTCCGGTGCAGAAACCTGTGCTGTCAGAATCAGATCTGTGCTGTTCTGACTGCAGGATGCGCCGGATACAGATGCCAGTGCAACCAGTTGATCGTCGTGGGAATTATCTGTATAAGTTGTGCTGCCGCCGCCACCGCAGCCTGCAGCGCACAGCAAAACTGCCGCAGCAGCTGTTACAGTAAGAATTCGTAATTTTTTCATAAGTAACGCTCCGTTTCGTGAGGTTATTTATATAAATTATACACCCAAAGCCGATCGTGCGCAATAAAACTCTGCACAGCAGCCGGCAGAACTCTTATATTGGCGCAGTATGGTAATGGTACTGGTCTATCTGCTGTAAAAGTGCTATACTATAAATGAAATGAGAAGGAGGTTTTGCAATGGAACGATATTTAAAGCTGGAATTTTATATGCCTTCCTCTGCGCCCCACTGCAGCCTGGAGATGACCACCGCAGGCGGCAGAACTGTGATCTGTAAAAATGAAAAAGAGCGGGTGCTGAACGAGCAGCTTTCCCGGGCTTTTCTGGAGCAGTTGGATGTCATTCACTTTGATGACCTGCTTTCTCCGGCAGAAGAAGGGGAAGAACCGGAAATGCACTGGGATCTCCGATACACCATTGGCGATGAAACGATCTGTTTTTTTCAGGAGCAGACCGGCGGTTCTTTTCAGCTGCAGAGATTGTATGATCTGCTGGACTTTTTTGGCGAGCCGCAGCTGGAGCAGGTGAACCAGCTGCATAAGGCAATTGTATTTGCTACAAAAGCACATGCAGGACAGAAGCGTAAGGGCAAAGATCTGGACTACATCAGCCATCCACTGGAAGTACTGCAGATTTTAACAGAAATGCGCGGCAGTGAAGAATTGCAGATTGCCGGTGTTCTCCATGATACCGTAGAAGATACCGATACGGTAATGCTGGATATTCTGTTTCAGTTTGGCCCACGCGTGGCAGAGCTGGTTTCCGGCCACAGTGAGGACAAGAGCAAGTCCTGGAAAGAACGCAAGCAGCATACCATTGACTCCCTTGCCACAGCAGATAATGACCTGAAAATGCTGATCATGGCAGACAAAGTGTCGAACCTGCGCAGTACACTGGCAGATTACCGGGAAATTGGCGATGAAGTGTGGAAGCGTTTTAGTTCAGATATTACAGAGCAATGCTGGTACTACGGTGCTGTGCAGGATGCGCTGTATGAGCTCCAGAACCATGAGAATACCCGGAAAATTTACTGGGAGATGGTGGGACTTCACAAGGATCTGTTCGTGAAATTCTATCTGGATATGGAACAGGGAATGATGTGGCAGCTGTCTGTTCGCGGCGAGGCTTACCGCTTGGAGCGTGACAACATGCAGTGGATTCCAACTGAGCCGTCTGATGTTCGCGGAGAGCGGCTGGAGCGACTGGAAGCAGAGGCTCTGCTCAATTTATGGAGTCAGCAGGGTGCAGGCAAACGGCAGATTTTTGACTGGCCGGATCTGAATGGAGCAGAAGTACAGAGCGGCACTGTTTCCTGAGAAACTGAAAATCTGAGAGCATTAAAAGAAACTTTTCATCTGTGACGGCAGATAGGAAGTTTCTTTTTTATTGTCCATTTTATTGAATCTGCTCAAGATGAACGAGATTGCTTTTATTTGTCAAAAGGCACAATAAATGACACGAATTTATGGATTTTGTCATGTAATATTTGGAGAAATAGTTGCTTTTTCTTTAAGAATCGACTATAATACAGAGACTGTTAAATTTTTCCCTGTTCTTTTTAAATGGGGAAAAGGACACTGCACACAGCAGGTGTTCTGAAATTCTGAAAAAAAGGAAAATTTTAGTTATGCATAGAATTATGTCCGTTGAACAAGCGGTGAATTTAATCCACGATGGTGACTGCATTTGCCTGAATTCTTTTGTAGGCATTGAAATTCCGGTAGCACTCCACGAGGGAATCTATAAAAAATATCAGGAGACACATTCTCCGAATAATCTGACCATTGTTTCCAGTGCGGGATTTGGTCTTTGGGATGAAAATAGATGCGCTGAAAACTATATTCGAGAAGGCGCAGTATCCAAATTGATCTGTGGTCACTTTGGCGCAATGCTGAGCACAAAAAAACTGGTGCTGGAAGATCGCTTTGAAGCATATAATCTGCCTTTAGGCTGTATCTCTCATGCGATTCGCGCACAGTCCGCTGGTTTGCCGGGCGCTTTTTCCAAGGTAGGTCTTGATATTTTTGTGGATCCGCGGAAAGAAGGCCCTGGTATTAACAATATTTCTAAATCCAAAGATCTGGTAAAGCTGATCGAACTGGATGGAGAAGAGTACCTTTATTATCAGCTGCCAAAGCTGAATGTGGCACTGATCAAGGGCACCGTAGCTGACAAAAAGGGTAATATTTCTTTTGATGATCAGTTTATGTCCGGTGATGCATTATCTGTATGTCAGGCTGTTAAAGCAAATAACGGTACCGTTATTGTTCAGGTTGACCGCGTTGTAAAAACACAGTCCCGTCCAAGAAATACCATTATTCCTGGCAGTCTTGTTGATGCGATCGTTGTAGTGGAGCCGGAAGAATATCCGGTATCTTTCCGCGCGCTTACCGGTGGTTTTGAGATTCCATACCATGAGTGGAAAGGCTGGAAAACTATGATCGACGGCGTGAGCAACACTCATCCAAAGACAAATCCGGCATTCCCAATCATCGGAAAACGCGCTGCACAGGAACTGAAGGAAGATGACCTTGTGAATATCGGTATCGGCATTCCGGAAAATGTAGCTGATTATGCAAGAGAAAGCGGGATCCTGAAAAAGATCACCATGACCGTAGAGTCCGGTGGAATCGGCGGCCTTCCTGTTTCCGGCAAAGTATTCGGTGCTATGATCGGCGCTGCGTCTGTTTACGATATGGCGAACCAGTTTGACCTGTATGACAGCGGAACATTGGACATTTGCTTCATGGGCGGTCTGGAAGTAGACCGTTTCGGCAATGTGAATGCCCATCAGAGTGAAACACATTTTGCTGGTATTGGCGGTTTTGCGAATATTACCGCAAAAACACCAAACGTTATTTTCTGCCTTACCTTTAATACTGTAGGTCTTGCCGTAACAAGTGAGAACGATACAGTTACGATTGTAGAAAACGGCAAGATTCCAAAGTTTGTGGAAAAGGTAAAGCATGTCAGCTTTAACGGCAAGCGCGCAATGGAAAACGGTCAGCGTGTTCTTTATGTTACAGAGCGCTGTGTTTTTGAACTGGGAAAGAACGGACTGAAGCTTGTTGAAGTATACCCAGGTATTGATGTGCAGAAGGATATTCTGGATCTTCTGCCATTCCCGGTAGAATACCCAGCAGAAGTTTCCAAGCGAAAGGATTCCTGATAAAAAAAATCGATACTGTATGAAAACTCCCCCTCTATCCGGATGGGGAGTTTTTGTTGTTAATGAGGGGATACAGAACCTGCTGTGTTTTTATGTTGATGCATGTAGATTGCCTGTATGATTTTGAGTTTTGGTTAGGCAGGCTTGTTTAAATCCGACGGACGCAGTGACAGAAAGTATGCATTCGTTTTCCGTTTCCAGTTTATTGATAAAGTGCTGAATAATAAAAAAGCCGCTCTCTTTTATGGAGAGCGGCTTTTTTGCGTTGTTATGTGCAAGGATTTTTAGAGAAACTGAAGAACAAAATTCTGAAAACGAAAAAGCCTCATGGAGCGGATTACAAGGGGAATTTCTTGGAGCTGCTAACCAGATTCGACCGGTAACCTCGTTCTTACCAATGTGCATACCCGGTTTTGGTGTGGTTCAGATACGTTCAGAGAATGGCGGAAATATGCGGTTTTCTGCGTTATTTCTTTTGTCCGCTTTGGCAAATGGGGTGCATTTGTCATGGGATACCCCCCAATAAACCCCATATCTCAGACAAAAGATATCCTTTAAAACAAGCACTGAACACATAGTTTTTTATAAAAGAGAATTGATTATAGCTGCTGCAATGAAAGTTACGCTGCAGTTCTATAAAATCATCGGCAGAGAGGTGTTGATCTTTTTGCCGATGTTGTTTATTGAGAACAAAT
>JAZUBL010000053.1:0-32005 GCA_045638545.1 Acutalibacteraceae bacterium | reverse complement strand
CGACATGGCTACGATCCGACTTTGCCAACGTCACCCTGTACCAGTCGGTTCATTGGGTGCGGGTTTGTTTCGCCGCGCATATCGCCAAGAGCCTCTGCCACAGCGCGGCGCTGGGCGTTGGTTGGCGCAAAAGGCAGCAATTTCCAGAAGTCTTCACTGTAATCATCAATTTTATGGCTGCTGATCTCTTTTTTGCTGCGGCTTTTCAGGCGGAGCAATCCAAGCTGCAGTACCAGTAGTTCTTCAAAAATCAGCCGGCGGCGGGCAATGGCCAGATTTTCCATAGACTTTGGAAAATGAATATTCTCCATGGCAAAGCGGAGATGGCACAGCTGGTGCTCCATTCTTACATTGTCCGGGATCGGGTCATGGATCACTTCCGGCAGCAGGGCAAAGGCGTTCTTCACAGCGCTGTTGATCTGCCGGGAGGAGAGTCCCTCCGTCTGGCGGTAAATAGGCAGGATCGGCAGCGCATCCGACGCCTTGCAGAATTCCGGTGCAGTCATCTCCCGGCGGAGCATACTGCCGGTGACTTTGCCGTAGAAAACGTATTCCTGTCCTTCCTCCAGCATGGTGGGGATGTACTTGTTATTGAAAAACGTCAGGGCAAGATCCCGTTCGCCGTCGGTCACGGTGGTTTTGTAAAGGGTCATGCCGCTGCGGATGCGTGTTTCGGTTGGGCGGCGGAGAACCTTTGCTTTGATGGCGCAGAGCTCGCCCATGGGAGCGTCTGCAATGGAGCAGACGTTGCTCCAGTCCTCGTAACCGCGGGGGTAAAAACGCAATAAGGCACCGACGGTAGGTGCCCCAAGCTTTTGAAACAGCTTGGCGCGCTTATCGCCGACGCCTTTTAAGTATGTGATATCCTTTTGGAATAATGATGCCATACCTGCGAACCCTGTATTATTCTACAGACACCAGATAGTAATAGATCGGCTGGCCGCCGTTGATCAGATTGATCTCCACGTGTCTGTCTGCCTTTGCTCTGATTTTTTCATACACAACCATTGCCTGCTCCTCGGTCACGTCCTCACCATAAATAATGGTAACAAAGTTGGTGTCCTTGCTGAGCATGGAGCGGGTCAGGTGGATTGCTGTGTGGGTTGGATCCTGTTCTTTTTCCACCAGCTTCAGCTTGCCGTTCACAAGGCCGAGCATATCGCCGGTGTGGATCTTTGTGGAACCGAATTTGGAATCTCTTGCTGCGTAAGTAACCTGGCCGGTTGCCACGTGGTGAGCAGCGTTCATCATTACTGCAATATTTGCTTCTGCATTGCGTGTGCTGCTGAATGCCAGCAGTGCAGAGATACCCTGCGGTACTGTTCTGGTTGGAATCAGGATTACTTCACGGTCCTCTACCAGTGCAGCAGCCTGCTCTGCCGCCATAATGATGTTCTTGTTATTTGGAAGCACGTACACGGTTTTTGCCGGTGTGCTGAGAATTGCCTTTACAATGTCGTCGGTGCTTGGGTTCATGCTCTGGCCGCCGGCTACAACCTGTGCGCAGCCAAGGTCGCGGAACAGCATTTCCAGGCCTTCGCCTGCTGCAACAGAAACAAAACCAAAGTCTTCGGTTGGCTCTGCCGGTGTGAATGTTTCTTCCTCCGCCAGTTCTTTTGCCTGCTCCTTCATGTTGTCTACCTTAACGGTAAGGAGCGCGCCGCACTCCAGACCTTTCTGCAGTGCATTGCCCGGGTTGTCGGTGTGCACGTGCACTTTGATGATCTCTTCATCATCTACCACAACAACACAGTCGCCAATGGTCATCAGGTAAGCGCGGAGTACTTCCGGCACAGCGTTTGGCTTGCGGCTGATGATAAACTCTGTGCAGTAAGTGTAAGTGCTGTTGTTGTTATCATAAGCTGCTGCTGCCTGACGGAATGCTTCGTCGCCGATGTGGCTTGCAGATGGTACAGACTGCTCTGTGTTTTCCGGATGGTCAGCCAGCTGGATTACAGTATTCTCGGCAAAAACAGAGAGCATACCCTCGAAAATCAGGCACAGACCCATGCCGCCGGCGTCCACAACATTTGCTCTTTTCAGTACATGGAGCAGTTCCGGTGTTTTGGCGAGGGCGTGTCTTGCGCCTTTGCAGATTGCTTCCCACACGTGGAGAACGCCGTCATTTTCTGCCAGGGCTTTTTTGCCTGCTTCCTGGGCCATTCTTGCAACAGTCAGAATGGTGCCTTCTGTTGGGTTCATCACAGCGGCGTAAGCCATTTCAACGCCAAGGCCCAGTGCCTTTACAATTGCGTGGCCGTTAATTTCAGCAGCGTCGCCAATTCCCTTGGAAAAACCCTTCCACAAAATGGAAAGAATTACGCCGGAGTTGCCCTTTGCACCGCGGAGCAGAGCGGAAGCAACAGCTTTTGCCACTTCGCTGGCGTCAGCGCTGTTTACGGAGCGGAGCGCCTTTACAGCTGCCTGAGAAGTCATGGACATATTGGTGCCGGTGTCGCCGTCCGGAACAGGGAAAATATTCAGGCGGTCAACTTCCTGTCTGTAGTTGCTGAGGTGGTTAGCGCCGGAAATTACGGCTGCCTTTAAATGGGTACCTGTTAAAATCTGCATAAAAATCTCCTTTATCAAATCAGGTTTCAAATCCGTTTGCCGGAACAAAAAAGCACGCACAGCTCCGGCAGTATGTTGTATCAGTATACCCGCAATTTATGTTAATTTTATTGCGGCGTTGTTTCGAAATTGTGAAATCATTCTGGACAGTATATCATAGAGAATAGATAGGAGATATGAATAGAATGTTAAACTTTTCCCTATGGAAAGATGTTTGTACAAAATCACGGAAAAACGGTATCAGTCTGCAATTTTAATGCGTTCCACCGCAGTGGTTTTTCCTGTTTTTTCGTCAATGGTAAAGAGAACAGCATCCAGGTGGCAGTCGCCGGCAGCGTTTTCAAAGCGTACCGGCAGTTTGCCTTTCATTTTCTGTACGATCAGTTCCGGTTTTACGCCGAGGATGGAATTGGTTGGGCCAACCATGCCAAGGTCGCTGATAAATCCGGTGCCCTTTGGCAGAATCTGCTCATCGGCAGTCTGCACATGGGTGTGGGTACCGAACACAGCAGAAACGCGGCCGTCCAGATAATGAGCCAGGGCGCCTTTTTCGCCGGTTGCTTCTGCGTGGAAATCTACCAGTGTAATCTTCGGCATTTCCGGCAGCAGCTTGTCTACTGTTTCAAACGGGCAGTCCATCGGCTCCATGTAAACAACGCCCATTACGTTGATGACGCCTACCTGATAGCGGCCCATGTCATACACACAGCAGCCGCGGCCTGGTGCACCCTTTGGAAAGTTTGCAGGGCGGATCAGTGTTTCGCACTCATCAAAGTAGTCGTAGCACTCTTTGCGGCGGAAGGTGTGGTTGCCGGCGGTAATTACGTCTACGCCGCTGTCGAACAAATGCTGGGCAGAGGTTGGGGTAATGCCGTTGCCGTCTGCAGAATTTTCGCCGTTGGCAATGACCATGTCGATCTGTTTGATTTTTTTCAGGCTTGGCAGATGCTTGCGCAGGAACTTACAGCCCACGCTGCCAACTACGTCGCCGATTGCTAATATATTCATTGGAGTGACCTCCTAAAGTTCAGTCAAGATGAAAAATGCTTACATTCCAGTATACCATATTCTGTGCAGATTTTCCAGTACTGCAAGGTGGAAACAGCCGTTTGTCGGTGCTTTTTTAAATGAAAAAATCCTGGCCTGATGATATGGAATTTCCGGCAGATCTTGACCTTTGGAGCAGCAGAGTTCCCGCGCACCGCACGGGTCTTTTCCTCTGTATCTGTCTGCAGAGATTCCGGCAAATCTTGACCTTTGGAGCAGCAGAGTTCCCGCGCACCGCGCGGGAATCTTTTCCCCTCTATCTGTCTGCAGAAATTTCAGCAAATATTGACCTTTCCCGCGGGGGAGAGTAAAATATAATCAGGAAATTATGCGCATTTTTATTCTTTGGAGGAGGCTTTCTCATGGAAACCCAAGTTCAAAACACAACACCAAAAATTACGGTAATTCTGCCGGTATATAATGTAGCGGAGTTCCTTCCGCGCTGTCTGGAGTCCATTGACAACCAGACCTTCCGTGACTTCTGCGTCATTGCAGTCAATGACGGTGCAACAGATGAATCCCCGGAAATTCTGCGGGAATTTGAAAAGACCCACCCGTATTTCACTGTGGTGGATCAGGAAAACGGCGGCCTGTCCGCAGCCCGTAACAAAGGCATTTCTCTGGCAAAAAGTGAGTACCTCTCTTTTATTGACAGCGATGACTTTGTAGAGCCGGATTATCTGGAAAAGTTATATCACGCCTGCGTGGATAACGACGCTGACATTGCCTGCTGCTATTTCAGCTACTACTATCCGGACTCCGGCAGAACATTGCCGCACCCGTTTAAATGCCCGGGCATCTACGACAGAGACGGCGCTATGAAAAAGCTGTTCCAGGACCTGCAGCTGCAGAGCTTTGCCTGGAATAAACTGTATAAGCGCAGCCTTTTTGCAGAGAACAATATTACTTACCCGCTGGGCATGGCTTTTGAAGACCTTGCCACCACACCAAAGCTGTTTATGAAGGCAAAGCGTGTGGCTGTCATCCGCAATGTACTGTACCATTATGTGCAGCGCAGAACAAGCATCCTCAAAACACCAAACCCGAAAATGATCAACGACTTCATCCGCGCTGCGGCCAGCGTTCGCGTCTGTCTGGAGCAGAACGGGGAATTCCCGAAGTTTAAAAAATATTTCAACGCATTGTGCTTTAAAACACATTTCTACAGCAACTATTATCTGACAAAAATCCACGTGCTGAACCACGATATGAAAGACTACGGCAAACACCTGTGGCAGGTATATCTGCACCTGAATTTTTATCGCGGCAAGCGATTCCATGCAGAAAAGCTGTTTGGTAAGAACGTAGATATTTTACCGAACGCCCTGCCGCCGATCACCATGCGGGAACGCAAGAAAAGGAGAGCATGACCATGAAAGACGGATTCTTAAAAGTATGTGCTGCCACACCGGCCATCACCGTGGCAGACTGCGCAAAAAACGGTGAAGCCATCCTTGCGCAGATCAGAGAAGCAGCGGCCCTCGGCGTGAAGATCATCGTATTCCCGGAGCTGTGCATTACCGGCGCTACCTGCGGTGATTTATTCCGCAGCCCTGTTTTATTAAAGGGCGCAGCCGATACATTAGAGCATATCATGCGCGAAACAAGAGATCTGGATATTCTCTGTGCAGTTGGTCTGCCGGCGCTGTCCGGTCACTCTGTGTATAACTGCTGCGCATTGTTCAAAGACGGCGAAGTGATCCAGTTTGCAGCAAAGCAGTATCTCTCGCCAGCAGAGCAGCGTGTGTTCTCCACACTGCCGGAAAACCCGGGCAAGCCGTTTTCCAACAAAGCGCTGAACATCGGCGGCATTGTGGTAGGTGTAGAGATCGGCAGCGATGCGGACGCCATGCTTCCTGTTTCCTTTGAACTGGTGAAAGAGGGCGGTGTTTCTGTTGTTCTCCATCCGTCTGCTTCTGCTGAGACAGTTGTGGCGGCAGAGGAGCGCGTGGAATTCCACAAAGCCCACAGCCGCAAACTGTGCTGCGCTTATATTACTGCAGAGGCAGGGCAGGGCGAATCTACCACCGACTCCGTCTGGGCAGGTCACCGCCTCATTGTGGAGAATGGCAATGTGCTGGCAGAAAGTCCGCTTTTCTCTACAGGTCTCACCATTACAGAAATCGACGTGGATTATCTCCGCAACAAGCGCATGGAAAAGAACTTCCCGGCACCTGCAGAGCACCACGCGGACGAAACCGTGTTCTTCCACGACCTGGGCGAAACAACCCTGACCCGCGCTATTCCGCAGAATCCATTCCTGCCAATGGAAAGTGAGACAGAAGTTGCAAAGCGCATTGAAAAGATTCTCGATCTCCAGTGCAGCGGCCTTGGCCAGCGCATCCGCCACACCTGGTGCAGAACACCGGTACTTGGTCTCTCCGGTGGTCTGGATTCCACTCTGGCGCTCCTTGTTGCGGCAAGAACCTTTGACCAGCTGAACATGGACAGAAAGCAGATTCTCGCTATTTCCATGCCGTGCTTCGGCACCACCAGCCGCACCAAGTCCAACGCCCAGAGACTGGCGGAAGCCCTTGGTGTCTCCTTCCAGGAGATTGAGATCGGCGCTTCTGTCCGCCAGCATTTTCTCGACATCGGTCAGTCTATGGACTGCCATGACGTAACTTTTGAAAACGGTCAGGCTAGAGAGCGCACCCAGGTGCTGATGGACGTTGCCAACCAGAAGGGCGGCATGGTTATTGGAACCGGCGACCTTTCTGAGCTGGCACTTGGTTGGGCAACTTACAACGGCGATCATATGTCCATGTATGCAGTAAATGCAAGCATTCCAAAGACACTGATGCGCCACATGGTTGCCCACATTGCAGAACAGAGCGGCGAGGAACTGAAGGCTGTGCTGCTGGATATTCTCGACACACCGGTGAGCCCGGAGCTGCTGCCTGCAAAGGACGGCGAGATCGCGCAGATCACAGAAGATCTGGTAGGCCCGTATGCACTCCATGACTTCTTCCTGTATCATGCGCTGGGCAATCATTTCCCGCCGGAAAAAATTGCCCGCCTTGCAAACATCGCTTTTGCCGGCGAGTACAGCCCGGAAGTGATTGACAAATGGCTGCAGAATTTCTATCGCCGGTTCTTCCAGCAGCAGTTCAAACGTTCCTGCCTGCCGGATGGTCCTGCTGTCGGCAGCATCAATGTGTCCCCACGAGGCGGCCTTGTAATGCCGAGTGATGCTTCTGGTAATCTGTGGAAATTTTAATCAGATTCGACGAAATTCCTGTTTACCTCACTACGGAAATATGATACACTGAACATAGTAATATCCGTTTTGAGCGGGAGGTGTGGAGATGCGCTTTGTCAGCAAACGATGTATTGTTCTTGCAGCAATTTTCTTTGTGGTGCCGATTTTTGTGTACCCTGTTTCCGGCAGTATTGGCCATGATATTACCACCTACACCTTCGGTTTTCCATTTAAGTGGATCTCCATTCAGTTTACTGCCCACGGCGGCCGCCTGTTCTTTACAGAAGCCCTTGTCTCCGACCCGCAGGGCTTTGATTTCGCGATTATTACGGCAATTCTGAATTTTATTATTCTGTATATTATCGTGCGTGCCATCATTGTTGTTTTCGGCCATAAGCGGCAGCAGTATAAAAATAAAAAATCAGAAAAAGAGCTTCCGGAAACACCGGATGCATCTGACGATAAAGAAAAGCAATAAGAAAAACCCCCGGAGTAAATTCCGGGGGTTTTTTATTTCAGGAACGGCAGCCGTTAAATGATCGGCATATCGCCTTCCTCATGGGAAGCGCCGTTAAAGTAAATATCATACCATACGATGAAGATGAACACAGTCCATACCATACGGCTGTAGTCACGAACGTCGTTCTTGTGACCGTCCAGATAGTGCATCAGTTCGCTTACGTTGAAGAACTTCTTTGCAATATCAGAGTGGAATGCCTTCTTCACGATGTTGTAGTATTTTGGATCCTTCAGCCATACACGGGTTGGAACAGGGAAGCCCAGTTTGTCCTTCTGTGCTGTTTCCACAGGCAGGCGGCGCTGTGCAGCCTTGCGGAGCGCCATCTTTGTCTCTGTCTTGTTTACGCGGAGACGAGCCGGAATCTTGGATGCTACCTTGAATACTTCCTTATCCAGGAACGGTACGCGGAGCTCCAGAGAGTTCGCCATACTCATGCGGTCTGCCTTCAGCAGAATATCGCCGATCATCCACAGGTTGATATCGATGTACTGCATCTGTGTTACGTCGTCCAGGTGCTTTACGCGGTCATACAGCGGCTTTGCACGGTTGATCGGGTTGGTTGCAATGGTTGGGTCCTTCAGCAGGCGGCGCTTCTGGTGCACGTCGAACATTCTTGCGTTGCCGTAGAAGAACTTGTTAACCGGCAGCTCGCCGCGGGTAACAAAGCCCTGACCCTTGAATGCCTTTTCGTGCTTGTTTGCTGTTTTGCGCAGCCATGTGCGCAGGCCCTGCGGCAGTTTGCGGTAGTTCTTAAATACAACCGGGTTGTTGTAGTCCTGGTAGCCGCCGAACAGTTCGTCAGCGCCTTCGCCGGAGAGAACTACCTTAACGTGTTCGCTGGCGATTTTGGATACAAAGTACAGCGCAATGCAGGATGGGTCAGCCAGCGGCTGGTCCATGTGGTACTGTACGTGCTTGATGGTGCCCCAGAATTCCTCGGAGGAGATCAGCTTGTAGTGGTGGTCTACGCCGATCTTCTTGGAGAGACGCTGTGCCCAGCTGATCTCGTTATACTTGAGACCGAAATCGAAACCAACAGTAAAGGTCTTCTGGTCTGCAAAGTAAGTAGAAACGTAGCTGGAGTCTACACCGCTGGAGAGGAAGCAGCCAACTTCAACGTCACTGATCTTGTGGGTGTTTACGCTGTTCTCGAATACTTCTGCAATGTCGTTCACAGCCTGCTCTTCTGTCATGGATTCATCCGGCTCAAACACAGCTTCCCAGTAACGGTGGATCTTTACCTGGCCGTCACGGTACCACAGGTAGTGGCCCGGCATCAGGCAGTATACGCCTTCAAAGAAAGTTTCCGGCGGCACTGCATACTGGAAGGAAAGATAGTTGTCCAGCGCACGGTAGTTGAACTTCTTTTCAAAGCCCGGGAACTCCAGAATGCTCTTCAGCTCAGAGCCGTAAACGAAGTTGTCGCCGATCATTGCGTAGTGCATTGGCTTGATGCCGAAGAAGTCACGGGCAACAAACAGTTCCTTTGTCACACGGTTCCAGATCGCAAAGCCGAACATACCGCGGAGGCGGTCCAGCAGTTTTTCACGCCACTCTTCAAAGCCGTGGATGAGAACCTCGGAGTCGGACTGGGTGTAGAATACGTGACCCAGCGCCTGCAGCTCTGCGCGCAGTTCGCGATAGTTATAGATCTCGCCGTTAAAGGTGAGAACCATTGTTTTGTCTTCGTTATAAATTGGCTGATGACCTTCGCTCAGGTCAATAATGCTCAGGCGGCGGAAGCCCATTGCGATATCTTCTTCAATGTGATAACCGCAGTCGTCCGGTCCGCGATGAGTGATCACGTCTGCCATACGCTCAATTACAACCTGCTGCAATGAGCCGCGGGTAATGACCTCTCCTGTAAATCCACAAATTCCGCACATAATAAAAAATTCCCTTTCGTTTCTCTGTTTTCATGCAAATGGTTCAGCAGTTCTGGTATTCTTCCAGCATCAGCTTTGCCATTTCCATATCTACGCGTAAAAAGTCGTCGCCGCATTCGTTAAAGTGGAGAGACTCCGCGATATCCAGTGTTGTTTTATACACATCATACCGTGTTTTCTGATACAACGGTTCTGTTTCTTCGTCATCAAAGAAGAACACAAAGGTGATCTGATTTTCTGCCTCGTTGGCACTGCTGAAATAGCTTTTTACCGGTGTGAGGCCTTTGCGTGCTTCCACCGACTGGAACATTGCCAGTTTAGCCAGTTCACAGGCAGCATCGTTGAGACCGCTTTCAAAAATCAGGATCTTCTCCTTCAGTTCTTCCACGCAGCTGACAACGCGCTTTCTGGTGCCGGTCAAATCATGACCGCCCATGGCTTTTTTATCCAGCATCTGCTCCTTCCGGTTTGGGTCCAGCAGAATTAAAAACTGCTTTTCCCTGTCGTGGTACAGGCATGGATATACCAGCTGCATTTTGTAGCCGCAGTCCGGGCACTCCCAGCAGAACAGGGACTCTTCCAGAATCCGCTCCCGCTGCTCCGGGTTTGTTACCCGGTCAATGCCCGGCCACATTCTCGTCTGAGACTGTTTGCCGCAGCTTGGGCAGTTAATTTGATTGAATAAGTTTGTTGACATGGATCTTTTCACCTCTACGCCGGCCGAAGCCGGCTTTACAATTCCGCCGATCATCACACCGGCCTGTATTCGTTGCCCCCGAAGGGATAAGTTTTATAATCGTTCAGCTTTTGGCTTACACGATGGTGCCGCCGCCTACAACAGTTTTGCCGTCGTAGAATACCACAGCCTGCCCCGGTGTTACAGAGCGCTGCGGCTCTGCAAAATCAACCTGCACGCGGCCGTCGCTGAGGGGTGTCAGCACGGCTTCTGCCTGCTTTGCCTGATAGCGCACTTTAGCCTGTACGGTCATCGGTTCTTTCAGTTCGGCAATGGAAATAAAGTTTACGTCTTCCGCGATCAGGCTCTGCTTATACTGGCTGCCTGCCGGACCAAGAATGACCTGGTTTTTCTCCGGGAAGATGCCGGTTACGTACATTGGCTCGCCAAACGCAACGCCAAGGCCTTTGCGCTGACCAACGGTATAATGGGTAATACCCTTATGGGTGCCAAGCACTTTTCCGTTCTGGTCTACAAAGTCGCCGGCCGGCATGGTTTTGCCGGTGTAGCGTGTAATGAAAGACGCATAGTCGCCGTCTTTGATGAAGCAGATATCCTGGCTGTCTGCCTTGTGAGCAACCGGCAGGTCCGCTTCCACCGCCAGCTGGCGGATGGCCTCTTTTTCGTAGCCGCTGATTGGCAGCAGTGTATGTGCCAGCTGGTCCTGTGTCAGGTGATACAGCACATAGCTTTGGTCTTTAGCTGCGTCTACCTGCTCCAGCAGATACCGTCCGTCTTCTCGCTGACGGATGGTTGCATAGTGGCCGGTGGCAATATAGTCAATGCCCAGCTCCCGTGCAATCTGCAGCATAGCGCCGAACTTAATGTGGCGGTTGCAGGCAATGCATGGGTTTGGTGTTTTTCCTTTTAAATAAGCGTTGGCAAAGTAATCTACCACAGAGGATGCAAACAGTTCTGTAAGATCGTACACATAATGTTCGATCCCCAGTTTTTCTGCAACGCGGCGGGCATCTTCAATGTCTGCCTCGGCTCCGCAGGTGCCGCTGCCCGGTTCCTCCAGTGCATCGGAGCGGAGACGCAGGGTAACGCCGGTTACTTCATAGCCGGCATCCCGCAGCAGCAGGGCTGCCACAGAGCTGTCCACACCGCCGCTCATGCCGATCATGACTTTCTTCTTCATGAATCCTTACTTGTCCTCGCCGTCCAGTTTATCTTTTGCTGCTTCGATGATGTTTTCTGCTTTTTCCTTGAGTGCTTCCACAACATCATCAATTTTATCTTCTACTTTATCTTTCAGAGAGCCCTCTTCAGCAACGATTTCTTCTCTAACCTGTGGAGGAAAGTCTACGTCGATGCCTTCTACGTCTTCCTGATTTACAAAAACAGCAACGGATTCCTCGTCCCATTCTTCCTGAATCTCAGTCAGTGGGCGGCAGCCTTCGCAGCCGTCAACACCGTTGATCTCACACTCACGGCAGAACAGTTCGAATTCTTCATCATCAAAATCGTCTACTGTTTCCTTCTGTGTGGTTGTCAGCTCGTCCAGTTTGATTTCTGCGCGCTGCATACGGCGTTCAGCGTTGTCAACTTCTGCGCAGTAGAATTCTGTTTCGTTGTTTTCTGCGTCACGCAGGTTGTTGTAGTAATACTTACCCAGTGCAATGTAAGCCTCGTTTGCGCGATGCTCCTCTTCAGCAATCACGTGCTTCACCTTGCTGATCAGTGCGTGCTTGCGGTTTTTTGCTACTGCAAAGTCCAGTGCGCCGGATACACCGCCGCGTACAGATTTCATAATGCCCATAATTTCTTCCTCCGTTCCAGTTCTGTTATTTTTATATGGTAGTTGCCGTCAGCGGCAAATTGCTATACCAATACAATTTTATTATACTGCATTTCGGTGGGAAATAACAAGGGATATCCCTGTAATGAAAATAGCAATGTTGTTACAATTTTTATGCTGATTTTTGACGTTCTCGTTCAGAAAGCTGAGACGTTTTTCGTTCACCGGGCTAAATATCGAACATATATTCGATTTATCCTTGCCAAGCGGCCATTTCTCTGCTAAAATGAGAATTAGAGAGCGAACAGATGTTCGTATTTTAAAATTATCATGGAGAGAAAAGAGGTCGATTGGGATGACGGAACTTACACAATTAGCGCGGGAATATCTGGCAGAAGCAGCAAGCCTGAAGCGGCGCATGGAGGAGCTGAAAAAAGAACTGAAAACGGCAGGCTGTTCGGAGTCCTGTGAGATCAACCGGCGGCTGGCCATTCTGTACACTATGTACCTGGAGTGCCGCCACACGGGCAACCTGCTGGCAGAGCACCCGGCAGTGCTGAGAGAACGGGAGGAGGATGCCTATGGCAAAACAGCTGAGCTTTGATTTAATGGAGCGCTACGTAGGCTGCGGCGATTTTACGGCAGAGGTCAACGATAACAGCAAAGAGCGGGAGCGGATTCTGCAGATGCTGCCGGGGGTGATCAGAGGGGAACTGACCCAGCGGCAGCAGGACTGCCTGCGGCTGTATTACTTTGAAGGCATGAAAATGCACCAGATTGCAGCAGAATTAGGGGTGCAGACACCGGCGGTTTCCCGCCACTTAAAACGGGCCCGAAACAGGCTCCAGAACGTGCTTGGATACCACTTTCACCGGCTGGCGGAATGACCGCTGGCCGGTTTCAATTTTTTGTGGCAATATTTACAGGAAATATTGAAAAATCTGTGAGAAAATGCTATAATCTAGCGGAAAGTATCAAACTGAATCCGCTGCCTGTTCCGGAAGAAAATTTTTGAAGAAAAAAACGGGAAAACAGCGGGCTTTTTGTCGCGTTTGCGGACAGAGAAAAACAGTTGACTTTACTGTTATTTTAGGATATTATCTTCCTACCATGCGTCTGCGCATGAAATGGATATGAGAAAGGCAGGGATGTTAGGGTTGGAAAACAAGCTGAAATTGTACGGCTTCAATAATCTGACAAAAACCCTCAGCTTCAATATTTACGATATCTGCTACGCCCGCAGTGAGCGCGCACAGAAGGACTATGTTGCTTACATTGATGAGCAGTATAATTCTGAGCGTCTCACCAAGATCCTGTTCGACGTAACGGAGATCATTGGCGCGCATGTGCTGAACGTAAGCAAGCAGGACTATGACCCACAGGGTGCCAGCGTGAATATTCTCATCAGCGAGAACAACCTGCCGGTAGAAGGCATCGATCCTTCCTGCAATATGGGTGAACTGGATATTCTGAAACGCAGAGAGACTGTACACGGCCATCTGGACAAGAGCCACCTGACTGTGCACACCTATCCGGAGTATCACCCGGAAAACTCGATCTCCACTTTCCGTGTGGATATTGATATTTCCACCTGCGGCGAAGTCTCTCCGCTGAACGCTCTGGATTATCTCATTGGCAGCTTTGACTCGGATATTATTACCACGGACTACCGTGTGCGCGGCTTCACCAGAAATATGCATGGTGAAAAGCTGTTCATCGACCACAAAATTACTTCCATCCAGGACTACATCTCTGATGAAACTCTGCGGAAGTATGACGCCATCGACGTCAACGTGTATCAGTCCAATATTTTCCACACAAAGCTGCTCATCAAAGAGATCAATCTGCAGAACTACCTGTTCAATACCGATGCCTATGAACTTTCTCCAAGAGAGCGCCTTGCTATCAGCGAGCGTCTCCACAGAGAAATGATTGAAATTTTCAGCGGCACCAATATTTACTAAGCATATTATCAGGCAACTGCAGTGGGCGGTTGCCTTTTTGCGGTTTTGATTATATTGGCATAACGGAAAAATACCGCAGAGAAGCACCTTATTTCATTCGGAAAGGATGAATGCTATGAACAAAGAATGGCAGAAAAAAGCGCCGATTTACGAAGCGCTTGTTGAATATAAAGCAAACCGCATTGTTCCGTTCGACGTGCCGGGCCACAAGCAGGGCCGCGGCAACAAGGAACTGCGCGAATTTTTAGGCAGCGATTGCCTCTCCGTAGACGTAAACTCCATGAAGCCGCTGGATAACCTGTGCCACCCTGTTTCTGTGATTAAAGAAGCAGAAGAACTGGCAGCAGATGCCTTTGGCGCAAAGCAGGCATTTTTCATGGTGAACGGTACCACCTCCGCTGTGCAGAGTATGGTGCTCAGCGTGTGCAAGCGCGGCGAAAAGATCATCATGCCGCGAAACGTGCACCGCAGCGCCATCAATGCGCTGGTTATCAGCGGCGCCATCCCTGTTTACGTAAACCCGGGCACCAACAAAGAGCTGGGCATTCCGCTGGGCATGGGTCTGGAAGACGTTCGTCAGGCAATTCTGGAGCATCCGGACGCAAAGGCAGTGCTGGTCAATAATCCGACTTACTACGGCATCTGCTCCAACCTGAAGGCGATCACCGACCTTGCCCACGAGCACGGCATGAAGGTGCTTGTTGACGAAGCACACGGCACCCACTTCTACTTTGGTGAGAATATGCCGATCACAGCCATGGCTGCCGGCGCAGACCTTGCGGCGGTCAGCATGCACAAAACAGGCGGCTCTCTCACACAGAGCTCCTTCCTGCTTTCCAACGGCAGCGTGGCACCGGGCTATATCCGTCAGATCATCAACCTGACACAGACCACCAGCGGCTCCTATCTGCTGCTGTCTTCTCTGGATATCTCCCGCCGTAATCTGGCGCTGAAGGGCAAGAAGATCTTCAAGAAGGTAAAGCTCCTTGCCCAGTACGCAAGAGAAGAGATCAACAACATCGGCGGCTACTACGCATTTTCCAAGGAGATCTGCGACGGTGACGCAGTGTTCGACTTTGACGAAACAAAGCTGTCTGTGCACACCCGCAACATCGGCCTTGCAGGCATTGAGGTATATGACATCCTCCGCGATGAATATAATATTCAGATCGAATTCGGTGACATCGGCAATATGCTGGCCATCGTTTCTGTTGGCGACAAGAGCCCGGCGATCGAGCGTCTTGTGTCTGCGCTGGCGGAGATCCGACGCCTCCATTTCGGCGACATTCAGGGTATGCTGGATCACGAATACATCGATCCGCTTGTCATCATGACACCGCAGGAAGCGTTCTACGCACCAAAGCATCAGATCCCGCTGGAGGAATCTGCGTGGAAGATCTGCAGTGAGTTCGTCATGTGCTACCCGCCGGGCATTCCGATCCTTGCCCCGGGCGAGCAGATCACACCGGAAATTCTCCAGTACATTCAGTACGCCAAGGAGAAAGGCTGCTTTATGACCGGTACTGAGGACATTAAGATCGAGAAGATCAACGTGGTAAACGAAGAGTACCCAAAGCAGCACTTTGGCGAAGGCCACCACTAAGGGAGGAGCAGAAGCATGAAATTATCCTATACTGAAAAGCACTCCAAGGATGTACGCTTCAGCATTCGCGTCACCAAGCAGCTCTTTTCTCAGCGCAGCAAATACCAGCAGGTAGATGTGATGGAGAGCAAAGAGTTCGGCCGCTTCCTCACATTGGACGGCCTGATGATGGTGACAGAAAAAGATGAGTTCATCTATCACGATATGATCGTTCACGTTGCAATGGCAACCAACCCGGACATCAAGCGCGTGCTTGTTATCGGCGGCGGCGATGGCGGTACTGTCCGCGAACTGTGCCGCTACAAAACCATCGAGCAGATCGACATGGTTGAGATCGACAAAATGGTGGTGGACGTGTGCAAAAAGTATCTGAAGCGCACTTCCAAGTCCCTGAAGGATCCACGCGTGAACCTGACCATCGCAGACGGTCTTCCATTTGTCCGCAATAAAAAGGATGCTTACGACCTGATCATCGTAGACTCCACCGACCCGTTCGGCCCTGGTGAAGGCCTCTTCACCAAGGAGTTCTACGGCAACTGCTACACAGCGCTTTCTGAAGACGGTATTCTCATCAATCAGCATGAAAGCCCATATTATGAGAAGTACGCCCAGTCCATGAAGCGTGCTCACCGCCGCATTGCAGAGACCTTCCCGCTGTGCCGCGTGTATCAGGCGCATATTCCAACTTATCCATCCGGCCACTGGCTGTTCGGTTTTGCTTCTAAAAAGTTCGATCCGATCCTGGATTTCGGACCGGAAAAGCAGGATGCATGGAACGCTCTTGGCTTAGATACAGATTACTACAACACAGATCTCCACATTGGCTCTTTTGCCCTGCCGACTTATGTAAAGCGGCTGCTGGAGTCCCGTGACGACGAGGTATAATTATGAAACCATATCTGGAAAGCTTTATCGGCTGCGACTGTCCTTATGAAGAAGCAGATGTGATCATCTACGGTGCGCCGTTTGATTCCACTACATCCTTCCGCCCGGGCACACGCTTTGGCAGCAAGGCAATGCGCAGCGATTCCTTTGGCATTGAAACATACAGCCCATACCAGGATCTTGATCTGGAAGACTACAACGTCTGCGATCTCGGTGATCTGGAACTGCCATTCGGCAACTCTCCAAGAGTGCTGGAGCAGCTCTACGACACCGCAAAGGAAATTCTGGCAGACGGCAAAATTCCGTTTATGATCGGCGGCGAGCACCTTGCTTCCCTTGGTCCGATCAAAGCGGCAGCAGAGCAGTATCCTGACCTGCACATTATCCACTTTGACGCACACACCGACCTGCGGGAGCACTATCTCGGAGAGACGTTATCCCACGCAACGGTAATGCGCCGTGCGTGGGACCTCCTGGGCGACGGCAGACTGTTCCAGTTCGGCATTCGTTCCGGCGAGCGTCAGGAATTCTACTGGGCAAAGGAGCACACCTTCCTCAACAAGTTCAACTTCAACCACCTGGACGAAGTAGTAGAACAGCTGAAGGGCAAGCCGGTGTACTTCTCCATTGACCTGGACGTACTGGATCCATCTGTGTTCCCTGGTACAGGCACACCAGAGGCCGGCGGCGTTACCTTTATGGAACTGCTGGAGGCAATGAAGCTGGTAGGCAGCCTGAACATTGTTGGCATGGACGTAATGGAGCTGGCACCGATCTACGACCAGAGCGGCGCTTCCACTGCGGTGGCCTGCAAAACTGCAAGAGAGCTGATGCTGTCCGTGCTTTCTCAGAGAAAGTAATGTGATTCTGTCACAGCGTTTCAGTTCCGCCAAACCTATAATAAATTTGTATGAGTTGCTGTTGTTTTTTGTGGAAAGTTTGTAAAAAAGTGAAACTTTTCCAGGAAGATTACCAGAAATTCTTCTGTATTGCACTATGGTAATTGAACCGGATTTTTGCTATAATGAGTGCATTCTTTTTTCAAAAATCGACAGAAATGAGGTGAATTAAGTGGTTAGCTTAAAAGAAAATATTTTTGACTGCATTAAAGCGATCGCAGCAGGTGTTACCATCAGCTTCGGCGCTACCGTTTTCCTCATGCAGGAAAACAGAATGTTCAGCTCCTTCCTGTTCTGCCTGGGCCTGTTTGTAGTGTGTACTTTTGGTCTGAACCTGTTTACCGGTAAGGTTGGTTTCCTGGCAGACAACCCAATCAAGAATCTGCGTCTGGCAATCATCTCCTGGTGCGGAAACTTTGTCGGTATGGGTCTCTCTGCACTGGCTCTTCGCTGGACCAGAATCGGCGATACTCTCTCCGCCAATGGACAGGCGTTGGTTGATATCAAGAACGCAGACAATCCATGGAGCCTGTTTATTCTGGGTATCTACTGCGGTATCCTGATGTACGTTGCTGTTGCTGCATTTAACCGCGGCAAAGAAAAGGGCGGCGTTAACAACCTGATCGGTTATGTGGGTATCTTCATGTGCGTTATGATGTTTATCCACTGCGGCTTTGAACATAGTATTGCAAATATGTTCTACTACATGATCAGCGGCAACATGACAACAGCAGCTGGCTGGGGTGTTGTTCTGATGGTAACTCTGGGCAACGCAGTTGGCGGTGCGCTGGCTCGCGGCCTCGACAAGTATGTGATCCTCAAGTGGGAAGCACATCTTGCAAGCAAGAAGAAATAAGCAAAGCAAAAGACCACCCAAGTTGGATGGTCTTTTTTTGTTATATGAGATATTCAGCGGTTTGTTTTTCGATTATCAGTGCGGCCGAGCAGATAGTCGATAGAAACATCAAAATAATCTGCAATGGCAATCAATGTTTTATAATCAGCCTCATACAGGCCAGTTTCATATCGGCTTATGCTGTTCTGGTTAATTTCCAAATCCATTGCCAATTTGATCTGCGAGATATTTTTTTCTTTTCTAAGCTCTTTCAGGCGGAACATAGGGCATCACCTCTTGACAGAATTATACTAAAAATGTATAATCTGAATTATCCTGTTTCAGGATAATTCGAGGGGTGATTTAATTTTATGAAACGTCCAACAAAACAACTTAGCTTTGTGATTGAAGAAACTGTAGCCGAAGCCATTCAAAAGGAGGCTCTGCAGGAAAACCGCACGATTTCCAGTAAGCTCCGTCTGATTCTCCGTGGATATATCCGCCAGCAAAAGCAGATTCCCCACTGTTTCAGGTTTTAAAACCAGTGGAAGGTACTTGCAGCAGCTGTGCTTATTATCGGCCGCATTATACAAAAAAAGATGGATTTTATTATCCGGCTGACTGCGGTCACTGTGCCTGCCCAAAAACAACAACACGAAAGCCGTCGCACAATGCATGCAGTCAGTGGGAAAAGCAAAAGACCGCTCCGTAAGGGGGAGCGGTCTTTTTTTATGCTTACACCAGTGGTGTTATTTTGCTTTGAGTAAAATTCTTGTTTGGCCGGCATTCAGAGAAAGGATCTTGCTTTCGATCCGCGGGTGCTTTAATGGGCCGCGAACCATGTCACGCAGGCCGGTGCCGCCGTTGTAGCCGTGAATGACCAGCAGTTCTTCTGTTTTTGGGCCAATGCGGGACAGCAGCTTTTCCAGCTCCCGCTTTGCGTCAGACACGGTCATGCCGTGAATATCCGCTGACATGATTTTCTGGCCTGTTCCGGAAACAACCATGGTCAACGCCTCCTTTCCTGATTTTTGTATATCACTTCCATTCTATCACAAATTCCGGAAGAAAAGAATTCATTTGCGGAAATTTTACAATTACGATCACAGGATTAATACATTTTCTTTGCATGAGCTATCATGTTTCTCTATCGATTCTCGAAAAATGGCAGAAGTATGGGCTTTTTTGTAATTTAGTCAGACAGGTTTTAACACATTGGTAATGAAAAAACTGCAGAACTATGATATACTATGGAACAATCATATGAAAAAGAAGGTTGTATCAGAATGGAAAACAACAAGACCTATGGATTCCGCACAAAGGTGCTCTCTCCGGACAGCTCCCGCGACAGACAGATCAGAGCATCCTGTGCCATGAAATACTTTCAGGAGCTCTCTGATGCTCACTGCGAAGTTGTGGGCAACGGCTACCAGACACTGAAGGATCGCGACATGGCATTTATCTCTGTGCGCACCAGCATTACCTTTAACCGCACACCAAAAGCAGGCGAAATGGTAAACTGCGAAACATGGCACCGTGAGATGAAGGGTACCCAGTGGATTCGTGACTGCATTATGCGCGACGATGACGGCAATGCGCTGGTAGAGTCCACCACAGGCTGGGTGCTGATGGATCTGACAGAGAGAAAGATCCTCCGCCCGAATAAAGTAGAAGGCATGAATGTAGTAACTGCGGAAGAGCTTGGTCTCTCTCACGAGCGCATGGGCCGCATGAAGCTGCCGGAAGATATGCCGCTGGTTGGTACAAGAGAAGTAAAGTACTCTGACATCGACTACTTTGGCCACCTGAATAACTGCGTTTATGCAGACATCATCTGCGACTTTATGCCGGGCGGCATGACCGGTATGGAGTTCAAGAAGCTGGATATCCTGTTCTCCAATGAGGCTTCTCAGGGCGACGTTCTGGAGCTTCATGCACTGGAGCAGGATGGTGTGATTTATTTCACAGGCTTCCATGAGCGCGGCAAGTGCTTTGATGCAATGGTAGAGATTGCACCGATTGCAAAATAAGTTTACGGAAAGTTCGTGATTCCGACACGTTGGCTCCCTTTACAGAAGGGGGCCTTTTTGTTATCATAAAACTGTAAATATTAAAATTCTCCTGCACAAAAGCAGCCTCGCATTCCTTTGGCCCGCACCTGCGCGCTGGCCAGGGGAATGGAGAAAATCATGACGTAATTTCCCCAGAGCTTGTTCTGTGGAAGAAGTTCCTCTCTTTTGCGCGGAACTTTTTCGAGGCGTGCAGTTACGATATCTGCGAGGGCGAGCGATTGCTCGTCCGGGCATCCGGACAGGAGGTGAAGGATTCTGGATCGAAGCAAAAATATAGCGGTGCCGGGCTGTTGTCCCGGTGCGCAGCTATCATACAAAGACGGCAGACGGCAGCTGCGCCGCACCAGCAACGGTCTGGGATTCTTCCTGTTCTGCTGCTGCATGGCGCAGTTAACGACAACCAAGCTGTTTACCTGGTTCCTCAAAGGCATCGGGTACGAAGGCTCCCTTGTTTATGCCGGCTATTCCTATCTGCACCCAACGCTGTATTATCTGCTGGTAGGCGCCTCGTTTATTCTCAGCTTTTTCATTCCGGGCCTGCTGTATATACTTGCAGCCAGAATGCCTCTTGGCCGCGTGCTGCCCTGCAGCAGAGTGAAGCCTTCTTACGGCATTGCGCTGTTTGTATTGGGCTCTGCTCTGGCGCTGATGTCCAACCTGCCGGCCGGCTGGCTCCATGACCTGCTGGAATCCATCGTGCCGACTATTGAAGGCAGCGGCGGCTCCGGCGGCATTGGCATTGATTACGCAGAACCGTCCGTAATGGCTACCATTCTGTATGTAGTGCGCACTGCTGTGCTGCCGGCTTTTTATGAGGAGTTTATCTTCCGCGGTATTCTGCTGGGGCAGCTTCGCCGTTTTGGTGATGGCATGGCTATTGTGGTCAGTTCTTTGCTGTTTGGTATTTTCCACAGCAATCTGGAGCAGATTCCGTTTGCGTTTCTGGTTGGTCTGGCGCTGGGTTATATTCTTGTCCGCACCAATAATATCTGGCTGACCATTGCCATCCACTTTTTTAACAATGCCTTTGCCTGCTTCCCGGATGTAATGAAAGACCTGATGCCGACGGCAGCTTATAATATCACTTACAGCTGTATTTTCTACGGGATGTTTGTGCTGGGGGCGCTGGCTGCATTGTTCCTGCTGTGGAAGCATCGTGGCTTTTTTCTGCCGAGAGCGGCAGCGGTACGGAACCCATTGCCGCTGTTGTCCCGCATTTTTGCGTGGATTTCCGCTCCGGGCACATGGCTCATTATTTTATACTGTGTTGCGGAAACTATTTTTCCATGGATCTGACAAGGAGTGTTCTTATGCCGATTATTGAACAAAAAGAACCGGAATTTTATATGAAGGAAGCTCTGGAACTGGCCAGAGAAGCTGCCGCAGAAGGGGAGATCCCTGTAGGTGCTGTAGTGGTAATGAACGGTGAGATCATCGCTACAGGACGCAACCGCCGGGAAAAAGAAAAAAATGCCCTGTGCCATGCGGAGATCGAAGCCATTGACTGTGCCTGCAAAGCCCTGGGCGGCTGGCGGGTGTGGCAGTGTGAGCTGTATGTAACGCTGGAGCCATGCCCGATGTGTGCCGGTGCGATTATCAACGCTCGCATTCCGCACGTGTATTACGGCGCAAAGGATAATAAAAACGGCGCTTGCGGTTCTGTCAGCAACCTGTTTGAGCAGTTTACCCACAAGCCGAAACTGACCACCGGTATCCTGGAAGAAGAGTGCTCCCAGGTGCTGCAGGAGTTCTTTCTCTGGCTGCGGGAGGACATGAAAAAACGGCCGAAATGGAAAAAACCATTGTTCCGATAAATGGGACATATTTTGTTTAATTTTCCAGTATTTTTCTTTTTATCAATCTTTTTCAGAAAAATCTTTGTGCAATTTCAAATAAAAACAGGGGGTTTTGGCAGTTAGACACAAACTGTTTACAATTTAACAATAATTTGTTTGAAAATGCTCAGACTTCCTCGTGTATAATAAAGACAGTGAGAGGGAGATACGCTAAGCGAAGAGGCGGACCACCCAAACACAACCCCATACCCAAACCCCCTATTAGACAGTAACAGTATCGTTACTGTCTCTTTTTTTGCTAAAATTTAAAAGGGAAGGGTAGTTGGCGGAAATCTGGTTCATATATTCATGCTGCCTCTGCGTACGTAGGGGCGGTCAATGACCGCCCGTTATTTTTTAATATTCCTCTTTTATAAAATAAAAAACCCTCCCCGCAGTGGGGAGGGTTTTTCTGTTTAATAATAGCCGTTGCAGAGAGCGCTCATCAGCGCAGAAGCAATATAGCCGGCAGAGGTACGGCCGTAGCCGCCTTCCTCTACTACAACTGCAAAGGCGTATGGTGTGTCAGGATTCTGAGAGAAACCGACGATCCAGCCGGTAGGCGATTCGCCTTCCACTTCCGCGGTACCGGTCTTTGCGCAGACCTCCATACCAGGGAACATACTGTCACCGTAACCGTTGATGACGTTATTGCGCATCATAGTTTTCAACGTATTGGCAGTATCTTTGTTCAAAAGCTGCTTGCCGGTGGAAGAACCGCCGCCGAACAGGGATGTGTTATCCACAGTGTATGGCATAACAGGTGTACCGTTGTTTGCAATCGCGCCCATGAGGATCATCATGTGGTATGGGTTGGCGGTGTCGGTGAACTGACCGATACCGGACCATGCCAGACCTTCTTCGCCGGTAGAACCGGAGACCTGATAGGTGCTTGCTACGGTTTTGTTGTCATCCACAGAGAAGCTGCGGTTAAAGCCCATTTCGTTGGCAGTAGCCATCATCTTTTTGTGACCAAGCTCTACAGCCAGCTGGGCAAATGCTACGTTACAGGAATTTGTCAGAGCATCCTGCAGGTCCTGATTGCCGTGGGCAGTGCTGTTGTCGCAGACGATCACGTTGCCGTTGATGGTTGTTTTGCCGCTGCAGTCAAATGTGCGGCTGTCAATGTCAGAAATATTTTCCAAAGCGCTGGCAGCAGTTACAATCTTAAAGATAGAACCCGGTGTAAAAGTACCGGACAGCGCTTTGTTCAGATAAGCACCGTCATATTCCGGGTTGGTGTCAATGTCGCTCGGCACATTGGATGGATCGAAGTACGGTGCGCTGACATCGCAGAGTACTTCGCCTGTTTTGTAGTTATACAGTGCCACGGCACCGTTGCGGTATCCCAGCTGCTCTAACGCAAGGCGGGAAAGCCCTGCATCGACAGTCATCTTTACGCTGCCGCCGCCATTGTTGGCAGCAGTAACGCCCATTACAGGGTTGAAGCCTGTCAGGCTGGAAAGATATACGCTCTGGATGCCGGTAGAGATATAGCCGTTGGTGTCGCCCACTACGTGGAGGAGGGCACAGCGTGTCAGGTAATCGTTGTGATAAATACGCTGGCCCTCTACGCTCTGGGCAATGACTTCGCCGTCTCTGTCGGTGATATCACCGGCGTAAGAAAGCTGTGTCTGGCCGCTCAGGTGCTGGTTTGCCGGGCGCATAGCCCAGCCGCCGCCCTGCAGCAGGAAGCAGGCCACAAAGAAGATAAGGCCTGCAAGGAAGCCGCCCAGGATCAGATACAGAAACAGGGAGCGGAATCGCGCTGTTTTCATTGGGAACCGCCTCCTTCTTTGTATCGTCTGTTGTTCTCTTCTACCTGACGGCGGAAGCGAAGCTGCGGATCATCCATGGTGTTGGAGTAGATCTCTTCCGGTGCTGCTTTCTTTTTCTGCTTGCGGACTGCATAAGTGCGTTCGTCCGCTGCTTTACAGAAGGAAAGCAGACCCCACACAGCCACCATACTGGAACCGCCCAGGCTGACAAACGGCAGTGTAACGCCGGTCAGCGGCAGAATATCCACAGTACCGAAGACGTTGAGGCAGGCCTGGAATAACAGCAGGCCGGCAGCAGCGCATCCGGAAATGGAGTAGAAGGTGGAGCGGCTGCGTGTTACGTCGGAGCGGGACAGCAGGATGAGCATTGCCAGGCCAAGCAGCATTACAATGCCCATGAGCAGACCCAGTTCCTCGCAGATCATGCCGAAGACGATGTCGCTGTCGCCGGCAAAGATGTACTTCATAAAGCCGTTGCCAGGGCCAAGGCCGAAGAAACCGCCGGATGCGGAGTACATCATGGAGCTGGTCTGCTGCCAGCCGGCTGCGTCTGCATATTCCCAAACATGGCGCCATGCCGCAAAGCGGTTTGCAATATACGGCATGAACTGCAGAATGAGGAATACGCCAAAGCCTGCGCCGGCTACGATCAGAATAATGGTACGGATGGAACCGGAACGCATAAAGGCGATGATTAAGAAGGTGATGAAGAAGATGCAGGCGGTACCAAAGTCTTTCATCAGGAACAATGCGCCGAGGCACATTGCAGAGAACAGCAGGAAGCCGCCCAGGTTTCGGGTGGTCTGCAGTTTGTTCAGGGTAGATGCGCCGGTGAAAATAAAGGCGATCTTAATGAACTCAGACGGCTGGATGGAAACAGGACCAATGTGGATCCAGTTCTTTGCGCCGTAAGTTGCAGAACCGAAGACCAGGTTTATGATGAAGAAGATGATCGCTGCAATGGCAATGATCAGCCGCATTTTCATTACCCGGTCCAGGTCTCCCATAAACCAGTTCAGGAAGCAGAAGAAGATGATGCCAAGGAACAGACCAATGATCTGTGTGTAGTTTGGCGTCAGGCTTTCGCCGGTCAGCAGCATGATGCCTACGCTGCTTAGCAGCAGGCCGACCGTTTCAATTTCAAAACTGACTCTGCCCAGCGCTTTGCGGGAGAATAAATAAAAGCCCCAGGAAAGCACAAACAGCAGACCGAAGGAGATGATCGGTTCCAGTGCCAGCTTGCCGGTACCGAACACACACTGCAGTGTCAGCAGCAGCTGAATCAGTGTAACGCCCCACAGCAGCTTTGCCGGGTTTGGCGCAGGCTTCATTTTTTTGCGCTGTGCTTTCAGTGCAGCCTTTCGTTCGGAGTCAGAGAACAGTTCGCCAGGCACGTCCACATCGTTTACCCGCTTGAGGGAAAGATGGGCGCGGCCCATGGTGATCACGTCGCCGGGGCGGACCATAGCTTCCTTATTGACCCGCTTGCCGTTGACGAAGGTGCCGCCCTTGGAGTTGGTGTCGGCAATGACCCAGCCGGACTCGCGGCGCATTAACACAGCGTGGTCGCGGCTGATGGCGGAGTCTGGCAGGGTGATGTCGCAGCTTTTACTGCGGCCAATGGAGTTTTCCCAGTAGAGAACCGGAATGTGCAGGTTGGAGGCAATGTCCTCCAGATAGACAACCGGTTCGTCCCGCCTTCGTCCGCGGCGGTGAGAAACAAAACACCCGATCAGAATGCCAATGCTGATGAATGGAATGAAAATTCTCAGAATGAATAAAACAACCGAGATGATTGAGATGATGGTTTCGTCAAAAACCATTCTGTTCCTCCTCTCTTGTATATTTCGTTTTATTTTACCATAAAACCACAGAGGAAGTGGTTACAGAATTAAAACTTCTTTTATTATAACAGACCTTTCTTACTTTAGTATGAACAGGCCATGACGAATCCGTCATTTTTGCAGAAAACGGCAGCGTGTTTTTTCAGTTCATTTCCCTGCTGCGACAAATTATTTCCCGCTGCCGGACTATACTGGAACTGTGGAACAAAGAAAAAGGAGTTATGAACTATGAAATGGAAAACTATCGTCATCACCGCCATCCTGACGATTTTTGCGGTGTTGTTGTTTTTCTCCGGCTGTGCAGGGCGCATGGATACTGCCGCTGCTTCCAGAATTTCTGCGCTGCCGTTTACGGTGCCGAAGCAGTTTGTTTACAATGCAGAGGCCACAGAGCAGAATGAACTGCTGACGTTCCTCAGCGAGAGCGGCACTACGCTGATCATCTCCCACTCGCAGACAGCGGGGAATTATCTGGAGCAGGCAATGGCGAAGGAGATCACCGAAGCTTCTCTTGTGCGCTCTTACAAAAATGCCGGGTTGGACGTGTCTATCACCAATCTGCAGGTGGAGAAACAGAAGGACAGCCTGACGTATACATTCTCGGTGCATCTTTCCACCCGGCATGGCTCTACTGTTACCCGCAAATATATTCATCTCACAAAGCAGGAAGCGCTGGATCTTTCCTGCGGCGGGAATGTGGCAGACGAGGATACCATCGACCTGGACTATGGGGCGCTGCTGCAGGCAGTGGCAGGATAAAATCTCTGTTTTCTGGTGACAAACGAGATTCATCGTGCTATAATTTTGTAAAATCAGAAAATATACTTTTTACATAGTTTGGAGATGAATCCTATGAAATGGACACGCATCGCAGCGCTTGCAGCTGTTACACTGGCTGCAGCGATGACAATGACAATGGGCCTCACCGGCTGCGGTGGCGGCGGCAGTGAAGAAGAAGTTACATCCAGCACAGTTTCCACACCGGAAGTAAAGCAGCCGGAGCACATTCCGTTTGCACTGCCGGCAGATTTTGCTTATAACCAGCAGTATTCTTCTGTGGAAACTGCGCTTTACAACAATGCAGACGGTATTGCGATCACTTACACAAAAGAAGATTCTTCCGCATCCAGCCTGCTTTCTGCCCAGAACAACACCGCAACACAGGACACTACCTATACAAAGATCGCGGCAAAGCGTCCTGACATTACAGAGCTGAACGTTTCCGATTTCTCTTACGATATCGGTCAGGGCTATATTTCCTACAAGTATCTGGTCAGCTTCACAAACCGCTCCGTGGAAGAAGTAAACTATGTTTACAGCTACACCGACGACAAGAACGTGCACACAATTTCTGTAAATGCACCGGCAAACAAAGCAGACAGCGCTTCTCAGATTGCAGGTTCCGTTCGCGATTCCTTCAATCCTGCAGACCCGGACGGCACAGCCATTATGCCAGCTTCCACACCGGATGATGCTTCCGGTACAGAAAGCACTGCTGAATAAGGAGGCGCCCTGTGACACTGCGAACATGGGCTGCCCGCATTGCGCTGGTGTGTCTGCTGGCAGGCGGTACGGCAGTATTTACAGCCTGCGGCAGCAGTAATGCAGAACCTTCTGATACGGTCGTTTCTGAAGACGCAGCGGTGACTTCTTCTGCGGTGGAAGATACAGGCACAGTTCCGGAGGAGAAAGATCCTTCCGGCGAGAGTCTGTCGCTGGAAGGCGTTTATACCAATCAGGACAGAGACTACCAGATGACGCTGCCGGATGGATGGATCGAGGACAAGGAGAAAACGGACGTCAATACCGTACTGTATCTGTCGCCAAATGGCAACCGCGCTGTGGAGATCAAGCGACAGAAGGCAGACCCGAATCTGCTGGCTTATACAGAAGCAGACTTCAAAAAGACGTATTCCGCCAGCTTTAAAGAGTTTAAACTGCTGGAATATAAGCGCGTAAAGGCAAACGGCATTCACGGTATCCGCCTGTATTTTACCTGCAGGGAGAACGGCAGAAAATACACGGTAGTGCAGTTCCTCATGGCCGGTGCGTATGACTATAACATCACATGGTCTGCGCTGGACGGCAACAAGGACTTTTTCCGCTTCACTGTTAAGAGCGTGCTGACCTTAAAAGAGCTGGATCCGGATCAGAATCCGGCAGACAGAACCGGCCGCCTGTATGAGCGGACTTATACAGATGCAGAGAACCGCTATGCCATCAAGCTGCCGAAGAACTGGAAAGTTTCTTCCCAGAAGGATGACCAGGTGCTGTTTGTTCCTGCTGACAAAAAGACCAACATCAACATCCAGTGCAAGCCGATCGATGAGCAGCTGTTCCGCTATAAGAAGTCTTACTTTACTTCTTATTTCCAGAAGGCTTTTGGCAAAACAGCGGCGATCACCAAGTTTTCCAACACGAAAATCAACGGTGTTGCTGCCCTGTACCTGGAGGTCCGCTACAATTATAATCAGCAGAACCTGACTTCCTGCCAGTATCTCATCAATAAGGGCGACTACACCTACAGCATTACCTATACGGCGCCGACAAACGGCCTTTCCACAAAAGCGTTTACCGATTGTGCAAAAACATTCAAGCTGAAATAAAAAGAAGCCTCCCCACACAGGGGAGGCTTTTGTTATTTGGAAGCAGCTGCTTTTTCCAGATTTTCTCTTTTCTTTTTGCGGATCAGCTTGATCAGCGTCAGGGTGAAGTCCAGCGCCAGCCATACACCGCAGGAAATTGCCGCGATGATCAGTGCTACGTCCGGAATCTGATTGGTAACCCATACAACGCATGGCTGGAGCAGTTCAATTACTGCTGCGCAGAAGCAGCCGAATGCAACAAAACCGATCGGTGCGATACGGCCCTTGATGTTGCCCCAGTTTTTGTCGTAATCCCACCAGCGGGTGTGGAAAATATTTTCCAGGGCTGTTGCGGTGGCGTACTCCAGTGCGCAGGCAACAATGCCGCCGATGAAGAACAGGATCACGCACTCTACGGCAATGGAGCCGACGATATTCGGAATATTCGGTCTGATGACAGCCGGCACCCACTGCAGACCGTACCAGAACACCATAGCGCCGGTACCGTAAATCGGGCAGAACGGACCGAACAGGAAGCCGCGGCGCACCCACTTCCGCTGCGTAAAGCGGAACAGGATCATCTCATAACACCAGCCGGCTACGCTCCAGGCGACAAACCACAGCCAGGTGTCTACCATCCAAAGGAAAACGTCCATCAGCAGTCACCTCCGGTGTAATCCTCGTTCAGGTTGCTCTTGTGCAGCGGACACACATGACAGGCGCCGCAGTGGCGGTTTCTGTAAATGGTCTCCATGGCAGAGCAGTATTTATCCGCAAAGGAAACCAGCTTGCTTTCCTTATACTTTGGCGGGATCGGTGTAAACGGGAACATATGGCGCTTGATGATGTTTCTCTCAATACGGTTCAGTGCAAAACG
Source organism: Acutalibacteraceae bacterium (assembly GCA_045638545.1). Taxonomy (GTDB): domain Bacteria; phylum Bacillota; class Clostridia; order Oscillospirales; family Acutalibacteraceae; genus UMGS1071. The sequence continues at coordinate 3,125 of JAZUBL010000053.1, read as the reverse complement.
CTTTTCTGCGTTTTCCAGCGCTGTGTATGGGTGAGAGAACCCGTGGAGTTTGTGGCCGTTATTCGGGTCATGCCAGTCGTACAGGAACAGGTCGTGGAGCAGTGCGCCGCGGATGATGCTGCGCTTGTCCAGTGACCTGCCTTTTTTTGCTTCATATGCAACAGCCATTTCATAGGCTTTCCACGCCACAGCCACCATGTGGCACAGGGCGTTTGTTTTGCCGTGCTGCGGATACTGCTTCATCTGCTGCACATATTCCGATGTCAGAATTTCTGCCGCGGTTTCTTTAAAAAACGCGATGTCCTTTGTTGTCAAAGAAAATTCACCCCATAGCAATTTTTGTCATATCTTCTGCAGAGTGTTCTCTGCACCTCTGAATGGGCTGCGCCGGCTGTCCGGCTGCGCGTCCGAAATCTCGGACACCCAACGTAAACGTTTCTATTGTACAACAAAAAGAAAGATTCCGCAACTGAAAGCAGCGTTTCTTTCTATTATTTGTTGAGAAAGCAACAGGGCTGCCGATTTCTGATCAGGATACGCTGTGATGAATGATGAAGAATCCCGCGGCGATGCTGCGGGATTCTCTGCAAAATCACAACAAAAAGAAGGATTCCGCAACTACGAAATCCTTCTTTTTTTGCCGCAGAGCTGCGGACTTTATTTTTTCTTGTTTCCCTTCTTTTCCTTCTGCTTTGCATGGATTTCCAGGAACTTTTTCTTTGCCCACTGCACGTACTTGCTTGGCTGGTGTTTTTCTTGTGTTTCCGGCGGACGCTGTACAGTGATGGACTTAATCGGTGTTGGCAGAGACTCGTCTACCACGATCTGAGCATCGTCACTTTCAAAAATGGTGCCCTTGTGCATATACACAGAGAGGTCATATTCCATTTTGCGGCGCTTCAGGCCTCTTGCCACTCTGCGGCGAATGATAACTAACAATACGGCGCAGGATGGAACAGCGAGAATAATGCCGACGATGCCGAACAAACCACCAAAGATGGTGATGGATGTAATAACCCAGAAGCCGCTGATACCGGTACGGTTGCCCTGAATCAGCGGGCAGATGATATTGCCGTCGATTTGCTGGAGAATCAGAATCCAGATGATGAACATCAGACACTGAATCGGATCGACCAGAAGCAGCAGGAATGCACTTGGAATGCCGCCGATGAATGGACCGAAGAATGGGATGATGTTGGTTACTGCTACAACCACGCTGATGAGCAGCGCATAGTCGAACTGGAAGATCGACATAACGATGAAGCAGACAACACCAACCAGTAAGGAGTCCAGAATCTGGCCGATGATGTAGTTGCCGAAGTACTTATTGGCATCGGAGCCAATGTTGATCAGCTTGTTTGCGCGTTCTTTCTTCATGCAGGAATAAAGAACCATTTTTACGCGGCCGATGAATTTTTCCTTTTGGAGCATCAGGTAAATTGCAATTACAAGGCCAAGAATAATGTCCTTGAACGCCATTACAAAACCCATTGCGCCAGAAGCGAATTCGCCGGCGAAATCCTGAATCATTGGCATAATTGTGGAATCCCACATTTTGCCAAGTTCACTGAAGCCTTCACCAACAAAGGACTGCAGCGCGCTTGCGATAGCGGAGTCGCTGGACATGAAGCCGTTGAGCCAGTCGGTGAAGTTGTTGACATAAACCTGGATATTATCAAACATCATACTTAAGCTGTTAATCAGCTGCGGAATGATCAGCATGATCAGACCGACGATAGCGCCTAAGACGATGAGGATAGCAAGCACAATGCCAATGGCCCGGACTAACGCGTCAAGGCGTTTGATCTTTTTGGGCTTGTCTTTGATCTTTTCCAGTTTTTTGCGGAAGATGCGTAAATAAAGCCGCCTGGTAAGGCGAACGAATGGATCCAGCAGGAAGGCAATAACAATGCCGTAAATAATCGGCATCAGAATACCGATCGCCCAGCCGAACAATCCGGTTACGATGTCCCAGCGGAAGATGATCAGTACGCTGAGCACACAGGCTAAAATGACAAGAAATGCCGTGACGCCAATGTGCAGATATTTTTTGTCCCACTTAAATTTCAAGGGATCCCTCCTTTCCCCCTTGCTTTATGGAACTATTTAGATCCAACCTGTTTTATTGTACCATAGTCTGGCAATAAAATCACGAGGAAATCTATATTTTTTTAAAAAATATATGGATTCCCGCAGAAAATTAAATCAGGCTCTGTGCATTGACCAGAACAATGGCATAATCGCCCAGTTCTGCGCCAACAGGAATGTAAATACCAATATCATCGCTGTCTGCGTCCATGTAGTAGGAGAAGCACTTTGGGTAGCCTTCGCCGGTAACAAAGTCGCAGGACTTGAGAAGTGCAGTGAGATTTTCCTGACCCATGTCACGGAAATACTTGGTGATCTCGTTCTGCAGTTTCTTGTCTGTTTCCAGAATCATTGCGTTGCCGTTGAGGATCATCTCAGCCATGGCAGCAGCGTGCTCACGCACACCGGTAGAAATACGCTTGCCGGTGAGGATGCTCAGGTTTGTGGTGTAGACCATCTCGGTCTTTTCTTTTTCCGGAATTGCTGTTTCCTTGCTGTCGTCACTGCTGCTGTCATCGTCATTGTCGTCAGATACAACTTCAGAAACTTCCTCTGCTTTTTCTACCAGTGTGCCTGTAGTAACAATGCTGATGGTATTCTCGTGGTGGATGATGGTGTCAGTCATTTCGCCCGGCTCATACTGGGATGGATCGCGCAGATACTTCTTTGCAAAGTTGTCGGCATCCAGCTTGATGTGCGCATTTGCAGAGTCTTCTACAGAAGCGTCTGTCAGGCCCATCAGCTGCGGATAGTTGACGGTAATGCTGCCGTGAACGGCAGTTCTGTTTATGCTCTCAATCGGCTTGTGTTTTTCTTCAATTATTTCGCCCGGAAGAGAGATTGTGGAAACGGTTACGTTTTCTGTCATGCTTGGCGGCACGCTTGTGTCGATTTCCGGCTCACCGCCGAAGCAGCCTGCCATTACGCCTGCAGAAACCAGCAGGGCACAGCATAACAGTCCGATTTTTTTCTTCATAATGGTTCCTCCTTGCTTCAGGAATATGGAGATTATACGACACTTTGAATTTTAAAGCAAG
>JAZUBL010000052.1:0-16617 GCA_045638545.1 Acutalibacteraceae bacterium | reverse complement strand
GCCTGTTATCGGTATTCCAATCAAGTCCTCCACACTGGACGGTCTTGATGCACTGCTGGCAACTGTACAGATGCCAAGCGGTATTCCTGTAGCAACTGTTGCAATCGACGGTGCAGCCACCGCAGCGATCCTGGCAGCACAGATGCTGGCACTCTCTGACGAAACTCTGGCAGCAAAGCTGCAGCAGATGAAGGCAGATATGGACGCAGGTGTTCAGAAGAAAGACAAAGCAATTCAGGATGCAGTAGCAGCCCTGTAATTTTTGTTAGAAAGATAGAGGGAAAAACTCATGATGAAAAGTTTTAGTGATAGCTATAAGGCAGCAGGCGTTGACGTTACAGCTGGTTACAAAGCTGTTGAGCTGATGAAAGAACACGTTGGCCGTACAAAGATTCCTGGTGTACTCTCCGGTATCGGCAGCTTCGGCGGCCTGTTTCAGCCAAACATTGCAGGCATGAAAGAGCCTGTTCTTGTTTCCGGCACAGACGGCGTTGGCACAAAGCTGCGCCTTGCATTCCTCATGGACAAGCACGACACTATCGGCATTGACTGTGTTGCAATGTGCTCCAACGACGTTGTTTGCTGCGGTGCACAGCCACTGTTCTTCCTGGACTACCTTGCAGTTGGCAAGAATACCCCTGAGCGTGTAGCAGAGATCGTTTCCGGCGTTGCAGATGGCTGCGTACAGTCTAACTGTGCACTGATCGGCGGCGAGACTGCTGAAATGCCAGGCTTCTATCCGGAAGATGAATACGACGTAGCAGGTTTTTGTGTAGGTATCGTTGATAAGGAAAAGATCATTGACGGTTCCAAAATGGAGCCAGGCGATGTGATCATCGGTATGGCATCCTCCGGCGTACACTCCAATGGTTTCTCCCTTGTTCGTAAGGTATTTGACGTAAACGAGGAAAATCTGAAGAAGCACTACGACGAACTGGGCTGCACACTGGGTGAGTCTCTGCTGACACCAACTAAGATTTACGTTCGTTCTATTACTGCACTGCAGGAAGTTTGCGATATTAAGGCTGTTTCCCATATCACAGGCGGCGGCTTCTATGAAAATATTCCAAGAATGATGAAGGAAGGCTGCACAGCAAAGATCCAGAAGGATTCCTTCCCAACACTGCCAATCTTTGAACTGATCCAGAAGATCGGCAATATTCCAGAGCATGATATGTACAATACTTTCAACATGGGCATTGGTATGTGTGTTGTTGTTCCTGCAGACCAGGCTGAAAAGGCACTGGCACAGCTGGAATCCACAGGCGAAAAGGCATACATTATCGGCACAGTTGAAGCAGGCGATGAGGGTGTTGAGTTATGCTGAATATTGCAGTACTTGTTTCCGGCGGCGGCACAAACCTGCAGGCACTGATCGATGCACAGGCTGCAGGTGAAATTGTAAACGGCAAAATTGCCTGTGTTCTCGCAAGCAAGCCTGGCGTTTATGCGCTGGAGCGCGCAGCAAAGGCAGAGATTCCAACAGAAGTACTTGTTCGCAAGGACTTTGCAACAATGGAAGCTTATGACGAAGCGCTGATTGCTACGCTGGAAAAACACAACATTGATTTGATCGTTCTGGCAGGTTTTATGACCATTATCAGCGAGCGTGTGATCCGCAGATTTGCAAACAGAATGATCAACGTTCATCCATCCCTGATTCCATCTTTCTGCGGCGAAGGCTTCTATGGCCTCCGCGTGCATGAAGCTGCGCTGGCAAAAGGCGTAAAGGTAAGCGGTGCTACTGTTCACTTTGTCAATGAGATCTGTGACGGCGGCCCGATCATTCTGCAGAAGGCTGTAGACGTTCTCGATAACGACACACCGGAAACACTGCAGAAGCGCATTATGGAGCAGGCAGAGTGGAAAATCCTGCCAAAGGCGGTGTCTTTGTACTGCCAGGGCAAACTGGAAGTGAAAGACAATAAAGTATTTATTGTAGAATAAATATCACTGGTATTCTGAAAGAAAAGAGGCTATTTGAAATGGAGCTTAAAAATATTACTGAATATCTCGGCGGAAACGCGTATCCGGGCAGAGGTGTTCTGATTGGTAAGAGCGAAGACGGCAACTCCGCAGTGATTGCTTACTTCATCATGGGCCGCAGCGAGAACAGCCGCAACCGTATTTTCGAAGAGGACGGCGAAGGCATCCGCACAAAGGCTTTTGATGAATCCAAGCTGACTGATCCGTCTCTCATCATTTATGCACCGGTTCGTGTGCTTGGCACAACAACTGTTGTAACAAACGGTGACCAGACAGATACCGTTTACAACTACCTGAAGACCGGCAGAACTTTTGAAGAAGCACTTCGCTCCCGTACTTTTGAGCCGGACGGCCCGAACTTTACACCAAGAATCTCCGGCGAAGTAATTGTTGAAGGCGGTATGTCTTATAAGCTTTCCATTTTGAAGAGCGACTGCGGCAGAGAAGAAGCTGCGCTCCGTTATTTCTATGAGTATGCAGAACCAATCAACGGTGAAGGCCGCCTGATCCACACTTATAAGTGCGACGGTAATCCGATCCCATCTTTTGAGGGTGAGCCTGTTCGTGTAAAGCTGGAAGGCGATATTGATACTTTCACAAACACTGTCTGGAATGCACTCAATGCAGAAAATAAGGTATCTCTTTTCACACGCTATATTGACCTGAATACAGGCGATGTAGAGACAAGAATCGTAAATAAAAATCAGTAATCGGAGGAAAAAAGAATGGCAAACAAAATGATGCTGAAATATGGATGCAACCCAAACCAGAAACCATCCAGTATTTTTATGAAAGACGGCAGTGACCTTCCAATCACTGTACTCAACGGCAACCCAGGCTACATCAACCTGCTGGACGCATTCAACAGCTGGCAGCTGGTAAAAGAGCTGAAGGAAGCAACCGGCCTTCCGGCAGCAGCTTCTTTCAAGCACGTAAGCCCTGCAGGCGCTGCAGTTGCAGTACCGCTTTCTGATACACTGAAGAAGATCTACTTTGTAGACGACCTGGAACTGACACCAATGGCTACTGCATATGCAAGAGCAAGAGGCGCAGACCGTATGTCTTCTTTCGGTGACTTCGTAGCGCTCTCCGACGAGTGTGACGCAGCAACAGCAACTCTGCTGGCAAGAGAAGTTTCCGACGGTATCATCGCTCCATCTTACACAGACGAAGCACTGGAGATCCTCAAGACAAAGCGTAAGGGCACTTACAATGTAATTCAGATCGATCCTGCATACAAGCCAGAGCCAACAGAGTGCAAGGACGTATTCGGCATTACTTTTGAGCAGGGTAGAAACGAGATCGAGATCAACGAAGAAATGCTGGCTAACATTGTAACAGAGAATAAGAATATCACAGAGGATGCAAAGCGCGACCTGCTGATCGCTCTCATTACACTGAAGTACACCCAGTCCAACTCCGTTTGCTATGCAAAGGACGGCCAGGCAATCGGTATCGGTGCTGGTCAGCAGTCCAGAATCCACTGCACACGTCTGGCAGGCAGCAAGGCAGACAACTGGCTCCTCCGTCAGCATCCAAAAGTAATGGGTCTCCCATTCAGAGCTGATATCCGTCGTCCAGACAGAGATAATACTATCGACGTTTACATTTCTGACGATTACGAAGACGTACTGGCAGACGGCACATGGGAACTGTTCTTCGACGTAAAGCCGGAAGTTCTCACTCGTGAAGAGAAGAAGGCATGGCTGGCAGAGCAGGGCGGCGTATCCCTCGGTTCCGACGCATTCTTCCCATTTGGCGACAACATTGAACGCGCACACCGCAGCGGTGTTGAATTCATTGCACAGGCAGGCGGCTCCATTCGTGATGATAACGTAATCGAGACCTGCAACAAGTACAATATTGCAATGGCATTTACAGGCTGCCGTCTGTTCCATCACTAATACCGGAGGATAAAGCGATGAAAATTTTAGTAGTTGGCGGCGGCGGCCGCGAGCATGCGATCGTTCGTAAGCTGCTGGAAAGCCCAAAACTGGAAAAGCTGTACTGTGCACCAGGTAATGGCGGTATTTCCTGCGATGCAGAGTGCGTAGATATTAAAGCAATGGACATCGACGGTGTTGTTACATTTGCAAAAGAAAACCAGATCGATCTCGTTTTCGTAGCACCGGATGATCCGCTGGCAGCAGGCATGGTTGACGCTGTAGAAGCAGCAGGCATCAAGGCATTTGGTCCAAACGCAGCAGCAGCAATCATCGAAGCAAGTAAAGTATTCTCTAAGGATCTGATGAAGAAGTACAACATTCCAACAGCTGGATATGATGTATTTGATAACTCCAAGGATGCAATCGATTTTATCGAGAAGAACAACGTATTCCCAATCGTTGTAAAGGCAGACGGCCTTGCACTGGGCAAGGGTGTTATTATTGCACAGAACTTTGAAGAAGCTGTAGATGCTGTAAACTCCATTATGGAAGACAAGGTATTCGGCGCTTCCGGCAACAAGATCGTTGTAGAAGAGTTCATCACAGGCCCTGAGGTTTCCGTACTGGCATTTACAGACGGTAAGACACTGGTACCAATGGTTTCCTCTAAAGACCACAAACGTGCACTGGACAACGCCCAGGGCCTCAATACAGGCGGTATGGGTACAATCAGCCCGAACCCATTCTATGATGAGGCAATGGCAAAAGAGTGTTACGATACTATCTTCATTCCAACAATGGAAGCAATGAACAAAGAGGGCAGACCATTCAAGGGTTGTCTCTACTTTGGCCTGATGCTGACACCAAACGGCCCGAAGGTGATTGAGTACAATGCTCGCTTCGGTGATCCGGAAACACAGGTTGTTCTGCCAAGACTGAAGACAGATCTGGTAGACATCATCGTTGCATGTGCAGACGAAACTCTGGCAGATGTGAACATTGAGTGGTCTGAAGAGACTGCAGCCTGCGTTGTTATGGCTTCCGGCGGTTATCCGCAGGAATACAAGAAGGGCATTGAAATGTTCGGTATGGACGACAATGGCCAGGTTGAAGGCGCAACTGTATACCATGCTGGTACAGTGAAGAAGGACGGCAAGTTCTACACAAACGGCGGCCGTGTACTTGGTGTAACAGCTATGGGTAAGGATCTGGAAGAAGCACTGGCAAACGCATACGCTGCAGTGGAAAAGATCCAGTTTGAAGGCGTACACTACCGCCGCGATATCGGTAAGGTGTAAGTATATGATAGAAAAGGAAGTACTTGAAAAAGTGCTTCCTTTTTTCGTTTATCGCTTGCAAAAGATTGTCGGTTTATGGTATATTCTATATACAGAATACATAAACTGTTTAGAAGGAATTTTAATTCAAAGGAGAATTTTAACTATGCTGAATCCATTTGCACTGAAAAAGGTTTGGGACTCCAAGAGCGAGTTCACAGGCAATCATCCAGAATTCTTTGGCTTTATCAGAAAGGTATTTGGCGGCGATCTGGAGCCAGGTACAAAGATCGAAGTGATCGTAACAAAGCCAGGCCAGAACCCACAGGGCGCAGCTATGACTCTGAAGCCATCTGACCTGAAGTTCATCAACAACGTAAAGAAAGCTCTGTAATTGAAAAGACGGCGGCCTGCCAAAGCGGGTCACCGTCTTTTTTTATTTAATTGAATCTGTTAAAATTACAAATCAAGTTTTATGCATAACTTTAATGAAGCTGTTTGTGTAAAATGCGCAGAAAAAATCCCGGTGCACCAATGTGACACCGGGATTTTTTTATGCAAAGGTTAAGCCTGATCTTTTTCTGCCTGAGAAAGGCTGCGCTCCAGCCATGCTTCTGCAATGTCCATTGCCAGGAACAGACCGTTCTTTTCGCTGGACTTTACAACCTGCTTGCGTGGGCTCAGGTTCATATCGGTGGAAAGCAGCTGAATTGCAATTTTATCTGCAACATCTTCATTGCCAACCTTTTTATAGCTCTTAACAGTCATCTTGATCACGTAAGGATCCTGCATGCTGCCATAGTAAATGGTATCGCCGCTGCGAACCAGTGGTTTCTCTTTGTACATTGGGAATGTATTCTTCTGTGCACTCATTCAAACTATCTCCTTTCACTCTGCCAAACGCTTACTCGTATTAACAAAAGCTATTATGCCCGTAAAATGGCACAATAGCTTTTCCAATTAACCCTTCAGATATGACTTCACTAAAATCTGCAGCAGTTCATCGCGGTCAATTTTACGGATGAGGCTGCGTGCATTGTTATGTGTTGTAATATATGTTGGGTCTTCAGAAAGAATATAACCAACGATCTGATTGATTGGGTTATAGCCTTTCTCTTTCAATGCATTATATACGATGAGCAGTGTATTTTTAATATCTGCATCATGATTATCATTGAAGGAAAATGTCATTGTCATGTCCATATATCACACCTCCGGGTTCTGAAAACCTATTTATATTATCATACAACAAAATTGTAAGAAATACAAGGCTTAAATAAAATTAGGAGCGAAGAACAGCGCCTGTTTTTTCCAGTTCTGCCATAATATCGGCAACAACGCGGTTGGAAATTTCGTCTGTCAGAGTGGATTCTGCGGAGCGGAGTGTTACGCTGAACGCAACGCTCTTTTTGCCTGCTTCAATCTGTGCGCCCTGGTAAACGTCAAACAGCTTGATGTGCTCGAGATAAGTGCCTGCACCCTTGATGATTGCCTTTTCCAGTGTGCGAACAGTCATGTTCTCGTCACAGAGGAGTGCAAGGTCACGGGTAACTGCAGGGAACTTTGGCAGTGGAGTGTATGTCTTTTCCGGTTCTGCAATTTCAAACAGCTTGTCAGCGTCGAGAGAGAAGGAAACAACACGGCAGTCCATCTTGTAGTTTTCAGCAGCCATTGGGTGAACTTCGCCCAGAACACCAACGCGAACGCCGTCCTTTGTAATCACAGCGCATCTGCCTGGGTGGTAAGCGAATTCATCGGAGGAAGCCTCAAACTCACAACCGTATACAGACAGGTTCTTGAACAGCTGCTCTACAATGCCCTTTACAGTGAAGAAGTCAGCTTTCTTGCCGTAGAGACCGCCGATGAGAGTTGTCTTCTCCACAGGGAGCTGGTCTGGTGTAGTTGGGATGTACTCGGAAGCCAGCTCAAAGAGTGCAGCTTCTTCGTTACGGTTGTGGTAGTTTCTTGCCAGAGTTTCCATCATGGAAGGCAGTGCAACAGTACGCATGATGCTGGTATCTTCACCCAGTGGGTTGGAGATCACAACAGAATTGCGCAGTTCGCTGTCCTGCGGCATGAGGATCTTGTCATAGTACTTTGGACTGATGAAGGAGTATGTCATGATCTCATTGAGACCAAGTGCCAGCATAGTGCGGGAGATCTCAGCGTCGAACTTCTGACGTGCAGAGTACTTGCCCTGTGCGCCGCCGCTGACTGCTGTGGAAGGTACGTTGTTGTAGCCGTAGAAGCGAACGATTTCTTCTGCGATGTCACACTTGTCCAGAAGGTCAGGACGGAAAGTTGGAACGAGAATGTTGTTGCCGTCGAACTTGCAATCGATCTTTGTGAGGATTGCCTTCATTTCGTCCTCAGAGAGCTCTGTTGCCAGGAAATTGTTAACCCACTCTGCGTTCAGCGGAATTACAACCTGGTTTTCTGTGGACTTATCGTCCAGGATGATGTCATCCATTACGTCACCGGCATCGAGGAGCTCAACGAGCTCGCAAGCACGCTCCAGTGCAGGAATGCAGTTGTGGAAATCAAGACCCTTCTCAAAGCGGGAGGAGGAGTCTGTACGCATACCGTGGTCTCTTGCAGTTGTACGAACGGAAGCGCCGTCAAAGCAGGCAGACTCAAATACGATGGTAGTTGTGTCGTCCATAATGCCGCTGTATTCGCCGCCCATAACGCCAGCGATTGCAACCGGCTTGTTAGCGTCAGCAATTACCAGGTTGTCAGCAGCCAGCTTGCGCTCTACGCCGTCCAGTGTTGTAATAGTCTCGCCTTCCTTTGCCAGACGAACACGGATCTTGCTTTCGTCGATGAAACGCAGGTCAAATGCGTGCATTGGCTGGCCGTACTCCAGCATTACATAGTTTGTAATGTCAACGATGTTGTTGATTGGACGAACGCCCATTGCGCGGAGACGCTCACGCATCCAGCGTGGGGATGGCTTTACACGAACGTTCTTTACAACCTTTGCGCTGTAAACGGAGCACAGTTCCGGTGCTTCAATTGCAACGTCCAGCAGGTCCTTGCAGGAGCCGTGGCCGCCCTTTACAACTGGTGTGTGGAGCTTCAGTTCCTTATTAAAAGTAGCTGCTGCTTCACGTGCCAGACCGATCACGGAGAAGCAGTCCGGTCTGTTGGATGTAATTTCAAATTCAACCTTTGTATCGTTGAAGCCGATTGCCTCGCAGATCGGCATGCCCAGTTCAACTTCCTCATCGAGAACGAAAATACCGTTTTCAATTGCATTCGGGAAGTCGTTCACTGTCAGACCAAGCTCGCCAAGGGAGCAGAGCATACCGTTGCTCTCTACGCCGCGGAGCTTGCCCTTCTTGATCTTCACGCCGCCTGGCAGAGTGGAGTTGTGCAGAGCAGCAGGCACAACGTCGCCAACCTTCAGGTTGGAAGCGCCTGTTACAATCTGGATCGGCTCACCTGCGCCGATATCAACCTGGCATACTACCAGATGATCGGAGTCCTCGTGTGGTTTGATGTCTACAATTTTAGCGGTCACAACGTTGCTGATCTCAGCGCCTTCGATTTCATAGCTTTCCACTTTGGAACCGCTCATAGTCATTGCTTCGGAAAATTCTCTTGGCGCAACAGATACGTCAACAAACTCGTTGAGCCATCTCATAGAAAGATTCATAATGCAGTAAACTCCTTTCTCTTAAAATTGCTTCAGGAAGCGAACGTCGTTTTCGTAGAAGAGACGCAGGTCGTCGATGGTATAGCGGCGCATTGTAACACGCTCCAGTCCAAGACCAAACGCAAAACCGCTGTATTCTTCCGGATCAATACCACAGTTGCGGAGAACCTGTGGGTGAACCATGCCGCAGCCGAGAATTTCGATCCAGCCTTCGTTTTTGCACAGACGGCAGCCTTCGCCGTGGCAGTTGAAGCACTGTACGTCAACTTCAGCAGATGGCTCTGTGAATGGGAAGTGGTGCGGACGAAAACGAACAACGGAGTCCTCACCGTACAGACGCTTTACGAAAGTTTCCAGTGTGCCCTTCAGGTCTGCAAAGGTGATGCCCTTATCAACAACAAGGCCTTCCATCTGGAGGAACAGTGGGGGGTGTGTTGAGTCTACTGCGTCAGAGCGGTAAACGCGGCCTGGGGAGATCACGCGTACCGGTGGCTTCTGATTTTCCATAGTACGGATCTGTACAGGGGAAGTCTGTGTGCGCAGTACGATGTTATCGTTAATGTAGAAAGTATCCTGTGTATCTCTTGCAGGGTGATCCTTTGGAATGTTCAGTGCCTCAAAGTTGTAGTAATCCAGTTCTACTTCCGGACCGTCTACGATTTCAAAGCCCATGCCGATGAAGATCTCCTTGATCTCGTCGAGAACGATGGACAGTGGGTGCTTGTGGCCCATTTCGCATGGTGTGCCAGGCATTGTTACGTCGATCTTCTCATTTTCCAGGCGGAGCTTCATTGCCTGTGCCTTCAGTGCTTCTACACGCTCTGCAAGGCAGTCTTCAATGCTGCTGCGCACCTCGTTTGCCAGTTGACCGATTACCGGTCTTTCTTCAGCAGAAAGCTTGCCCATCTGCTTGAGGATCGCTGTCAGCTCACCTTTTTTACCAAGGTACTTAACGCGCAGATCATCCAGCGCCTTCTGGTCCTGTGTTTCTGCCAGCTCTTTTAAAGCAATCTCGCGAATGCTTTCCAGTTGCTGTTTCATTAGAATTCATCCTTTCCTCTATATAAAATAGTGTTAACAAAATAAAAAAACGTCCTCGCCCCAAACAGGGACGAAGACGAGAAAACTCCGCGGTACCACCCATATTCCTGCAAAATGCAGGCACTTATGCCAAACAGCATTGTGTCTGCTAACGGGGACAAACCGGCATGATCTACTGAATCAACGTTCAACCATGCTGCTCCAAAGGGAACTTCCCGTAATCTTATCCGCAAACCGGCTTTCAGCCCATGACCGGTTCTCTCTGTTCGGCAGTAAAACGGTACTTTTCTTTTTCATCGCATTTCGGGATATCTAATTAATATAGGAACTAATCTATACTATACCATGGATTTTTGCGGATTGCAAGCAAGGATTTTTTACAGAAAGGGAAATTCTGGGAAGTGTACATATTGACATTGGAAATGATTTTTGTTATTGTTAAAGTTGTGAAAAAGTAACAAAACCACTATTAGAGGTGACACTATTATGGGCTCTGCAAAAGAGAAAAAAATACATGAAAGAGGCGCAGGTGTGCTTCTGCACATCAGCAGCCTTCCATCCAACTACGGCATCGGTACAATGGGCGCTGAGGCATACCGTTTTATCGACTTTTTAAAAAGTGCCGGCCAGAAGTACTGGCAGGTACTGCCGGTAGGCCCAACCAGCTATGGTGACAGCCCGTACCAGTCCTACTCTGCATTCGCAGGCAATCCATATTTTATTGATCTTGATATGCTCATTGAAGAAGGCCTGCTGACAAAGCGCGACGTGACAAAATATAAATGGCAGGAAGACTGCACACACGTAAACTACGGCATGATTTATAATGGCCGTTTTGACGTGCTGCGCAAAGCATTTGCCAACAGCAAGCACCAGGAAACAGAATCCTACAAGATCTTCTGCGAGACCAACGTAGGCTGGCTGGAAAATTACACCCTGTTTATGGCGTTAAAAAATTACTTCAAATATAAATCCTGGCAGGAGTGGCCAAAGGATATTAAAATGCGTGAGCAGGAAGCAATGCAGCGTTACAGCGATCTGCTGAAAGAGGAGATTAACTTCTGGAAATTCTGCCAGTACAAGTTCTACTCCCAATGGGATGCTATGCTGACATACGCACATGATAACGGTATCCGTATTATCGGCGATATTCCGATCTACCTTGCAATGGACAGCGCAGACGTTTGGGTGAACCCACATCTGTTCCAACTGGACAAGAAACTGGCACCGAAAAAGGTTGCCGGTGTTCCGCCGGATGACTTCTCTGCAGATGGCCAGCTCTGGGGCAACCCGCTGTATGACTGGAAAGCAATGGAAGCAGATGGTTTTGCATGGTGGAAGAAGCGTATGCGTTATGCTTCCCGCCTGTATGATTTTATCCGCATTGACCATTTTATCGGCGTAGTGCGCTATTTTGCAATTCCGGCTAAAGATGACACAGCACGCAATGGTATTTATAGAAAGGGCCCTGGCAAGAAGCTGACAGAAGCAATCAACAGCGTTGTAGACAGCGGCCGCATTATTGCAGAAGACCTTGGCGTTGTAGTAGATGCAGTTGTAAAGCTGCGCAGCCAGAACGACTATCCTGGTATGAAGATCATGCAGTTTGGTTTTAACGGTGACCCGAATAACGACCACTTCCCGGAGAATTACACCGAGAACACTATTGTTTACGGCGGTACTCATGATAACGAGACCATTCTTGGTTACTTTAAAAACCAGAACGATTGGGTACAGAATTACACCATGAATTATCTTGGTGTCAAAACAATTGAACAGATTCCTTGGGGTATGTTGAAGAAAGCATACAGCGGCGTTGGCAGAACTGTAATTTTCCAGGCACAGGATCTGCTCTGCCTCGATAACGATGCCCGCATGAATTTCCCATCCACAATGGGTCTGAACTGGCAGTGGAGACTGCGCAAAAACCAGATGGGCAAAGGCCTGGCTGGCAAAATGAAGAAACTTGCAGAAAAAGAAAACAGAATCTAAAAGACAGATATAGAAAAGGAGACTGCCATGAAAGTATTGACCTGTCAGCAGATGCGCACACTGGAAGAGCGGGCTGTAATGTCCGGCTGTTCCTATTCCGACCTGATGGATACTGCCGGTGCAGCGGTGGCGGGATTTATCCGTGACCGTTACGATCTGGATGAAAAGCGCATTGTGATTTTATGCGGCAAAGGCAACAATGGCGGCGATGGTTTTGTTGTTGCCCAGCGTTTGTGCGACATCTGTGGTTCCATGACAGTTCTTCTTGTAGATGGTCTTCCTGTAACGGAGCTGGCAAAGCAGAAGCTAGCAGATCTTCGTGATACTTCTGTAAAAGTATACAGCCTGCAGGATGATCCGGCCGATGTACAGCTTTCCATTCAAAGTGCGGATATTCTGGTAGATGCAGTGTACGGCATTGGATTTCACGGAGAAGTCAGTGAGAAATTGCAGCCTGTATTTGCGGCAGTCAATGCTTCAGACGCAGACGTGATTGCTGTGGATATTCCAAGCGGCCTGAATGGTGACAGCGGCGCTGTATCCGGTGTTCATATCAAAGCAGATGCAACGGTGACATTTACAACTTTAAAGCCGGTGCATCTGTTCCGCCCGGCTAAGTATGAATGCGGTGAGATCAAACTGTCTCAGGTTGGCATTGGTAAAAAATGCGTGCAGGAGCAGGCTTACGATATTTTCATGACCGATGCGGAGGATATAAAGGCCGTTTTGAAACCTCGTGATCCGGAAAGCAACAAGGGAACTTACGGCCGTCTGCTGGCAGTGTGCGGTAGTGAAGGCATGGCAGGTGCTGCGGTGCTGGCAGCTTCTGCGGCAGTTCGTTCCGGCGTTGGTATTGTAGACGTTGCGCTGCCGCGTTCTATCTATCCAATCGTGGCCTCTAACGTCATTGAACCCGTGTATACGGTGCTTTCGCCGGATTATCCGGAAGCTTCGCTTTCCCTTATCCTGGAGAAACAGGAGAAAGCAACTGCCTGCCTGATCGGCTGTGGACTGGGTCAAAGTGCACTGACTGATGAACTGGTTTACACGCTGATCCAGAAATCCCGTATACCTCTGATTCTCGATGCAGACGGCATAAATGCTGTTGCCAGGAATATAGATATACTGAGAGCGGCAGCAGTGCCGGTTATCCTCACACCACATCCCGGTGAAATGGCACGGCTGATGGGGATTTCCACAAAAGAAGTGGAAGCAGACCGTATAGGGACTGCGAAAGCATTTGCGGCAGAGTACGGTGTAACATTGGTGCTGAAAGGCCATAATACACTGATCGTTCATCCGGACTGCAGTATTTCCAACGAAGAACTGTCTCTTACATGGGGCAAGGTTGCCTACAATACCACCGGCAATGCCGGCATGGCAAAAGGCGGCAGCGGTGACGTACTTGCCGGTTTGATCGCCGGCCTGTGTGCACAGGGAATTCCGGCTTTTGCAGCGGCTTACTGTGGTGTATATCTCCACGGCAGAGCCGGTGATCTCTGTGCATCACGGTACTCACAGCGCGGTATGACGCCAACCCAGATGGTGGAGGCAATGGCAGAGCTGTTCTCAGAATTTGAGTAACAGGTGATTGCATGAGAAAATGGCTTGTTTCTGCGATAATTCCGGTGCTGTGTTTTCTGCTTTGCGGCTGCGGAGAAGGCTTCTTTTCCAAAACAGTGAAGCCGGAGGAATTGCAGCTGACATTTGACTGTCCGGCTGTACTCCAGATGGGAGAGCAAAACTGGGAATGCTACGTTTTCCATAATCTGGCACAGAAAACAGAAATAACGGTGACAGAATCCGGTTCGATGAACGGTTTGCAGTATAGACAAAACGGAACGGAGGCGTCATTGCTGTATGATGGGATGGAATATACAGTCCAGAAAGAAACGCTGCCATTGTCCTGTTGTTTTCTGCAGATTGCGGATATTCTCAACAGTGCACAGGCTTATGAAAGGCTGGAATCGGTGGGAGAAAACGTGTTTTCCGGTTCCGTCAATGGAGAAGCATTTCAGATTACAGCAGATGAAGCGGGGAGAATTCTGGAACTGAAAACGGAAAATCTCACAGTAATATTTGATCCGCAGAACAATCAGATAGCCTGAAAGATAGAAAGCGGCCTGGCAGCAGGCTGCTTTTCTTTTTGGGATTTTGCAGTTTTTAATGAGAAAACATGCAAAAAGAGGATGATTAAATTTTCTCAATTAAAAGAATTTTAATAGCTAATGAGAAAAATTAGTCGATTAGCATGAACTTTTTTTAAAAAATGTTTAGGAAGAGAACAGGGAAAATGGTATAATAATAACTGTGGATAAAGAAGTAGGTTTTGTATGAAAAGACCAGAAGAGGTGTAATGATGCGGACCGTTTCGATAAAAAAACAGCGAAATGATCTGACAACAGGATCAATTTGGCGCAAGCTGCTCTTTTTTGCACTGCCGCTGCTGGGCAGCAGTCTCATCCAGCAGCTGTACAATGCAGTTGACGTATTCTTTGTCGGAAATTTCGTAACAGATAAAAATGCAATGTCAGCCGTTGGCGCAAGCAGTTTGATTGTTACGCTGCTGGTTGGTTTTTTCACCGGCATGGCGGTAGGCTCCGGCGTTGTAGTTTCCCTTTTCTTTGGACAACGAAATTACAGGAAACTGCGGCAGGCTGTGCATACAGCTGTTTCGCTTGGTGCCATTGGCGGCGTAGTGCTGGCGGTGACCGGTATTATCACGGCACCGTGGATTCTGGCGCTGATGAACACGCCGCTGGAGATTCTGGACATGGCAGTGACCTACATACGGATTTACTTCTTAAGTCTCCCATCCCTGATTCTTTACAATATGGGATCAGGAATTCTGCGGGCATCAGGAAATTCCAGAGATCCATTGATTTACCTGACCATCGGCGGTGTGATGAATGTACTGCTGGATTTCCTGTTTGTAGCGGTATTTCAGTGGGGTGTAGCCGGTGTAGCCTGTGCTACGCTGGTCACGCAGACGATTCCGGCGGTTCTGGTAATGACGCACCTGTTTGTGTGTAAAAAACCGTATCGCCTGCGGATCAGTCAGATGCGTATTCGCAAAGAAATGCTTCGCAGAATTTTCCGCGTAGGCATTCCGGCCGGTGTGCAGTCCATCGTGATCACACTTTCCAATATGGTGGTGCAGTATCACATTAACAGCTTTGGTCCGGATGCGATTTCTGCATTTACGGCATACTTTGAAGTGGAACTGCTGATTTATCTGCCAATCGTGGCATTTGGTCAGACGATCACCACATTTACCGGACAGAATGTTGGCGCCGAACATTATGACCGCGTCAGCAAAGGGATCCGGCTCAGCCTGATTTTCGGTATTGCGTTCAGTTTGCTGATGTCTGCCTTTGTTTTTATCTTTGCAAGACAGGCCTTCGGTATTCTGAACCCTGATGTTGGCATTATCAACTGCGGTATTGAGATCATTGTTGTGACAGTGCCGCTGTACTTTATTTATGTATTTCTGGAAGTCTTTTCCGGTACCATCCGCGGCTCCGGCAATTCTGCCGTACCGATGATCATTGTAATCGCCAATATGTGCGGACTGCGTGTGGCGCTGTTGTTTATCTTTGTACCGATCTGGCAAAGTATTGGCGCAGTGGCTGTCTGTTATCCGATCACATGGGCTACTACATCGTTGTGCCTTGGCATTTTTTACTGGAAAAGCAGCCTTCGAAAAAAAATCAAGGCTCATAAAAAGCAAAAAGCACTGCATCAGCAAACTGTGCCGATGCGTGAAGTAATAGAATAACATGAAATTAAATTCTAGGGGGTTTTTCAATTGACACAATTAGAGAATATCAGAAATTACTGGAATCTGCGAGCAGAAGGCTACTCTGAACATAATATGGAAGAACTGGAAGATCCGAACAGAATTCGCTGGGTCAATACTATTATGCGTTATGCACCGGAAGGTGAGCGCCTCAGAGTGCTGGATATTGGCTGCGGTCCTGGATTTTTCTCGATTCTCATGTCCCAGTGCGGCCACGAAGTAGTTGGCGTTGACTACTCTGATGAGATGGTTGCCAATGCAAAGAAAAATGCAGAATTGATGCGTCAGGATATCGAATTCAAGCGCATGGATGCACAGAACCTGGAATTTGAAGATGAAAGCTTCGATCTGGTTATTTCCCGCAACGTTATGTGGTGCCTGGAAAAACCGGAAAAAGCTTATAAAGAGTGGCTCCGCGTGCTTCGTCACGGCGGCCGCATCGTAAACTTTGACGGTAACTTCTATCTGGATCGTTTTGACGCAGACTACGGTGTAGCTGTGAAAGAACTGAGAGAAGAGTCTGACCGTATGCATAAAAAATACATTAAGAGCGTTGATCCGGAAGTGATCAACCGCATTGCGCTGGATCTTCCGCTGAGCAAGCAGAAGAGACCTGCATGGGATTTTGATGCACTCTGCTCTCTTGGCGCACACATTTTTAACGTAGAACTCTACGACCATGTGCTGGTAGAGAAAGACAACGAAGAAGAATTCTATGCAAGAACCTTCGTTGTAAGCGCACAGAAATAAGTTAAGCATTTCGCAATTGGAGGCGTGTTATTATTTGGCGGTATGTTGTTAAGCGACTATTACAGCTGGTTCCGATTCTGTTCGGCATTACGCTGTTGTCTTTTGCCCTGATGCAAACGGCGGCGGGCGATACGGTGGATGCGATTCAGCAGCAGATGGGAACATCCATGTCGTTGGAGGCGAGAGAAGCACTGCGGCAGGAGATGGGAAAGTCGGAGGCCAAGCGGT